>NZ_SMKA01000338.1 GCF_004348455.1 Kribbella albertanoniae
CCCCCCACGGGCACGCTGACCCCCGAGACCGGCCGCGGGATCGTCGACCCCCACCCCTCCGACGATCCCCCGGCCGGTTTCTTTTACCTAGTCGTCGGTGAGCAGGCCGGCCTCGTAGGCGATGATCGCGGCCTGGACCCGGTTGGTGGCCGACAGTTTCACCAGCAGCCGGGAGACGTGCGCCTTCACCGTCGCCTCGCTCATGAACAGCTTCTTGCCGATATCGGCGTTCGGCAGGCCGCTGCCGACCTCGACCAGCACCTCGCGCTCCCGCTCGGTGAGCTTGCTGACCCGCTCCTGCCCGACCCGGCGCCGATCCGCCCGGGAGTCCTTGGCGTAGTGGCCGATCAGCCGCCGGGTCACCGCCGGTGACAGCATCGCGTCCCCGGCCGCGACCACCTTGATCGCCTGCACCAGCTCGCGCGGCGGCGTGTCCTTCAGCAGGAAGCCGCTCGCCCCCGCCTGCAGCGCCCGGAACACGTAGTCGTCCAGATCGAACGTCGTCAGTACGACGACCTTCGGCGGATCCGGCAATGCCTGCACAGCCCGGGTCGCGGCCAGCCCGTCCAGCCGCGGCATCCGGATGTCCATCAGGACGACGTCCGGCCGGTGCTTGGTCACCATCGCGGCGGCATCCGCGCCGTCGTCGGCCTCGGCCACCACCTCGAGCTCACTGTCGGACTCCAGGATCATCTTCAACCCGGCTCGGACCAGCGCTTCGTCGTCCACGATCAGCAGCCGTGTCATCGCTTCCCTTCATCCGCTGGTGAGACAGTGTCCACACCTACTGGTGTGGCAGTCTCGCTCTCCCGGCCGATCGGCCATGGCAACCAGGCCTCGACCCGCCAGCCGCCGACCTCCGTCGGACCAGTCGCGAGCCGTCCACCGACCAGTACGACGCGCTCGCACAGACCGACCAAACCAGCCCCGGCGCCTGGGAGCAGTGAATCAGCCGCGACCGGCCGAACGTTCGTCACCCTCACCGTCACGCCCTCGCCGCGCCCGCCGGAGACCACGACCTCGGTCGAGGCGCCACGCGCGTGCTTGTGCACATTCGTCAACGACTCCTGGACGATCCGATAGATGGTCCGTCCGATCGACAGCGGCACGTCGGCTGCCAGCGTGATCTCGCTGGTCACAGTCACCCCGGCTGCCCGCGAGTCGGCCACCAGTCGTTCCAGATCCGCAGCCTGAGGTATCGGTGCCAGGTCGGCCCCGGCCACGCTCGTGTCAGTTCGCAGTACGCCGAGGACCTCGCGAAGGTCCTCCATCGCCTGCCGGGCAGTCTCGCGGATCAGCCGAGCCGAACCCTCGATCTTCTCCGGGCCGACCGCCGGGTTCACCTCGAGCCCACCCGCGTGCAGTGCGATCAGCGACACCTTGTGAGCCAGTACGTCGTGCATCTCCTGCGCGATGCGGGCCCGCTCACCGAGCCGCGCCTGCTCGGCACGCAGTTCCCGCTCGGCCTCGGCCCGCTCGGCGCGATCCTGCCAGGAGGCGACCAGGTCGCGGCGCGCGCCGACGAACGCTCCGATGGCGACCCAGGTCCCGATCATGAACGGCCCGGTGAACACCGCAACCCAGAAGGAGTCTTCGGCCACAGTGCTGTTGGCTACCAGAGCGACGTACCCGAGAACGGTCACGATCGCGAGGACTGCATCGCGGCGCCGGATCGCGAGTGTCAGCAGGGCGAGACCGAGCGGGACGAAGATGCCACCCACGAGCATCGCAGCGACACCGATCAGCGTGACGGTGACCGGGAAGCGACGACGCCAGAGCAGTGCCACCGAGGAGACGACGCCTGCGGTGAGGACGACCCAGCCCGTGAAGTTCCAGCCCGCGCCGTCGGTACTCGCCTGCAGGACAACGGTCAGCAGGCCGAAGAAGACGTACAGGAAATCGCGGATGCGCGGGGCATGCGTGCGCCACCAGGCGTACCACCGGCGCAGTCGTTGCATTCACCCAGCGTAGTGGCGGGGTGTCCTATCGGCCCTCCCCCATGAGGTTAGGTTCCGGACCTCGATCGCAGACTTTGGTAGGGGGTCGTTGCAGCCGGACGTCCGATGTGCGAAAGGGGGTCCGGACGGTTGACTCGTTGTCATGATCACCGTCGAGAACCTGACCAAGCGCTACGGCAGCACCACGGCTGTCCAGGACGTGTCCTTCACCGTCGCCCCCGGGAGCATCACCGGCTTCCTCGGCCCGAACGGCGCCGGCAAGTCCACCACGCTGCGGATGCTGACCGGGCTCACCCCGCCCTCGTCCGGTACGGCGACCATCACCGGCAAGCGGTACGTCGAGCTGCCGAACCCCGGTCGGGTTGTCGGGGTCATGCTGGACGCCGCCGCGCAGCACGCCGGCCGCACCGGCCGGGAGACGCTGGCGCTGAACGCGAGCCTGCTCGGTGTCCCGAAGGGCCGCGCGGACGAGATGCTGGACGCGGTCGGCCTCGCCCACGCCGCGAAGCGCCGGGTCGGTCAGTACTCACTCGGCATGCGGCAGCGGCTCGGTATCGCGAACGCGCTGCTCGGCGACCCCGCCGTACTGATCCTTGACGAGCCTGCGAACGGGATGGACCCCGAGGGCATCCGCTGGATGCGCGGGCTGCTCCAGGACTTCGCCTCGCGCGGCGGCACCGTGATCCTGTCCAGCCACCTGCTCGGTGAGGTCCAGGCGACCGTCGACCGGCTGGTCGTCATCGGCGGCGGCCGGATCGTCGCCGACGGTTCGCTCGATGAGCTGCTCGCCGGGACCGGCACGCTGGTCCGCGGCCTCGACCCGATCGGCCTGAACCAGGCGCTGACCGCGGCCGGTCTCCACCTCGAGCCGATGCACGACGGCGCGCTGCGGGTCGACGCCACCGCCGAGCAGGTCGGACGCGCCGCCGCGGCGGCCGGCCAGGTCCTGCTCGAACTCCGCCAGAGCGACGGTGCCGGCCTGGAAGACCTCTTCTTCCAGCTGACCGCCACCCCCGCGGCCGCCTGATCCACCCGCCTAAGTCCTGGACGAGCGCAGCGAGTTCAGCATCAGCACAGATGGAGCACATCACTATGACCACTCTGACCGAAGCAGCGCCGGTCGCCCCGGCCAAGCACAAGGCCCAGGCCGGTACGGCGCTGCCGCCCGCGCGGGGCCAGGCCTTCCTGAAGCTCGTCGCGATCGAGCTGCGTAAGTCCGTGAACACGCGCAGCGGCCGGGTCCTGATCGGCGCGATCCTGCTGATCGCGCTGGCTGCGATGACCTGGCAGATCACCCACCTGCCCGAGGGCACCATCAATGTCGAGGCGTTCCTCAGCGCGGGATCGACTGGCGCCATGCTGATCCTTCCGGTCATCGGAGTGATGGCGATGACGTCGGAGTGGACGCAGCGGACCGCGCTGACCACCTTCACGCTCTCGCCACGCCGGGTCCGGGTCCAGCTGGCGAAGTTCGTCTCCGCGGTCGTCCTGAGCGCGGTCGTGATGACCGGGGTCGTCATCCTGGCTCTTGGCGCTACGGCGCTGACCGGAGCGATCACCGACCACGCCACGTCGTACGCGGCACTGGGCAGTCAGCTCACCGGCGCCTACCTGATGATGGCTCTGAACGTGGTGATGGGTGCCGCCTTCGGTGCGGTGATCGCCCAGACCGCAGTCGCGATCCTGGTCTTCTTCATCGCCCCGACCGCCTGGTCGCTGGCCGGACCCGCGCTGTTCAAGGACAACGCGAACTGGCTGGACGTCTTCTCCGCCTTCGGCCGGATCGCCGAGCGCAATCTGAACGGGATGCTGCCGGAAACCCTGACCGCGATCGGCGTCTGGGTAGTTCTGCCGACCATCGTCGGACTGTGGCTTAGCTCACGCCGCGAGGTCAAATAACACCGAAAGACGCGGTGGGGTGGGCCGGTTTGAGGGGACCGGACCACCCCATCGGCATGGTGATCGGACCTCTTCGGCGTCCGCCAGGGGGCCGGTGCGTGTGTCGATCCCCAGCTCCGGGTATCCTTGAACCACGATTACTGACGACTGATCCGTGGGCGCCACGCAGCGTACCCGGTTGACTTGTGCGAGGGGGTCGACGCTATGGGGCGCGGCCGTGCAAAGGCCAAGCAGACGAAGGTCGCACGCGACCTGAAGTACCGCACCTGGGACACCGACCTGGACCAGCTCAAACGAGAGCTGGCCGGCGGAGAACAGAGCGGCACCGCTTCTGCGAACGGTGACAACGACGGCGACGACAGCGACGCCGACGACTACCATCCCCGTCGGTAAACATCAGCCCGGCTGAGCTGCTCAGCGTCCCCACGGGTCGCTGAGTAGTTCTCCGTGTGTCCGACGTAGTTCCACCACACCAGCACCACGCGGTGATGTTGTGCTGCTCAAGGCCGGCGGGCCGAGGCAGCACACCGCACCGCCTGGCGCGACCGCTTGGTGGATGTGTGTGCACGCTCTTCGACCGCGCCCGGTCACGCCGGGCGCGGCCTTTTCTGTGCTCACTCGGCCTGCGCTTGCAGGGCCCGTGCGCTTACTTGGCGTAGTCGCCTTCGAGGGTGACGGCACCACCGGGCGTGGCGAGGACTTCGCCGCAGACCCATGCGGGGATGTCGCGTGCCGCCAGCTCGGCGATCGCCGCGTCGGCCGCCGACTGATCCAGTACGGCGACCATGCCCGCGCCCATGTTCAGCGTCTTCTCCAGCTCGAGCAGCTCGACAGCACCGAGCTGACCGACCAGGCCGAAGATCGGGGCCGGTGACCAGGTCGAACGGTCGATCCGGACCGAGAGCTCCGACGGGATCACGCGGGCCAGGTTCGCCGCGAATCCACCGCCGGTGATGTGCGACATCGCGTGCAGCGGTGTCGCATCGTTCTTGTTGAGCGCCCGGATCAGCTCCAGGCAGTGCTTGGCGTAGACCCGGGTCGGCGTCAGCAGCGTCTCGCCGAGCGTGGTCCCGAGCTCCGGAACCTCCCGGTCGAGCGCCCACTTGGCCCGGTCGAAGAACACGTGCCGGACCAGGGAGTACCCGTTCGAGTGCAGACCCGACGAGGCCATCGCCACGACCACATCCCCGGCCTTCACTCGCTCCGCACCGAGCAGCTCGTCCGCCTCGACCACACCGGTCGATGCGCCGGCGACGTCGTACTCGTCCGGCTCGAGCAGGCCCGGGTGTTCCGCGGTCTCGCCGCCGACGAGCGCCGTACCGGCCTCGACACAGGCCTCGGCGATCCCCTTCACGATCTGCGCGATCGTCTCCGGGACCACCTTGCCGGTGCAGATGTAGTCGGTCATGAACAGCGGCTCGGCGCCACAGACCACCAGGTCGTCGACGACCATCCCGACCAGGTCGAACCCGATCGTGTCGTGCTTGTCCATCCGCTGCGCGATCTGGACCTTCGTCCCGATCCCGTCGGTCGAGGTCGCCAGCAGCGGCCGCCGGTACGCCGTCAGCGCGCTGGCGTCGAACAGCCCGGCGAACCCGCCGAGACCGCCGACGACCTCCGGACGGGTCGCCTTCGCCACCCATTCCTTCATCAGCTCGACGGCCCGGTCACCGGCCTCGATGTCGACTCCGGCGGCGGCGTAGCTCGCGCCTTCGCTCACGTTCTTCTCCTCGGTACGACGTCGATCTGGGCCGACGCGTTTGTTACGGACGACTGAGGGCGTCGGCTGCGCCGCCACCACCGGCGACGGCGGCCAAGCCGTCCGCATCGGTGACCGGGACCTCGAGCAGATGCTTGCCCAGGTACTCCGGGTCGGGCAGCGCGACCGGGTAGACACCGTCGAAACAGGCCCGGCACAGCTGATCCTTCGGCTGATTCGTCGCCTCGACCAGCGTGTCCAGGTCGATGTACCCGAGTGAGTCGGCGCCGAGCGAGCGGCAGATCTCCTCGGTGTTCAACCCGTTCGCGATCAGCTCCGCGCGGCTGGCGAAGTCGATCCCGTAGAAACACGGCCACTTCACCGGCGGAGCGGTGATCCGGACGTGGATCTCCTTCGCCCCGGCCTCGCGCAGCATCCGGATCACCGCGCGCTGGGTGTTGCCGCGGACGATCGTGTCGTCGACGACCACCAGGCGCTTGCCCTCGATCACTTCGCGCAACGGATTCAGCTTCAGCCGGATCCCGAGCTGGCGGATCGTCTGGCTCGGCTGGATGAACGTGCGGCCGACATACGCATTCTTGACCAGGCCGGACCCATACGGGATGCCGGACTCTTCGGCGTACCCAATTGCACCCGGTACGCCGGACTCCGGCGTCGCGATGACCAGATCGGCCTCGGCCGGGTGCTGACGGGCCAGCCGGCGACCGATCTCCACGCGGGTGGAGTGGATCCGCTGGCCGGAAATCTGGGTGTCCGGGCGGGCCAGATACACGAACTCGAACAGGCAGCCCTTCGGGTCCGCCTCGGCGAATCGCTGTGAGCGAAGCCCGTTTGCGTCGACCGCGACCAGCTCACCCGGCTCGATCTCGCGAACGAAACTCGCGCCGACGATATCGAGCGCCGCTGTCTCACTGGCGATCACCCAGCCGCGCTCCATCCGGCCCAGCACGAGCGGGCGAATGCCCTGCGGGTCGCGAGCGGCGTACAGGGTGTTCTCGTCCATGAAGATCAGGCTGAAAGCGCCCTTCACCTTCGGCAGCACCTTCGCGGCAGCCTGCTCGATGGTGAGATCCGGGTAGCCGGCCAGCATCGACGTCAGGATGTCGGTGTCGGACGAGGCGGAGTGCTTCGCATTGGCCTTCGCGTGCTCGACGCCCGCGTCCAGACCGAGATCAAGGTCACCACCGCCGTTGAGGCTGGCGGCGAGCTCACCGGTGTTCGTCAGGTTGCCGTTGTGCCCAAGCGCGATCGACCCGGTCGCCGTGGACCGGAACGTCGGCTGAGCGTTCGCCCACACACTGGACCCAGTGGTGGAGTACCGGCAGTGCCCGATCGCGATATGCCCGCGCAACGAGGCGAGCGTCGCCTCGTCGAACGCCTGGCTGACGAGACCCATGTCCTTGTAAACGAGGATCTGACTCCCGTTACTGACCGCGATCCCCGCCGACTCCTGCCCCCGGTGCTGCAAGGCGTAGAGCCCGAAATAGGTGAGTTTGGCAACCTCTTCCCCCGGCGCCCAAACCCCGAAGACGCCACAAGCGTCCTGCGGTCCCAGGTCCTGAGGGTCAAGGTCATGAGTGAGCCGACCATCGCCACGAGCCACACCAGCAGTCTACGCGACAGACAGAGGTGTCCCTGACGAGCAGGATTTCAGGGGCCGACCGGGCGGGGCCGGCCCAGGGATCTCTAGATCACCAGCAGGCGGAGGCCTCCGCGCAGGCGGGGTCACCCGGACCGGGCTCCGCTGGCGAAGTCACCGCGGCGATACCGAGGGTGAAGAATCCCATCGCCACAACTGAGAGTACCTTCTTGATCACAACTCGTCCCTTCGAAATAATCCGGAACCACGCATTGAGTGCTCTTTGTCGACGCTCTCTGTATATGGTCGGTTCCGACAGGTTCACCGGGAGGGAAACGTGCTCGATCCGCTGGGTGTGGATGAAGCCACCTTTGCGGTCTATCACGCCCTGCTCAGCCAGCCCGACAGTACGCCGGAGGAGATTGCCGCGCTAGTACAGCGACCAGTTAACGATGTACATGAACTGCTGAACAAGCTGCGGAAGCTCGACCTTCTCGTCCCTACGTGGGCGAATCCTGACGGCGAACATGCCGTGCACCCGCGAGTCGGACTTGCAAACCTTGCCGAACGGCGTCGCACAGAGCTCAATGCGGAACTCGGACTCCTCAGGGAGGCAGAAACCAGCGCCGAGGTCATCGCCGAGCAGTACAACGAGCTCCTGACAGCTCGCAGCAGCGGTGACGTCGAGGCGATCAAGGGCCGGGCCAACGCATCGCGCCGGATCGATGAACTGGCCCAGAAGGTTCAGCACTCCTTCTGGGCCCTGACGCCCGTTCACATCGATGATGCGGTCCGTCCGATCGAGGGATCGCCGGACCTGCCTCTGCTGGAACGGGGCATCAAGATGCGCGCCGTCTACCTGCAGAGCATGATGGACTCCAAGGTTGCGTCCGAGTATGCCGCCACCATCCACCGCCTAGGTGGAGAGGTTCGCGCGACACCAACGCTCCCCATGCGCTTGCTGATCTTCGACCAAGAGATCGCCGTCATGCCGATGGACCCCGGGAACCACGCAGCCGGCGCCGTCATCCACCGCAGTCCCGCGGTGGTGAACGTTGCCGTGGCTCTCTTCGACTCGTACTGGTCGCGCGCATCCGGACTGTTCTCTCCGGAAGACCGCGACAACGAAACGCCCCTCACCCCCCACGAGGCCGAAGTACTGCGCCTGCTGGCCGGCGGCGCGAAGGACGAGCAGGTGGCTCGCCTCCTCGGCATCTCCCTGCGGACAGCACGACGCATCACGGCAAACCTGTCCGAGCGCCTCGATGCTGCCAGCAGGTTCGAACTCGGGGTGGCGGCCGCCAAACGCGGCTGGGTCTGAGTTGTTCGAGTCGCTGGGGCTGTCACAGGAGATCCTCGATCTCTACCGGCTCCTGCTCCAGCAGCCTGAGCTGGCGCGTCAATCGCACCTTCGTGAGCTCTGCGCAACGCTGCACCTGCCGGAGATCGAGGTGGAGAACCGCCTCGACCAGCTACGCGGGTTCGGATTTCTGGCCTCCCGCTGGGACAACAGCGGAGAAGAGTATCCGCTGGATCCTGCGGTGATGTTCGAGCGGCTAGCGGCCAAACGCCAGTCGATGATCGGCGAACTCACTCAGGAACTCGAGGCCGACCGCATTCGTGCGGGAGAATTCATTTCCGCCTACAACAGATTCCTGACTCAGGATTTGGTACGCGATGTCGAGGTTCTCGAGGGCGTCGACAAAGCGAATTTGAGAATGCAGAACTTTCATCCGACAAAATCACTGTGGGCGTTGATCGCTCCCGCCGCACATCAAGTGCCGTCGGTGTCGAGAGAGAATTTCAGCGATCATCGCATCATGGCACGCGGTGTCGAATGCCGATATCTTTTTGCAGAATCTCATCTGAAAACGCGCGGGATGCGCGACTACCTGCACTACATCGCGGAGCTGGGCGGGCTAGCACGGGTCGTTCCGGCAGTGCCGTTCAGAATGGTGATCTTCGACGGAGAGTCGGTTGCGCTGAGCATCGATCCCGACAACTCGAAGGTCGGCGCTGTGGTGCACCACAGCAAGGCCGTCGTACGGATGGCTGTCGAGATGTACGAGCACTACTGGCGGCACGCCGATCGCTCGTTTGAGCGGACGCCTGAGCCTGGCGAACTCAGCGGGCAGGAGGCTGAGTTTCTGCGCTTCCTTGTGCAGGGGGCTACTGATGAGCAGGTGGCTCGGAAGCTCGGCGTCTC
>NZ_SMKA01000339.1 GCF_004348455.1 Kribbella albertanoniae
GGGCTGGACCGGGGCGTCGGGGCGGTGATCTCGACGTTCGTGGACGGGCGGGCGTTCCCGATGTTCGGGGTGTTGTTCGGGTACGGCGTGGCGCAGATCGTCCGGCGGCAACGGGAGAGCGGGCGGGAGTGGTGGCCGGTTCGGAAGTTGTTGTGGCGGCGGAGTCTGGTGCTGGTGGTGCTGGGGTTCGCGCACGGGATGCTCCTGTACGTCGGCGACATCCTGGCCGCGTACGGCGTGCTGCTGTTCGTCGGCGTGTGGGCCCTGCGCTGGAAGGACATCTGGCTCTTCGTGGTGGCCGGGCTCTTCCTGGTACTGACCGCGCTGCCGACCGACGATTCGCTCTCCACGATGACGGAGGCGACGGATCCGGCGATGTTGCCCGTCAACCTGTTCGAGCAGTTCGGTGACCGGCTCGCCGTGCAGCCGTACATCGCGTTGCTCGGCCCGATCGGATTCATGACTCCGTTCCTGATCGGACTGTGGGCCGGCCGCCGGCGCATCATCGAACGGCCCGACGAGCACCTCACGTTGCTGCGTACGACGGCGGTCGCCGGCCTCACCATCGCGATCCTCGGCGCGCTGCCGGTGTCGCTGGTGATCGGCGGCATCGTCGACCGCCCGAGTGCGGACGACCTTTCGATCTTCGGGCCGCTGCACGATGCGAGCGGTGTCTTCGGCGGCTTCGGGTACGCCGCTCTGATCGTGCTGATCGCACGGAGGCTCAGCAATCGCCAGGGCCCGGTGACCCTGGCGATCGCCGCCGTCGGTCAGCGGTCGCTGACCTGCTACCTCAGCCAGTCGGTCATCTGGGCGATCGTCTTCACGCCCTACCTCCTGGACCTCTCCACCACGCTCACCACGACGACCACAGCACTACTCGCCATCGCCACCTGGCTGGCGACTGTCCTGATGGCCGATCGGATGCGCAAAGCCAACTACCGCGGACCGTTCGAGAAGCTGATCCGCTGGTTCACCTACAAAACCGCCGCCACCCGGTCCCGCAGTTCCGGCAGCCTCGCGTAGAACACATCGCCCGGGCACTGGGTCGCGTTGTAGTCCCGGTGCCCGACGATCGCCACATGCGGATCGAGCCCGTACTTCGTGCACAACCACGCACACGTCAGCACGGACATGTCGAACAACGCCACCGTCACGTTCGCCGAAACGTAGATCCCCTCGTGCTCGATCCCGATCGTGTGGCTGTTGTGGTTGGCGGTCTGCGCACCGAGCACGTTCTGCCCGTTGTTGATGGCCGACAGCGACTTGCTGCGACCCTCCATCAGGAACCCGCCCCGGCTGATCGTCAGCTGCTGCCCGGCATCGATCCAGCCGTTCTTGTCCATGTGCAGGTCCTGGATCCAGTGCGAGACCTTGTACGCCGCCGCCAGCGAATAGTCGGTGACATTCGGGGAGGCGGTGTGGTGGATGACGATGTGGTCGGGCTTGGCGATCACCGAGGTGGCGGATTTCGGCGGCCGGGCCGACCATTCGGAGCGCGTGTAGCAGCGGGGGGCCGGGGCGCCGTACGCCGCGGTCGTGGGGAGCGCGATCCCGCCGAGCAGGACCCCGGAGGCGGCAGCGCCGCGCAGCAGGGTCCGTCGGGAGGGTTGGAAATTTTCGGGGGCGGTCATGGTTAAGAAAATCCCCTACCGGAAGCCCGGTCAAACCGTTCTGGTCTAATACGTCGGGTGACGGAAGGTGAGCTGAGGCTCGGGCGGGTGGGCAAGACGGTCCGGGTGCTGATCGCGGTCGTCGGCATCGTGCTGCTGATCAACGGCTCGGCGCGGGCGACCGACGACGCGTGGCCGTTCGGCCCGATGTCGCAGTACGCCGGTGCGGTCGCTGACGACGCCTCGGTCACCTTCACCCGGATCAGCGCGCAGACCACCAGCGGTACGACGGTCGACGTACCGCTGAACATCGAGGGCGCCGGCGTCGCCCGGGCCGAGATCGAGGCGCGCACCGGCGAGATCGAGAAGGATCCGTCGCTGCTGCAGCAGGTCGCGGACGGCTGGAAGAAGAAGCACCCCGACCAGCCGCAGTACGTGAAGCTCGAACTGATCCGCGACACCACCCAGCTGGTCAACGGCCGGGTCGCAGGCCCGCCGACCCCCGAGGTCCTGGCCACCTGGGAGGTCCGCCGATGAGCTCCACGCGGCTCAGCCGGGTTGCCGGTTGGTTCACCCCGCGGATCGCGCTCGCGCGGGTCGCCTGGCTGCGGACGATCCTCTATCTGTTCGTCATCCTGGACATGCACGCTTTCGTCCGCGACACCCGCCTGAAGGGCGAGCACCCGGACCTCTACCAGCCGTTGCTGCTGGCCCGGATCTTCCACCTCCCCACACCCTCGGTCGCCAACACCACCGCCCTGTACGTCGTTCTGATCGTGGCCTGCGTGATCGGTGCCACGAACTGGTTCCCGCGGATCGCCGGCTGGATCGTCGCCCCGGCGTTCACCTGGTGGGTGCTGATCGGGATGAGCGATGGGAAGGTCGACCACGACCACCTGGCGCTGGTCGTTGCGCTGTGGGTGCTTCCGACGGTGAAATCGACGAGTCGCGGGCGAGCGGCGTACGGGGATCAGACGCGTTCCGAGGCGGCCGGGTGGGCGGTGCGCTGCGTGCAGATCTCGGTGATCGCGACGTACTTCCTGTCCTGGGTGGCGAAGGTGCGCAGCCCGGGATGGAACTTCAGCTGGCCGAGCAGCGCGATCCTGACCTGGGCGATTGTCCGGCGGCCGCACCCGGTCGGGGAGTGGTTGCTGCACCACCCGTGGATGCTGCATGTGATGCAGTGGGTCGGGTTCATTGCGGAGTTCCTGTCGCCGGTGATCCTCTGGCTCAAGGGCCGGTGGCAACTGATCGGTGCGCTGTTCTTCATCGGTTTCCACGTGGCGAACACGGCGATCCTGCTGATCCACTTCCTGCCGACCGTGGTCTGCTGGCTCGCCTTCGCGCCGCTGGAGCGGGTCGTTCCGTGGTTGCGAAACCGCAGGTCAGACCGCGATACCGGAGAGGCCGAACAGGAGCCCGAAGGCAGCGGGCAGGCCCAGCAGCAGGCCGGCGCGTAGCCGGAACCGACGACCGCCCGGGCCGGGAGTCCGAACCACCCGAGACAGCACAGCACCGGCGTACCCGAAGACGAAGGCGACCAGCAGGATCTGCCGGGTCGGCAGGTTGTCGGCGTCGTGATGGGTCAGCCCGAGAGTGATCAGGCCCGGGAAGCAGAAGGCACACATCCCGAAGCCGATCTCCGGCAGCGGCAGCCAGCGCCGCCCGAGTACGTCGCGCTCGGCCGGCCGGCGGTTCCGGATCGACTGCACGAACCGCGCCGTGGAGAGCAGCAGATCGCTCACACACAGGATCGCGGCCACGATCAGCGCGACCCGGAACATCATCTGCACGGGGACACGGTAGGACCTGATAGGAGTCATGTCGCCTGTAGCACGTAACGTTCGCTTAACAGAGACGGGGCACACTGTGTGAGGCCGCACAAACTGATGATTGAGGTGGACTGATGGACAAGCAGCAGGAGTTCGTACTGCGCGCACTCGAGGAGCGCGACGTACGCTTCGTGCGGCTCTGGTTCACCGATGTACTCGGGTTCCTGAAGTCGGTGGCGGTGGCGCCGGCCGAGCTGGAGGGCGCGTTCTCCGAGGGGATCGGGTTCGACGGCTCCGCGATCGAGGGGTTCGCCCGGGTGACCGAGGCGGACATGCTGGCCAAGCCGGACCCGTCGACGTTCCAGATCCTGCCGTGGCGCGGCGAGACGATGGGCACCGCGCGGATGTTCTGCGACATCAACATGCCGGACGGGTCCGCGTCGTTCGCCGACCCGCGGCACGTGCTGAAGCGGACGCTGTCGAAGGCGGCCGACCTCGGCTTCACCTTCTACACGCATCCCGAGATCGAGTTCTACCTGTTCAAGTCGCTCGTCGGCGCGGTCGGGACGACCCCGGAGCCGGTCGACTCGTCCGGCTACTTCGACCACACCCCGCAGGGCATCGGCAACGACTTCCGCCGCGAGGCGATCACGATGCTGGAGTCGATGGGCATCTCGGTCGAGTTCAGTCATCACGAGGGCGGCCCGGGCCAGCAGGAGATCGACCTGCGGTACGCCGATGCGCTGTCGACCGCGGACAACATCATGACGTTCCGCGTCGTGGTGAAGGAGGTCGCGCTGTCGCAGGGCATCTACGCGTCCTTCATGCCGAAGCCGCTGAGCGACCAGCCCGGCTCCGGGATGCACACCCACATGTCGCTGTTCGAGGGCGACCGGAACGCGTTCTTCGAGGGCGGCGCGCAGTACCAGCTGTCCAAGACGGGCCGCGCGTTCATCGCCGGCCTGCTGCACCACGCGGCCGAGATCACCGCCGTGACGAACCAGTGGGTGAACTCCTACAAGCGGCTCGCCGTTGGCGACGAAGCGCCGTCGTTCGTCTCCTGGGGTCACAACAACCGGTCCGCGCTCGTGCGAGTGCCGATGTACAAGCCGCACAAGGGGCAGTCGTCGCGCGTCGAGTTCCGCTCGCTGGATTCCGCCGCCAACCCGTACCTCGCCTTCGCGCTGATGCTCGCCGCCGGGCTGAAGGGCATCGAGGAGGGCTACGAGCTGCCGCGCGAGGTCGAGGAAGACGTCTGGTCGCTGACGCCGCGTGAGCGCAAGGCGCTCGGCATCAAGCCGCTGCCGGGCAGCCTCGCCGAGGCGATCCACGCGATGGAGGAGAGCGAGCTGGTCGCCGAAACCCTCGGCGAGCACGTCTTCGACTTCTTCCTCCGCAACAAGCGCGCCGAATGGCAGGACTACCGCCGCCAGGTAACCCCCTTCGAACTCAACAAACTCCTCCCAGTCCTCTAAACCGCCCGTACGGCGTGATCGCGGACCGCCAGACCGTCCGCCCGGCGGCCGTCGGGTGGCCGCTTCCGGGCTGTGGGGTGCTGTGCGGAAAATGAGGGGATCTCCGTTCAATGTGCTGGTTCTCCCCTCAAAAAATGAGCAGAGAAGGGTCAACCTGAACGGAGAGCCCCTCAAATGTGCCGTAGGTTCCGGCCGGGTCAGAGCGCACCCGCCTCCTACAGACGTAACGTCCGAAGGATCGGAGGGTGTCTCCGGTCGTTCGGACGTTAGCCGATGAGGACTTCCAGGACCTGGACGGGTTGGCCGGGCTCGGCGGCGATGCGGTCGAGGATGGTGAGGCCGCTGGTGACGGTGCCGATGATGGTGGAGCCGGCCGGTGCGCCGTGGACGCCGTGGACCAGGAAGAAGGCGCTGCCGTTGCCGGCGGGGTTGTTGCTCAGGGCAACCACGCCGCGGCGGTACTGCTCCTTGCCGGTGAGCTCGGCCGGGAAGCGGTACCCGGGCCGTCCCGCACCGCACTCGAGGATCGCCCGAGTACGGCGCGGGCACGGGGTCCCGTGGTAGTACCGCTGGAGGGCGAGATGGGTGAAGCTGTGCACCGCGCAGGGCGCGTTCTGCCGGTCGAGCCGCAGCTCCAGCGTGCCGCGGTCGGTCTTGAGCGTCACCTTCACCGAGCCGAGCGTCGGAGTCAGTGAGAACGGCGGCCGGACGGTGCCGTCACCGGTCCGGGTGTACGTGCAGTTCTTGAACATCGTTGGGGTGGCGTGCACCGTCCAGCTCTCGAGGACGAGCGCGACCGCGGCGACCAGCAGGATGACGACAACCCGTTTCCAACGGCCCATGCCATCGAAAATAACACCGAGTAGCCGAATTGCAACAGAGTGTATTCAGAGTTCAGAGTGAGTTGGCAGCCTTGAGCAGCTCGTCCGGGTTGGGCTCGGCCGTGTGAGGTTCGGCCGGGACGTCGTCCGACGAGTGGGTTGAGGTGAAACGCGCGGTCGCAGTCGAGTGCCGGTACGGCGCCTCGATCGGATCAACCGGTACGACGGGCGCCGGCGCGATCACCGGTTGCGGCGGGATGACCGGCGTACTGTCGTCGGCCAGCGCGTGCACCTCCTCAACGGTGAGGAACGCGACCGGCCGGACCCCTTCGGTGATCACCACCAGGCAGCCGGGGATCACCTGCTGGGCCCGATTCCCCTGTCCAGGAACGAGAATCCCTTCGATCGGCGTCCGCCAGGCGCCGGGCGCGAAACGGCGCAAGCAGACACCGGCCTGCCCGTCCTCGGCGGTCCGCGGTGGGAGAAAGGCTGTGCCCGTGTAGTCGTAGTCGTAGTCCGGCTCGGGCGGTCCGGATACTCGCCCACCCTGCTGGGGCGTCAACCAGACCACCGTGCCCCGAACAGCGAGCGACCCCGTCATCATGACCATGAAGACTCATCATGCCGACTACAGCCCGAATACGCCAGGCAACTCCGTGTATTGACCGCAACCCCTCCGCAACCCGCTCGCGCGCTCGTTGAAATTCTGTCACGCGACGTGGCCGACAACCCTGCAACGGCACGCACACGACTGGGTAGCCTGAGCCCGTGGCGGATGCGCAGAGGGGCTCGGGCGAAGGGCGACTGGCTCGGCTGGGCTTCGGGGATCCGCAGCGGGCGGCGCAACTGCTGCAGCAGTTGGATGCACTGCACCCGATCGCCACCGAGCAGTTGATTCTCACGCTGTCCGAGTCGGCCGATCCGGATCTGGCGTTGTACAGCCTGCTCGGCATGGTGGAAGCGCTCGACCGGAACCAGTACGACGTCGCCGGGTTCGCTCGCACGCTCGAGATGGACGGCGACTTCCGCCGCCGGCTGATCTTCGTGCTCGGTGCGAGTGAGGCGTTCGGGCGGCACCTCAACGTCCATCCGCGGCATTGGTACGACCTCGCCGATCCGACCCTGACAGGTTCCCGCCCCTCGATCGAGGATGTCGCGGCGAAGCTCGCTTCCGCGGTCGACGCGGACAAGCCGGTCGATGCGCTCCGGGTCGAATACCGCCGGCTACTGCTTCGGCTCGCCGCCCGCGACCTGGCCGAGGGGCTATTGGTTGACGAGGTGGCCGCCGTACTGGCTGATCTCGCCGGGGGAGCGCTGGAGACCGCGCTGCAGATCGCGCGCACCAACTACTTCGCCCTGCATCCCGACGCTGCGGATTGTCGACTCGCAGTCATTGCCATGGGCAAGTGTGGTGGCCGGGAACTCAACTATGTCAGCGATGTGGACGTCCTCTTCGTCGCCGAACCACTCGATGGTGAACCCGAATCGCCCGCCCTGAAGACCGCGTCCCAGCTGGCCGCGGCAGCGATGCGGATCTGTTCCGACCACACCGGCGAAGGCACGCTCTGGCCGGTTGACGCGGCGCTGCGTCCGGAAGGGAAGTCCGGCCCGCTGGTCCGCACGCTCGAGAGTCACCTGGCCTACTACC
The DNA here is from genome assembly GCF_004348455.1 of Kribbella albertanoniae. Lineage (GTDB taxonomy): Bacteria > Actinomycetota > Actinomycetes > Propionibacteriales > Kribbellaceae > Kribbella > Kribbella albertanoniae. The sequence goes on from NZ_SMKA01000339.1 coordinate 7,330, forward strand.
AGCGCTGGGCGAAGACCTGGGAATTCCAGGCACTGCTCAAGGCACGGCCGGTCGCCGGTGATGCCGACCTCGGCCGCGAGTACGGCGAACGGATCGGCAAACTCGTCTGGTCGGCAGCGGACCGCGAAGGATTCGTCGGCGACGTGCAGGCGATGCGGCGCCGGGTGATCGACCACATCCCGGCCGCCGATATCGATCGCCAGCTCAAGCTCGGGCCGGGCGGACTGCGTGACGTGGAGTTCGCCGTACAGCTGCTGCAGCTTGTGCATGGGCGGAGCGATGAGGCGGTCCGCAGCGGTACGACGTTGATCGCGCTCGAGTCGCTCACCACGAGCGGGTACGTCGGTCGCACGGATGGCGCCGTACTGGCCGATGCCTACCGGTTCCTGCGGTCGATGGAACATCGCATTCAGCTCTACCGGTTGCGGCGTACGCATCAGGTGCCTGACGACGATGCCGATCTGCGGCGGCTCGGTCGATCGCTCGGCTTCACGAAGAACCCGGTGGCCGATCTGACTGCGGCGTGGAAGAAGCATGCGCTCGAGGTTCGGCGGTTGCACGAGAAGCTCTTCTACCGGCCGTTGCTCGCGGCGGTTGCGCGGATTCCTGGCGTCGAGGTTCGGCTCACACCGCAGGCCGCGCGGCAGCGGCTGACCGCGCTCGGGTACGCCGATCCGGTTTCGGCGCTGCGGCACATCGAGGCGTTGTCCGAGGGGGTCTCGCGGCGGTCGTCGATCCAGAAGGCGTTGCTGCCCGCGATGCTCGGGTGGTTTGCCGAATCGCCTGACCCCGATGCCGGTCTGCTCGCGTTCCGGACGATCTCGGACAGCCTTGGGTCGACCCCGTGGTACCTGCGTCAGCTCCGCGACGAAGGCGCATCCGCCGAACGCCTCGCACACCTGCTCGCCAGCGGCCGGTACGCCGTCGACCTGTTGCAGCGTGCGCCCGAAGCGACCGCGATGCTGGCCGACGAACGTGAGCTCGTCCCGCGCACACCCGAGGGTTTGCGGACCGAGATGTCGGCCGCTGCCGGTCGGCAGGAGCAGCCGGAAGCTGCGGTGGCGGCGATTCGTGCTGTGCGTCGGCGGGAGCTGTTCCGGGTTGCGGCCGCGGATCTGTCGGGCCTGCTCGATGTCGAGGCCGTTGGTAACGCGCTGACCGGGATCGCGATCGGTACGCTCACGACGGCGCTCGAGGTTGCCCGCAAGGCGGTCGCCAAGGGTGCGCCGGAGCCGACCCGGATGGCGATCGTGGCGATGGGTCGCTTCGGTGGGCATGAGCTCGGGTACGGCAGCGATGCCGACGTGATGTTCGTCCACGACCCGGTGCCTGGTGCGGACGAGAAGGCAGCGACAGACTTCGCCACTCAGGCCGCGACTGAGCTGCGTCGCCTGCTCGCGTTGCCGGGTGCTGATCCGGCGGTCGCGATCGATGCGGACCTGCGCCCGGAGGGTCGGCAGGGACCACTTGTGCGAACGTTGGCGTCGTACGCGTCCTACTACGCACGCTGGTCAGCAGTCTGGGAAGCCCAAGCCCTGCTGCGCGCCGATCCTTTGTGCGGTGACCCCGATCTCTGTACGGCGTTCCGCGCGCTGATCGACCCGCTGCGCTATCCGGCCGACGGCGTCGGCGAGCGCGACGTGATGGAAATCCGCCGGATCAAGGCGCGCGTCGACGCGGAACGGCTACCCCGCGGAGCGAACCGCAGTACCCACACCAAGCTCGGCCGCGGCGGCCTCGCCGACATCGAGTGGACCGTCCAGCTCCTCCAGCTGCGCGAGGCCCACCGCATCCCCGGCCTCCGCACCACCCGCACCCTCGCAGCCCTCCGCGCCGGCGTCGAAGCCGGCCTGGTCGACGCCACCGAGGCCGAAACCCTTGAGATCGCGTGGGAGTTCGCCTCCCGCATCCGCAACGCGATCATGCTCGTCCGCGCCCGCCCCGGCGACTCCCTCCCCAC
>NZ_SMKA01000033.1 GCF_004348455.1 Kribbella albertanoniae
TAACGTCCGAGCGTCCGGAGGCGGGTCCTCCGTTCTTTCGGACGTTAGGTGGGGGCCGGGGCTAGCGTCCGAACGACCGGAGACGGGCCCTCCGATCCTTCGGAGGTTGTGGGGGCGGTCAGTCTTTGAGGGCGCCGGCTAGGCCTTCTATGAAGTAGCGCTGGAAGAAGAGGAAGACGGCGACGATCGGGAGCATCGAGAGGGTTACGGCGGCGGCGAAGCCGGAGAGGTCGACGCTGTATTGCTGGGTGAAGGCTCGGAGGCCTACTGAGACGGTGCGGAGGTTGGGGTCGCCGAGGGTGAAGATGAGGGGGACGAAGTACTCCTGCCAGCTGGAGGTGAAGCCGAGGATCGCGGTGGTGGCGATGATCGGCTTGGCTAGCGGGAAGATCAGGCGGAAGGTGCGGAAGAAGCCGGCGCCGTCGATTGCGGCGGCGTCGAAGAGTTCCTGGGGGATCGCGCTGAAGTAGCCGCGGAAGAGCAGGGTGCTGAAGCCGACGCCGCCGGTGAGGGCTAGCAGGACTCCCCAGACGGTGTTGAGTAGGCCGATCGTCTGGATGAGTTCGAAGACCGGCAGCACACTCGTTGCCGTTGGCATGAACAGGAAGGCGAGGATCATCATCCCGATCAGGCGGCTGCCGGGGAACCTGTAGCGGGCGAGCGTGTAGCCCGCGAGGGCAGCTGAGATCACGGTGATGGCGGTGCTCGCCGTACTGTAGAAGACCGAGTTGAACAGGTAGCGGCTGAAGTTCGCCGTGGTCCAGGCTCGGCTGTAGTTCTCGGTTGTCCAGTGCTCGGGCCAGAGTTTGAAGCCTGCGGTGTACATCTCGTTGGAGGATTTGAACGACGAGAACACAGGCCACAGGAACGGGTAGAGATAGATGAAGGAGACGGCCAGCAGTACGGCGACCAGCAGGACCGAGCGTGGAGTCCATCGTTGGGTGCGCATGACTAGACCCCGTATTCCTTCCGTTTGAGCTGGGCCCGGCCGACGAGCTTGCCGACCAGCGCGTACACGATCAGCACGGTGATCCCGAAGACGAAGGCCGCGGCGCTCGATGTACCGAACTGTGGCCGGGCCTGGGCGAAGGCCATCTCGTAGACGTAGTAGTTGATGACGTACGTATCGGTGCCGGGGCCGCCGGAGGTCAGGATCTGGATCCAGTCGAAGATACCGAGCGACCAGATCAGGCCGAGGGACGCGATCACGATGCCCATCGGCCGGACCAGCGGCAGGGTGATGTGCCATAGCCGCTGGCGTGCTCCGGCGCCGTCGACCTCGGCGGCCTCCAGGAGGTTCTGCGGAACCAGTTGGAGGGCGGCCATCCAGAAGATCACGTACTGCCCCATGATCTGCCAGGTCGAGATGACCGCGATCGTGCTGAATGCGATCGGTCCGGATCGGAGGAAGTCGATCGGCTGGTCGACCAGATGCAGAGCGGTGAGCAACTGGTTGATGGCGCCGTCGGAGGGACTGAGCAGGTAGCCGAAGACCATCGCGACGATCGACGCCGGCATCAGCCAGGGCAGGAAGAACACGGTCCGGAAGAACGCCGGCCACCGCAGCCACGGGCGGGTCAACAGCAGCGCGATCAGGAAGGACAGCGGCAGCTTGATCAGCGTCTGCCCGATCGTGAACGCCCAGGTGTTGGCGTAGGCCTTGCCGAACAACGAGTCGGTGAGGACGGCCTTGTAGTTGTCCAGCCCGACACCAGGTGAGTCGCCGAGGGCGCCGATCCCGTCGAAGTCGTGCAGGCTGAACTGCACGGTCCGGACCAGCGGCCAGACCGTGAAGGCCAGGAACAGCACGATGAACGGGATCATCACGAGATAGATCCACCCGACGTCTGTACGGCGGTTCATTTCGTGAACTTGAACGGCGTCAGACCGTCCCAATCGGGCTCGGCGTAGCAGTCGGTCGAAACCTTCAGTCCGGACGCGGCTTCCTTGCTGAGCTGGGCTTCGAAGACCTTGTTCTGCTTGTCCTCGATGCTCTTGGCCAGCGCCGGCCAGTCACCGCCGCTCTGCAGGTACTTGTTCACCGTGCTGTAGACGAGGTTCTCCTGGATCCGGTCGACCTTGCTCATCGCCTCGGACTTGGCCAGGTCCGGGCACTTGAGCGCCGGAACCGGAGCGAGGACGTGCACCTTCGGATCGAGCGGCAGCAGCTCGCGGGCCAGGTTCTCCTTCGGCAGCCACTTGGCGGCGTCGGCCGGGTCGATCCAGGGGAGCAGGTCGAAGCCCTTGGCGGTGAAGTGTTCCGAGAACCAGCCCTTGGGCCGGGTCATCCACTCCAGGAACTGGGTCGCTTCCTTCGGGTGCTTGCTCTGCGAGCTGATGAACAGTTCGGGCAACGGCGGTCCCTGGGCGATCCGGCCGGCGTACCCGCCCGGTGCTGCCGTGGTCTTGGCCGGCGGCAGCGCGACCCCGAAGTTCTTGAACTTGAACGTCTGCGGGAAGACCGACGACATCCAGCCACCGTCGAAGTAGAACGCGGCCTTACCACCGACGACGGCCTGGCGGGCGGCGATCTTGTCGTACTGGCCGGGGAACACGTACTGCCGCTCGTACAAGGACCGGATGTACTGCAGCGCCTCGACAAACGCAGGGTCGGACGTCTCGGTGAACTTGCCGGTCTGCAGGGAGACCTTGCTCGGCCGGTAGCCCTTCTTGTTCACCCCGACGAACGTCGTGAGCAGCCGCTCGATCTCGTCCGGGCCCTGGGTCGACTGGGCGAGACAGCTCGCCCCGGCTTTCTCTTTGATTGTCTGGCAGGCGGCGGTGAACTCGGCCCAGGTCGCCGGGAGCTTGCCGGTCAGGCCGGCCTTGGCGATCACGTCCTTGTTGAAATACATGTAGCCGAAGCCGATCGTGCCGGTCGCGGGCGGCCGGGGCGTGGTGTAGATCTTGCCGCCCTGGCTGTAGATCGGCTCCATCAGGTTCGAGGTGTCGCGGAAGCGGGAGCGGAAGTCGGCCGGGAGCACGGAGTCGTCCAGCGGCGCGGCCCATTTGTTGCCGATGACATCGGCCAGCTCGAAGTACTCACCGGCGGCCGGCCAGGTGTAGGTGAAGATGTCGGGGGAGTTCTTGCTCCGGAAGCTCAGCGGCAGCGCCTGCTTGTAGTCGGCCTCGGCGAGTTCCTCCGGGACGACGTTGATGTTCGGGAACTCCTTGCGGAACTCGGCCGCGGCCTCCCGGTAGAACTCCAGCCGCTCCTGGCTGTAGCCCTGCCACTTGATGGTGACCACACCGTTGTCGCTGTCCGACTTGGCGCCGCTGCCACTACAAGCGGCGAGGCTTGCCATCGCGAGCCCAGCGGCCAAAGCCGCCCGCGCAATGCTGCTCAGGTTCATCAGTACTCCGTTCGCTGCAGGGATCGATCGGCGGCTGAGTCATAAACAGCCTGTACGGCGGCTACGACCGACAAGCCGTATTTGCCGGTAACGCTCGGGGGCTCGGTGCCCGTGAAATCGACGAGCTGGTCGCGGAAGGCGGACACGATCTCGTCGTGGCCGGTCCGGTCCCGGAGGTGGACGGACTTGCCGTCGCGGAACATCCACAGCCCGCCGGTGTGGGACAGGCGCAGGGCGCCGTGTTCGCAGACGACCTCGGTCTCGTCCTGCGGAGGCAGGCCGGTGCTGGTGATCGAGAACGTCAGCTGGATGTCGCCGGACAGTTCCATCACGCCGGAGGCTTCGGTCTCGACGGCGATCCCGGGCCGCCGCCAGATCCGCGCGTTCACCGCGACGACCTGTTCGCCGGTCAGCACCTGCGCCTTGTCGATGCTGTGGCCGCCGATGTTCATCATGATTCCGCCACCGGCGAGCTCGGGATCGAAGAACCAGGCCGGGCGGGATTCGGGGTCGTACCGGACCGCGCGCCGCTCGGTGATCAGCAACGGGCGGCCGAGTTCCCCGGAGCGCAGAATGGCGCTCGCCTGACGGACCGCCGGGACAAATCGCTGCAGATTACCAATAGCCAGTCGAACACCGGCATCGGCACAGACTTTGATCATTTTCCGGCAATCGGCCACGGTGGTCGCCATCGGCTTTTCCATCAGCACGTGCAGACCTGCGGCGGCCGCGTCCTCGGCCATCGGGATGTGCAGCGAGTGCGGGGAGGTGATGATGACGGCATCGAGGTTGCCGGCGGCAAACATGGCCCGGTGATCGCTGTACACACTGGCATTCAGCGGTCCGGCGAGCGCCTGCGCGGCATCCCGCCGTACGTCGCAGATCGCCGTGATCGCGACCCCGGGCAGACCCGCCGCGGCCTCCAGGTACACCGCGGCGACGCTGCCGGCGCCGACCAGTCCGACGCGAACTTCATTCCTTTTATGGAATGAATTCAGTCCATTCTCTGCCGTCATGCCCTGGAGTTTGCGGACGGCCGGGAGAACGTGTCAATGGAATGATTGCGTATTACTTGCTGACGCGCTCGACATTCATCCGATCGGTCTCGTCAACGCTCGGGGTCCCGGCGAACCAGGCATCCAGGATCTCCTCGAGGAGCGGCTCGGAGGTGAGCCGGAGACTCAGCGCGAGCACATTGGCGTCGTTCCACTGCCGTGCGCCGTCGGCGGTGTAGGCGTCGGTGCACAGCGCGGCCCGCACACCCGGAACCTTGTTCGCGGCGATCGATGCGCCGGTGCCGGTCCAACAGCAGACGATCGCCTGGTCCGCCGCGCCGTTGGCGACATCGCGCGCGGCGGCCTCGGAGCAGACCGCCCACTGTGGATCACTGCCGGGCATGAGCGCGCCGTACGCCGTCACCGCGTGCCCGCGTTTGGCCAGTTCGGCACCGAGTGCCTGCGCGACGGGCAAGTCCATATCCGACGAGATCGAGATCCGCATGCTGTGACCTTAGTTCGGGGAGGTTAGTTCCGGAACTTCGGTCAGGTCTTGAATTAAGTCGGGGAATCCGCTTTCCTGAGCGCACCTCTGCCGCCCCAACCGAGGAGTTCTCATGCCCGGAGCCGCCCCACTCCGTCCGCCGCCGCGCGCCTGGCGACGGCGTACCGTCGTGATTGCCGCGGCGCTGGCCGGTCTCGTCGCCGGTGGATTGACGCTGGTCGACCCGCCGTCCGCGACGGCTGCTATCTCGCCGACCGGCTGGAACACCGTGGCCGCCAAACACAGCGGCAAGTGTGTCGACACGCGGACCGCCGGTACGGCGAATGGCACCGTCGTCCAGCAGTACACCTGTAACGCCAGCACCGCCCAGCAGTGGCAGTTCCAGCCGACCAGTGGCGGGTATGTGCGGGTCAACGTGCGTACCGCGCCGGCCCAGGTGGTCGACGTCTCCAACGTGTCGACGGCGGACAACGCCCTCGTCCACCTGTGGGCGTATGGCGGTGGCAACAACCAGCAGTGGCTGCCGGTCGAGGAGGCGGATGGCGCCTACCACCTGGTGAACCGGCACAGCGGCAAGTGTCTCGACGTACCATCTGCCTCCACCGCGGACAGCGTCCAGCTGGTGCAGTTCACCTGCAACGGAAGCGCCGCCCAATCGTTCAGGATCACCTCCGTGGACACACCGCCGGACCCCGGTACGCCGGACCTCGGCCCGAACGTCTCCATCTTCGACCCGTCGATGCCGGCCAGCCAGATCCAGTCGCGGCTCGACCAGGTCTTCCAGCAGCAGGAGGAGAACCAGTACGGCGAGCAGCGGTACGCACTGCTGTTCAAGCCGGGCACCTACAACGTCAGCGCGAACGTCGGGTTCTTCACCCAGGTCGCCGGTCTCGGCCTCACCCCGGGCAGCGTGAACATCAACGGCGCTGTCCATGTCGAGGCCGACTGGTTCCCACCGCAGAACGCGACGCACAACTTCTGGCGCGGCGCCGAGGGCCTCACGGTTACCCCGCCGGGCGGGCTGGACCGCTGGGCGGTCAGCCAGGCGTCGGCGTACCGGCGGATGCACCTCAAGGGCAACCTGGCGCTGGACGACGGCGGTTGGTCGAGCGGCGGCTTCATGGCCGACACGATCGTCGACGGCCAGGTGCGGTCCGGCAGCCAGCAGCAGTGGCTGTCGCGCAACACTCGCTGGGGCAGCTGGACCGGTCAGAACTGGAACATGGTCTTCGTCGGCGCCGAGAACGCTCCCGCGGGCAGCTTCCCGAACCCGCCGTACACGAAGGTCGCGCAGACCCCGATCATCCGGGAGAAGCCGTACCTGTACGTCGACAGCGCCGGCGCGTACCAGGTGTTCGTCCCCGCACTGAAGTCGAACTCGGCGGGCCCCGGCTGGGCGAACGGTACGCCGGCCGGTCAGTCGCTACCGATCAGCCAGTTCTACATCGCGAAGCCCGGTGTCACCGCGGCCACGCTGAACGCCGAGCTGGCGGCCGGTAAGGATCTGCTGTTCACGCCCGGCGTCTACCGGCTGAGCGACACGCTGCGGGTCAACCGCGCGAACACGGTCGTCCTCGGTCTCGGCCTGGCGACGATCATGCCGACCAACGGTACGTCGGCCATGTCCGTCGCCGATGTGGACGGGGTGAAGATCGCCGGCCTGCTGATCGATGCGGCCCCGACCAACTCGCCGCTGCTGATGGAGCTCGGCGCGTCGAACTCGTCCGCCGATCACAGCGCGAACCCGACGTCGTTGCACGACATCTACTTCCGGATCGGCGGCTCCGCGGTCGGCAAGGCCACCGAATCGCTCCGGATCAACAGTGACGACGTGATCCTCGATCACGCCTGGCTCTGGCGCGGTGACCACTCGATCGGCGTCGGCTGGGGGACCAATACGGCTGACACGGGACTCGTGGTGAACGGTGACGACGTCACGGCGTACGGGCTGTTCGTCGAGCACTATCAGAAGTACCAGACGATCTGGAACGGCGAACGCGGCCGCACGTACTTCTACCAGAACGAGATGCCCTACGATCCGCCCAACCAGGCTGCCTGGATGAACGGATCCACCCGCGGTTATGCGGCGTACAAGGTCGCCGACGCGGTCACGACCCACGAGGCCTGGGGGCTGGGAAGCTACTGCTTCTTCAATGCGAACAATTCCGTCGTCGCCGAACGCGCTTTCGAAGTCCCCAACAAGCCGAACGTGAAGTTCCACAACATGGTCACGGTGTCGCTGGGCGGCGTCGGCACCATCGCCCACGTCATCAACAACACCGGTGGTCCGTCCAACTCATCAACCAACGTGGCCCAATGGGTCAACTATCCCTAGCTGAGCAGTGACCTCTGGGCCGCCGGCGATTGTTCACTCGATCTCGGCGGCCCAGTGGTTTGCCCAGCGCTGTAAGGGCTCTAGGGATTCGTAGAGCTCGCGGCCGAGTGACGTGAGCAGGTAGGCGCGGGTTTCGTTCTGGGTAACGATGCCGGTTTCTTTGAGTTCGGTGAGGCGGGTGTTGAGGACTGTGGGGGAGGCCTGGTCGCAGCGGGTGCGGAGGTCGCGGAACCCGACTGGACCGTCGCGGAGCTCCCAGAGGATGCGCAGCATCCAGCGGCGGCCGAGGAGGTCCAGGGCAGCCATGATCGGCCGGCCGGTGCTGGAATTCCGCACGGGACGGCCTGGTTTCGGAGGCGTAGAGTTGATGATACAGAAACTGTATCACTACGAGGAGTGCGCCGATGCGACCGATCGATCCGCCGTACGAACCGCGAGTGGCCGAACTGCTGGCCAAGCTGATGCCGCCGGACAGCGGTCTCGAACCGCTGGCGCTGTTCCGGCTGTTCGCTGTTCATCCCGAGCTCGCCGAGCGGATCCGGCCGTTCGCCTCCGGACTGCTGAACCACGGTCTCCTGTCGGCGCGGGACCGGGAGATCGTGATCGCGCGGACCACGGCTGCGTGTGATGCCGAGTACGAATGGGGCGTTCATGCCACGTTCTTCGCCGGCTCGTCCGGGCTCGGTCGCGACGAGTACGACGTACTGGCAATGGGGGATGCCTTACCGGAGCCGGATCGTGTTCTGGTGAACGCGGTCGACGAGCTGCTCGACGCGGCGACGCTGTCGGACTCGACCCGGTCGGCGTTGGCCACCCGCTACAGCGATGCGCAGGTGATCGAGTTGGTGCTGCTCACTGGCTGGTACCGGTCGATCGCGACCCTCATCAACGCGGCCCGCCTGCCGCTCGAGCCCTGGGCCGCGACCTTCCCGGTCCGGCGCTAGTTGGTGAAGAGGATGCGGTTCGGGGTGCCTAGGGTGTCCGTGCCGAGCCGTCCGGTGGTGGCGTTGTCGTTGAGTAGTTGCTGGATCGTGGCCGGGGAAGCGGTCGGGTTCTGTTCGAGGAGCTTGGCCGCGGCGCCGGCGGTGACGCCGACATGGCCGCCGTGGATGCCCCACGGATTCTCGTCGCTGCCGCCGCCGACCGCGGTCGTTCCGCTCGGTGCGGCGAGGTCGACGCAGCGGCCGCGGTTCTGGCCGGCGCCCAGCTGCTCCTTGGGATTGCCGGTGTTGGTGAGGTCCAGTTGGGTCGCGGTGATGGCACCGGGAACCCGGGCGGGGGAGTAGTTGCACGCGTCGGCGCCGAAGTCGGTTCCGTTGTTGCCTGCGCTGACGACCCACGTGACACCGCTCTGGATCGACTGAGCGACCGCGGCGTCGACCGCGGGGTCGGCGGCGATGGCAAAGGGCAGTACGGCGACTGCGGGTTTCACCGCGTTCTGAGTGACCCAGTTGATCCCGGCGAGCGCCCGGTCGGCGGTCGGCAGCACATTGCACCGGAAGGTCCGGACCGAGACGATCTGCGCTTGTTTTGCGACGCCGTACTTGGTGCCGGCCACCAGCCCGGCCACTCCGGTTCCGATCGGCCCGCACCCGGTGGTCCCGCCGACCAGATCGACCCCCTGCGTCGCTCGGCCACCGAAGTCGGTGTGCGTCGTGCTCACGCCTTCACTGAGTACGTAGACGCGGACGTTGGCCCCGGACGCAGTCCAGCTGTACGACTTGTCCAGCGGCCGATCGCGTTGATCGATCCGATCCAGCGCGCCACTCGGATTCAGTTGACTGCCCGCGGCGTACGCCGGGGACTGGGCGAGCAGGGTGACCGCGGCGAGCGCCGTACCGATCAGCAGGGTAGGGAATCTTGCCATCTCGTTGCCTCCTGGGCTTGGAAGGAAAGCCCCGAGCCTGGTTGCTGCCGACAGGCCCCGCAAACGTTTGAACACTGGTCAAATCCGGTGAACCGAAGGCCCGATTCGTCCGTATGCCGTGCCGTTTCGTGGTTACCCACGCGAAACGTGTGCCGTCGGTTTGGAAACGCGAGTTTGTTCCGGCGGCAACGACGGGGCAATCGGGCGGTCCTTCACTGGATGACATGCAGCTCAGGGACGGAAGGCACTTCGCCGTCGCGGTGGTCGGTGGTGGTCAGGCCGGTCTCGCCACGAGCTGGCACCTGGTGCGGGCCGGTGTGGACCATGTGGTGCTGGAGGCCGACCGGGTCGGCAGCGAGTGGCGGAGCCGGCGGTGGGACTCGTTCTGCCTGGTTACGCCGAACTGGCAGTGCAACCTGCCAGGCTTCCCGTACGGCGGCTCCGAGCCGGACGGCTTCATGGTGCGCGGCGACATCGTCGGATACCTGCAGGACTACGCCCGCTCGTACGACGTTCCGCTGGCTGAGGGCGTTCGGGTGACGCAACTGGATCCGGGGTTCCGGCTGACCACGAGCGCAGGCACGATCACGGCGGACCAGATCGTGGTGGCGACCGGTCCGTACCAGCAACCGTGGATCCCGGCACTGGCCGAGCGACTCCCCGTTCACCAGCTGCACTCTTCGCAGTACAAGAACGCTGCCCAGCTACCCGACGGTGACGTGGTCGTGGTCGGCACCGGACAATCGGGCTGCCAGATCGCGGAAGACCTGCACCTGGCCGGCCGCCAGGTTCACCTCGTCACCGGTACGGCGCCGCGCGTGGCGCGGGTCTATCGCGGCCTGGACGTGGTCGCGTGGCTGGACCGGATGGGGTACTACCGGCGCGGGATCGACGAGTTCGACGATGCCGACGCGATCCGGTTCCGGGTGAACCACTACGTGACCGGGCGGGACGGCGGCCGCAACATCGATCTGCGGAAGTTCGCTCTGGAAGGAATGCGGCTGTATGGGCGGCTCGTCGACGCGGATCCGGCGACGCTGCGGTTCGCCGATGATCTGCGGACGAACCTGGACCACGCGGACGCGGTGTCGGAGGGGATCAAGGATTCGATCGACGCGTTCATCCTTGCCCAGGGCATCGATGCTCCGGACGAGCCGCGGTACCGGCCGGTCTGGGAACCGTCGGACGTGCCGGAATCCCTTGACCTGCAAGGGATCGGAGCGATCGTCTGGAGTACCGGATTCCGCCGGGAGGACAGCTGGATCCGGCTGCCGGTCTTCGACGGCCGTGGATACCCGACGCATCATCGCGGCGTGACCAGCGTGCCCGGTGTGTACTTCATCGGGCTGCCCTGGCAGCACACCTGGGGTTCGGGCCGGTTCGGCGGAGTCGGGGACGATGCGCAGTACGTCGTGGAGCGGATCGCGGAGATGCAGTTCCACTGGCTCGCCGGACAACCCCGCCGGACGGTGGCCTGATGCGCGTCGCCGACGCTCACCGGCACCTCGGAGTTCTGCCCGCCTATCCCTTCTACGGCGGCCCGCCGGTCAACCCGGACGTGACCGCCCGCGCGACCATCGACGAGCTGATCGCCGACCTCGATGCCGAAGGCACCGAACGGGCGCTGGTGATCCCGAACTACGGCGTACCGGATGTGGCGGTCTCCTTCGGGTTCAACGAACTGGTGGTCGAGGCCGCGGCCCGGGACGACCGGATCCGCGCCGGACTCTGGGTCTCTCCGCGACCGCAGGACGCCGAGCTGACGGCCAAGGCACTCACGCTCGCCACCGAGCCCGGCGTCCGGGCGCTCAAGTTGAGCTTCCTGCTGGGCGGTCATCCGACCGGCACGGATGTTCGCCCGGCCCTGGACGAGATCTTCACAGTTGCCCGGGACAACGATCTCGTCGTTCATGTGCACACGTCGCCGGGCGCGGCCTCCGACATCGACCACGTCGGTCACCTGGTCGACCAGTACGCCGACGACGTCCGGCTGCATCTCGTTCACTTCGGTGGCGGGATGAGCGGGCACATCAAGCTGATCGGCGGCCGGTTCTTCGACTGGATCGGAGCCGGCAAACAGCTCTACACCGATCTGTCCTGGGCGATCGGCTTCGCCCCGGGCTGGCTGGCCGCGGAGATCGAGCGGCGCGGGATCGGTCACGACCGGGTGCTGTTCGCCAGCGATCAGCCCTGGGGTGACCACGCGGGCGAACTGGCCCGGATGCACGCCGCGATGGGAGATGGGGAGCTCGGCGAACTGGTCTTCCACCGCACCTTCGAACACCTATATCACTGAGAATCAAGGGAGAACATCATGACCGCCGAACTGACCGAACTCGAGACCAAGAGCCTCGGCGAGATCCCGCACCCCTCGCTGCCGCAGGGATCCAGCATCTACGGGGGCACCAAGGTGTTCCCCGACTACCAGGCCGAAGAGGGCGAAACCTATTTCACCCTCGTGCACGGCATCGCCCACGAGTCCTCGGTGAGCTTCGTGGCGATCCTGCAGGCGACCCGCGCGCAGCGGAAGGGTTTCGAGTCGGCGATCTACTTCTACGGTCCTGGTTCGCTGAACTGCCTGGCCACCCGGGGTTTCCCGACCACCGGCAACTCCGCGTTCCCCGGTGAGCACAACATCAACGACTCGCTGAAGACGTTCATCGCCGAGGGCGGCAAGGTCTACTGCTGCCGGTTCGGGTTGTCGCTGCACGGCGCGCGCGAGGAGGACCTGATCGAGGGCGTCATCCCGACGCACCCGCTGGACGTCCAGGACGCGCTGATCCACTACGCCCGCAAGGGTTCCATCATCAACTCGACGTACATGTTCTGAGGGAGTCCTCCGATGAGCGTTGGTACTGAAGAAGCCCTGGCGGCCCGGGCGGAGATGGCGGTGCTGGGCGTTCAGGTGGACGCCCCGGTCCGCCGCAGCAAGGGCGCCGGCCCGAGCGACGACGGGCACCTGGTCGTCGACGGTGCCAACGCCACCCTGCCGATCGTTGCTGACAGCCCCTATCAGGTCCGGGACGGTGCGGTCTTCCGCAACGGGCTGAATCTGGGGCTGTCGGTCGAGCCGGTCCGCCGGCCGCGGTTCTACGACCTGACCACGGCCGACGGCATCCCGTACCAGCAGATCGCGTTGCTGCACGGCAAGGACGTGCTCGCGACCACCGTCGTACAGACGTGCATCCGGTACGGCGAAGAGACGCGCTGCCGGTTCTGTTCGATCGAGGAGTCGTTGCGGGCGGGGTCGACGATCGCCGCGAAGACCCCGGCGCAACTGGCCGAGGTGGCCGAGGCCGCGGTCCGGCTCGACGGCGTCACGCAGATGGTGATGACGACCGGTACGACGACCGGCCCGGACCGTGGTGCGCGGAACCTCGTGCGCTGTGTCCGGGCAGTCCTGGCCGCGGTACCCGGCCTGCCGATCCAGGTGCAGATCGAACCGCCGGGTGATTTGCAGGTGCTGTCGGAGCTGCGGGCAGCCGGGGCGACCTCGATCGGGATCCACATCGAGTCACTGGACGACGCCGTACGGCGGAGGTGGATGCCGGGGAAGTCGTCGGTCAGCGTGGCCGAGTACGAGGCGGCTTGGGACGAGGCCGTTCGGGTCTTCGGGCGGAATCGGGTGTCGACGTACCTGCTGATCGGGATGGGTGAGGATCCGGACGAGCTGGTGGCCGGAGCAGCGCGGTTGATCGAGCGCGGGGTCTACCCGTTCGTGGTGCCGCTGCGGCCGATGCTGGGCACGCTGGCACGAGCAGACGGGGTCGTGCCACCGTCGGCTGAGGTGGTTCGTGAGGTGACGGCTCGGGTCGCCGACCTGCTCGCGGCGGCGGAGATGCGGGGTGCTGATCAGGGCGCCGGATGCGCAGCCTGTGGTGCGTGCAGTCTGCTGTCGGCGGCCGGCGGATGATCGCGCCGCTGGTGCAGACCACCGGGGTTCGGCATGCTGCCGATGTCTCCGCGCTGCTGGGTGAACCGCCGCCGGCGTTTCTGATCGGGCCGGCGGACGCGGCTGAACGCCGTACCTATCTGCAGATGCGGCACGAGGCTTTCGTGGTTCAGCAGGGGTTGTTCGAGCGCAGCGATCTGGACGAGCGCGATGAGGATCCGCGGACGGTGGTGCTGGTGGCTCGGACCGCGGCCGGCGAGGTGATCGGTGGGGTTCGGCTGGGACCGGTGCCGGACGGGCCGGATATCGGTTGGTGGCAAGGCGGACGGCTGGTCACGGTGGGTCGGCTCAACGGCGTGGGGGCGGCGCTGGTGCGGGCCGCTTGTGCGTACGCCGAGACCGCTGGGGTGCTGCGATTCGAGGCGACGGTGCAGACGTCGACGTACCGGTTCTTCCAGCGGCTCGGGTGGGACACGGTGAAGCGGGTGGAGGTTGCGGGGGAGCCGCATGTGCTGATGCGGTGGCCGATTGCGCGGATCGCGCAATTGGTTGCCGCGAGCAAGAGTTCGCTGGGACCGTTGCTGGGTTCCGTTGGCCCGGCCGGATTTGTCGGGGACGACGGGGCGCCGGTGCCGGACAGCGATCTGGTGGCGGCGTGTGACGCGATTCTGCCGGCGATGGTGGAGCGGGATCCCGAGTGGGCCGGGTGGTGTTCGGTGCTGGTGAACGTGAACGACCTGGCCGCGATGGGCGCCGTACCGGTGGGGTTGCTGGATGCCCTCGGGGCTCGCGACGCGGCCTTCGCGGCGCGGGTGCTCAGCGGGTTGCGGCGTGCTGCTGAGGCTTATGGCGTGCCGTTGCTGGGCGGGCACACGCAACTGGGAGTGCCCGCGGCGCTGAGCGTCACCGCGCTCGGACGGACGGCGACGCCCGTACCGGGTGGTGGTGGTCAGCCTGGACAGGACGTGAGGCTGACGGCGGATTTGGGTGGCTCGTGGCGGACCGGGTACGCCGGGAGGCAGTGGGACTCGACGAGTCGTCGGCGGCCGGATGAGCTGCGGGCGATGGTCGGTTCGGTCGGGAAGGCGCAACCCGCGGCGGCGAAGGACGTGTCGATGGCGGGTGTCGTTGGCACGCTGGGCATGCTGGCCGAGGCCAGTGGCTGTGCGGCGGTGCTGGACGTGGCCGCCGTACCGAAGCCTGCCGAAGCGTCGATGGGGGACTGGCTGACATGCTTCCCCGGTTTTGCGATCGTGACGGCTGGGCCGGCCGAGCTCGAGGCTGGTCCCGCGGTCAGTCGGGTGTGTGGTTCGTTGACCAGTGGACAAGGCGTCGTACTGCGTTGGCCCGATGGTGAGGTCACGCCGGCAGTGAGTGCCGGTGTGACCGGAATGGGAGCGGCGTGATGCTGCGCATGGCGGCCGTGGCCGCGAACTTCGACCGCGATCTCGAGGCGGACTTCGAGAGGGTAGCCGCGTTGATTGCCGACGCCCGGCAGGCCGGCGTACAGCTGCTTGCTTTGCCGGAAGGTGCGTTGGGCGGATACCTGCTCAGTCTCGACGGTACGGCGGAGCCGCCGCCGGCGTTCGACGTCGACGGGCCCGAGATCCAGCGGCTCGCTGCGTTGGCCGGTGACATGGTCGTCGTCGCCGGGTATGCCGAGGGGGTCGACGGGCTGATCTACAACAGCGCGGTGTGCGTGACCGGAGACGGCGTCCTCGGGCGGCATCGGAAGGTGCATCAGCCGTTGCGGGAGGACGAGCACTATGCGGCCGGCTCTTCTTTCGCTGCGTTCGATACGCCGGTCGGGCGGCTCGGGATGATGATCTGCTACGACAAGGCGTTTCCGGAGGCTGCGCGGGCGCTGGCCCTCGATGGTGCCCAGATCATCGTGTGCGTCTCGGCCTGGCCGGGGGCGCGGACGAACCCGGATCCGGATCTGTCCAAGGACCGCTGGAAGCGGCGGTTCGATCTGTTCGACCGGGCGCGCGCGTTGGAGAACCAGGTGGTCTGGCTGTCGGCCAACCAGTCGGGGACCTTCGGATCGCTGCGGTTCGTGGCCAGTGCGAAGGTGGTGGATCCGGGTGGTGAAGTGCTCGCCGATACTGGTGTCGCCGCGGGGATGGCGATCGCCGAACTGGACGTTGCCGAGGCCCTACAACTCGCCCGGCGGTCGATGGGACACCTGCGGGACCGGCGGCCGGAGACCTACGGCGTGGCGGTCTGAGTCCCGTGAAGGTTGGCGCGGTGGCGGCTGGTTTCACTCGGGACCTTGAGTTCGATCTGTCCCGGGTGGAGGCCTTGATCCGGCATGCCCGGCGCGAGTCGGTCGAGTTGCTGGTGCTGCCGGATGCGGCGCTCGGGGGATACCTGGCCGATCTGAGCAACCCGGCGCTGGACGATCTGCCTCCGGCGCTGGCGCTGGACGACCCGCTGATCGCGAAGGTGATCGCGATGGCGGGGGAGATGGTGGTCTGCTTCGGGTTCTGCGAGGCGGATGCCGGGTTGCGGTACAACACTGCGTTGTGTGTGACGGGCGACGGTGTGCTGGGCAAGCATCGCAAGGTGCATCAGCCGCCGGGGGAGCGTGCGGTCTATGCGGCCGGCTCCTCGTTCGGTGCTTTCGATACGCCGGTCGGTCGGCTGGGGATGATGATCGACTACGACAAGACGTTCCCGGAGGCGGCCCGGACCCTGGCGGTCGACGGTGCCGACGTGGTCGCCTGCCTGTGCGCGTGGCCGACGAGCATCACGAACCGCGCGCCGCGGATGAACGAGGACCGGCAATCGCGGTTGTTCGACCTGTACGACCGGTCGCGGGCCGCCGAGAACCAGGTGGTGCTGGTCTCGTCGAACCTGACCGGCTCGATCGGCGGGATGCGGTTCCTCGGCCAGTCGAAGATCGTCGGTCCGGGCGGCGACATCATCGCGCGGACCTGGTCGAAGGCGGGAATCGCGATCGCGGAGGTCGACGTACGGGCCGAGATCGAGACTGCGCGGCGGGTTCTTCATCATCTGGATGAGCGGCGGCCGGAGGTTTACTGATGCGGATCGCATTGCTCAGCTACTCGACCAAACCGCGGGGCGGTGTCGTGCACACGCTGGCCCTGGCGGAGGCGCTCGCTTCGGTGGGGCAGGACGTGACCGTGTGGTCGCTGGGGCGTGGCGGCGACACCGCGTTCTTCCGGCCGGTTGACCCGCGGGTGCGGTTGTCCGTCGTACCGTTTCCTGAGGTGGCGGAGGAGTCGGTGGGCGCGCGGATTCTGCGGTCGATCGCCGTACTGCGGGAGGCTTTTGACGGTTCTGCGTACGACGTCGTGCATGCGCAGGACTGCATCAGCGCGAACGCGGCCGGGCGGTGTGTGCGGACCGTTCACCACCTCGACAACTTCAGCACGCCCGAACTCGCTGCCTGCCACGAACGGGCCATCGTCGAGCCCGTTGCCCACGTCTGCGTCTCGGCCGCCGTCGCCACCGAGCTGGCCGACGGTTGGGGGATCAAGGCAACTGTCATCCCCAACGGCGTGAACGCCGCCCGCTTCGCCGCTGCGGCATCGGATGCTCCGGATGCGGTCGCTCGCCGCGCGGACTGGCGCTCCCGCCTCGGTCGCTACATCCTCACCGTCGGCGGCATCGAACCGCGCAAAGGCTCGCTCGATCTCCTGCAGGCTTATGCGTTGCTGGCGGACCCGTCGGTGCGCCTCGTCATCGCGGGCGGCGAAACCCTGTTCGACTACCGTTCCTACCGAGCCACCTGGGACGCCACCGCGCGCTCCCTGGGCGTCTCGCCGGTCGTCCTCGGCCCGGTCGACGACGACCTCCTCCCCGCCCTGGTCGCCGCCGCCGATGTCTTCGCCTTCCCGTCGATCAAAGAAGGCTTCGGCCTGGCACCCCTCGAAGCCCTCGCCGCCGGCGTCCCCCTCGTCGTCTCCGACCTCCCCGTCTTCCGCGAAATCTTCGGCCCAACCGCCACCTACGCAGCCACCCCACCAGCCCTGGCCCAAGCCCTCCAATCCGCCCTGACCCCGGACCGCGCTCCCACCCCGCCGATCTCCGACGACGCGCTCACCACCTCAGCCGCCGACCGCCGTACCGCGGGCCGAGCCCTCGCCGCCACCTACACCTGGCCGGCCGCCGCCCAGGCCCACCTCGCCTTCTACAAAACCCTGACCCGCTAACCCAGCCGCCGCCTCCCGGCGCCGCGCACATGTCCAGGCCCACCAGTTCCTGTTCACTGTTGGTGGGGAACACCGCCGCTGCTCGCCGCCCCGCCGCACGCTCGTGGGTGGGCCCCTAGGCCGGTTAGTTAGGGCTGTCCGCACAAGCTGGTACGACGTTGAGCACGGGTCAACCATGCTCGCGGCCGCACGATGGTTGATGCGTGCTCAAGGCGGGGTGGTCGGCGCGACCTTGAGCACGGTTCAACCGTTTCGGCGGGGTAGCAGATGGTTGATGGGTGCTCAAAGTGACTCCTGGCCCGCGTTGCCTGGGGTTGCCGGGCTCTGGCTGGGGAAGCCGAGGTCCCGTCGCCTGACCAGTGACCGGGGCAATGATGCGGGGTTGACCTTGACACTGTGACAAGGTCTTCACTGGAGGCCGGAGGTGATCACCGTGAGTGCGGTGGAGAGGTTCGTCGAGGTGTTGGGTGCCGGGGATTCGTCGGCGCGGTTGCGGGCGGCTATGACGGTTGGGTCGGAGCCGGGGCTGGTGGAGGCGTTGCTGGTGCGGTGCGCGGTGGAGCCGGACTTCTTCGTGCGGGACATGCTGACCTGGGCATTGATGCGGCAGCCGGTGGAGTTGACGGTGCCGAAGGTCCTGGCCGAGCTGCAGTCGGGGAACGCGCAGGCGCGTAGTCAGGCGTTGCACACGCTGTCGAAGCTGGGTGTGCCGAGCACGTGGACGGCGATCACGCCGGAGCTGCTGCGGGATCCGGACGACGAGGTAGCGCGGACGGCTTGGCGGGCGGCCGTCGTACTGGCGCCGTTCGAGGAGCGGGAGGCGTTGGCCGCTGAGTTGGCCACGCAGCTCGGGCGTGGCGATCGGATGGTGCAGCTGAGTCTGAGCCGGGCGCTCGTTGCGCTCGACGACCTCATCGAGCCGTACCTGCAGCCGGCACTGACTCACGCCGAACCTGCTGTTCGTCAGCACGCCCGGGCGACGCTGATGTTGCTGCGGGACCCGGATGCGGCGTTTGCGGCGGATGTCGAAGCGGCGAAGCGGATGGATGCGCTCGGCCCGGAGAAGGCGGCCCAGGCGGAAGCTCACAAGGAGGCACAGGCCGCGTGCTGATCGGTGAAGTGGCGCGCCGCTCGGGGGTGAGTAGCCGGATGCTCCGGCACTACGACTCCCTCGGGCTGGTGCGCCCCACCGGGCGTACCGTCGGCAACTATCGCGAGTACTCCGCCGACGACATCCGCCGGATCTTCCACGTCGAGAGCCTGCGTTCACTCGGCCTGTCCTTGCGCGAGATCGGCCAGGCGCTGGAAGACCCGACCTTCGCCCCGGCGGCCCTGGTCAGCGACCTGATCCAGCGCACCGAGGACCGCCTGCACCGCGAGCAGGAGCTGCTCGAACGCCTCCGCACGGTCGACGCGTCCGCACCGTCCGGCTGGGAAGACGTACTGCGCATCATCGAGCTCCTGCACTCCCTCGACTCACCCAACGCCGCCCGCCGCCAGCAGGCGGTGCTGGCTCCGCGCGACGACGTACCGGTCCCGACCGAGGTCCTCGCCAAGGCGATCCTGACTGAGTCGAATCCGAACGTCGCCGGCGCCCTCCGCTGGGCCCTCGCCCGCGCGGAGGGTGGTGTGGCGAGTCTCGCGCCCGGGCTGCAGTCAGAAGACGTCGAGGTACGGCGTCGCGCGGTGCAGGCGCTGGTCGAACTGCCCGGCGCGGATGCAACCGCCGTACTGGAAGGCGCACTGGACGATGACGACCCGATCGTCCGCAAGCACGTAGCCCTTGCCTTAGGCAACCGAGGTGTCGTGGCAGCGATCCCAGCACTGGTTGGCCTGATCGTCGAGGGAATCAACGACGTGGAGGCCGCCGAGATCCTCGGCACTCTCGCCCAGGACCCCAGCGTGATCACCTCCCTGACCGACGCGTTGGCGGTCTCCGAGTCGGCTGCGCGGATCCGCCTCACCCAAGCGCTGGCCGAGTTACCTGCCCCGCTCGCCGACGACGTTCTTCGTCAACTGACCAACGACTCCGACCGCGTTGTCGCCATGCTCGCCAACGCACTCCTGAAAGGCTGACGATGGCTCCCCGACTCGTCCTGCTCTGCGGTACGGCGTTCTCCGGCAAGAGCACGGTCGCCCGAACCGTGGCGCCCCGGCTGGCCGCCACCGTCGTCAGCCTCGACGAGATCAACGCCCGCCGCGGCCTGTGGGGCGGCGACGGGATCCCGGTCGAGGAGTGGATCCGCACCAACACCGAAGCTCATGCCGAGACCCGCGCCCTGCTCACCGCCGGTACGTCGGTAGTCGTCGACGACACCAGCTCCCCGCGCTTCCTCCGCGACGGGTGGCGCGCACTGGCGGCTGATGTGGAGGCCCAGTTCACACTGCTCTACCTGGACATCGACCACGCCACGATCCTGGCCCGCCGAGCCGCCAACCAGACCAGCGGCAAGCGCCAGGACGTCACCGACGAAGTCCTCACCCAACACCTAGCCGACTTCGACCCGCCCGGCCCCGACGAGAACCCGGTCCGCCTCAGCTCAATTGACCTGGAGTCCTGGTCGGCGCAGTGACCACCTGGTTGCGCCCGGCCTCTTTCGCCGCATAGGTAGCGGTATCGGCCGCCATCAGCAGTACGTCGAGACTGTGGCCGGCCGCCGGGTACGTCGCCGCACCGATCGAGCAGGTCAGTCCGTCGACCAGTGTGGTCCCGGTCGGCGCGGTCACGCTGATGACGAGGTTGGCAATGCGATGCCGGATGCGCTCTGCCGTGCGCAACGTGTCGTCTGCGTTGGTGTTCGGGAGCAGGATCGCGAACTCCTCACCACCGAGCCGCCCGACCAGGTCATCGGTCCGGATCTCGTGCTTCAGCTCAGCCGCGATCGTCTTTAGCACCTGGTCGCCTGCCAGATGGCCATGAGTGTCGTTGACGGTCTTGAAGTGGTCGAGATCCAGATACAGAACCCCAAGCGAGGCATTGGCATTCTGCGCACGCTCGAGTTCCTTGGCGGCGATCTCGTGCCAGAACATCGTGTTCGCAAGACCGGTGTTGGAGTCGGTGCGCGCCGCAAACTGGAATTGCCCGACAAGTAGCGCGCGATGTAGTCCGAGAACCGTGATCAGCAAAGCCACCGTCAGCCAGGGCTGATAGACCAGTAGAACAGCACTCGTCGTGCCGAGGCCGAGAGCGCCGGCGACGATGAACTGATCCGAAAGCTGTCCCAATGCTTTGCGGGCGTTGGCCTCGGGGTTGCTCAGCAGCACCGCGCCGACAACGAGGGAATAGTTGATGAGCCAGTAAGCAAGTGCTGCGGCGGTTACAGCGACGAGGCCGATCGCACCGCCTGCGTAGCTGAGTTGATTGCCGGGGTTGATGGTGCGCAGACACATGACGGCTACTGCTGAGCCGAGGACCACCGTGGCGGCAGAAAACGCAGCGCGGTGAGGCGCGGTTCGCCGCAGCCGTGCCCAGGAGTGGAGATAGCTCAAGGTGATGACTGCGATCGCCAGCAGGGGTGGCAGGATCAAGATGCCGGCGAAGATCCACATCGACTTCAGATTCACGTAGGTGGAGCCTTCGGCCGCGACCAGCCGGAGCCGCTCGATCTCGCGGCCGGCCTCGATATGGATCGCCGACCCGACCATCAGGACAGCAAACCGAACCCAGTCGCCCGGGGCCATCTCAACGTCGCCGAAGGCAACGCCGATCACCACGAGTGCTAGCACATCGACGGCCAGAACGTACCCCAGAACTGCAGTAGGAGCCGTCCACAGTGACCATCGGGAAGGAACCCAGGCAGCCGCAGCAGAATCGTTGTCACGACGGCGTCTGCGCCGCAGCCTCCAATGGCGGATACTCAGCATTAACGTTTCCCCCAGCCCCACTCGTCCTCACCTTCAGAGTAAACGCGGCATCACCCAATGTCACTGCGTTGGCCCTGATCGTGGTGCCGAGCCCGAGCCCCCGGGAGGGAGGTGCGTCGCGATGCGGACCAACGATTGGCCGTGATCCTCAGATGGCGGCTCGCCGGTACCCTCGGGCGGCACCGGCGGCGTAGACCACGCCGAGTACCCCAGCGACGGCCACGACCATGGCCGGTTTCCAATGATCCGCCGCCGCCCCGGCGACCAGGATCCCCATCCCCTGAGCAACCACCAGCGCAGTGCGGGCCAGGCCGATCACCTGTCCCCGCTGCGCATCAGGAATCTCCTGCACGAAGGTCGCTTGCGCGAGCGGCATGAAGCAGGCACACATTCCCGAGACCATCCACAGCACGACCGTCACCCACAACCCCGGCTGGAAGACGCATCCGATCAGTACGGCGCAGGTGCCGATCGCGAGCGGGCCCATCATCGCCATCCGGCGCGCCGGGGCGATTCGTGATGCCGCGAGGATGCCGACGACCTGGCCGGCCGGGTTCGCGGCGAACAGGATGCCGGCGGCGATCGGGCCGCCTCCGACAGAGACGGCGTACGGCGTGGCCAGTCCTTCGACGGTGATGTAGAAGCCGGGCACGCAGATGAGGGCCAGCAGGTAGCGCAGTCTGCGGTTGTTCCAGACCAGTCGGGCGCCTGCGACCAGGGAGCCCCACCAGCTCGGTCGGGCGGTCGGGTCGTCGCCCATCGGGACAGGACGTTCCCGCACGCCGAAGCGCAGTAATACGGCCGAGACCGCAAAAGACAGCGCGTTGAGGGCCAGCGCCTGGCTGGAGCCGAGCAGCGCGACGATGGTGCCACCGGCCACGAAGCCGGCCAGCTGAGCGGCTTGAACGGTGACCGTGGACAGACCGACGGCCGCCCGGTAGGTGTCCCCGGTCATCAGCGTCGCGAGGAACGCCGTACGGGCTGACTGGAAGGGAGCCGCGAGCAACTGCACCGCGACGAGCAGCACGCACAGGATCCACAGCGGTGTGCCGGGGATCGCCATCATGGCGACCAGCACCGCGCGAGCGGCATCGCAGCTCACCATGATCTGGCGGCGAGGGAAGCGGTCGGCCAGCCCGCCGAGCAGCGGCCCGCTGACGACGTCCGGCAACATTGTCAGTGCATAGGTCAACGCGGACAGGCCCGCGGAGCCGGTGCGGTCGAACACCAACACCGCGAGCGCGACCCGAGCCAACTGGTCCCCGATGACCGAGCCGACCAGTGCCAGCCACGACCACCTGAACTCGGCATCCGCGAAGACCTCCGCGTACGTCGCAGAGCGTTCAGGCTGGCCGGGGCGGGACATGAATCACAACGTACTGACTATGGCCGCGCCCCGGCGCGTCGTACCGGTGAGCCGTTACCGCTTCGAAGCCATCGCCTGGTCGATGGCGTCCTGCGGTACGTCGCCGTGCAGGGCTCGGTAGAACGGGTGGCCAGGGGTCAGGTCGGCGCGCTGGACCGTCGTACCGGTGAGGGCCGAGGCGTAGAGCGCGGTCACGAACTCCATCGTCGGCCGCGTGCTCGCCAGCGTGGTGTCGTGGGTGCGGCCGGCCAGCAGGTCGTCGACCAGCCGCCCGAGTTGAGCCGCGTGGTTGCTCGGTACGTCGTCCCCGGCCGATGCCGCCCACGGGTCGGTGTCTGCAGCAACGAGGTCGGTACGGCGGACGCCCGGATCGAGCCCGAGCGTCGCAGCGCGCGCCGCGTCCGGGACGGGCGTGAACTTCCAGTCCGTGTCGGAGTAGCCGTACAAATGATTGACCTCGAGCGAACCGCCGGTCGTGTCGATGCGGATCCGGCTCAGCTCGTGGGGTGACAGCAGGCTGTTGATCACGGTTGCCACTGCACCGCTCTCGAAGATGACCGAGGCCATCGACACGTCCTCGAACTCGACCGGCCGATCCAGCCGGAGGGCAGTCGCGGTCATCGACTTCCAGGGACCGAGCAGATGCAGCAACAGGTCGATCTGGTGGATGCCGTGGCCGAGGGTCGGCCCGCCACCCTCGCCGACCCAGGTCCCACGCCACTCCGGATCGAAGTAGCTGACTGGGCGGAACCACAGGGTCTCGCAGACGGCGACCTGCGGCTTCCCCAGCGAGCCGTCGGCCAGCAGCGACGCGGCCCGCCGGCCACCCGATCCGTGCCGATGCTGGAAGACGACGTACACCGAGCCGGCACTGGCCGCTTCGGCCGCGGCCACTGCATCCATCTCGGCCAGATTCAGGACCGGCGGCTTCTCCAGCAGGACGGACTTGCCGGCGGCCAGGACCTCGATGGCGATCTCGGCATGACTGCCTGGGGGAGTGGTGACCGAGACGAGGTCCGGATCAGTTGCCGCCAGCAACTCGGTGACACTGGCGAACGGCTTACCGCCGTACTTGTGGGCGTGCTCCTCCGCCTTGTCAGGAACGATATCCGCCACACCGACGAGCGATGCCGGGGCAGCGGCGTACGACCGGATGTGGCTGCGGCTGATGTTGCCGCAGCCAACGATCGCGACCTTGAGAACCGTCATTCGGCGGCTCCGCGGACGACCGCCTGCTGCTGCGCGGTCAGCGCCAGCCGCATGGTCTCGAGCGTGTGCTCCTGCGGCGCCGCCGTACTGGTCCGATCCCGTACGTCGTTCAGCAGGTCGGCGTAGTACGTCAACTGCACGTCCGAGCAGTCGATGTACTCCATGCCCTCGTGGTTGACCAGGAAGACGTGGTCGGTGCCCGGCCGGCCGGCGATGTCGACGTACTTGCGCAGCTCGATGTAGCCCTCGGTGCCGAGGATCATCAGCCGGCCGTCACCCCAGGTCGGCAGCCCGTCCGGCGTGTACCAGTCGACGCGGATGTAGCCCTGCGCGTTGTCACTGCGGATCAGCAGGTCACCGAAGTCCTGCAGACCGGGCTTGCCCGGGTTGGCGAAGTTGCCGACCGAGCTGGCCACGACCTCGGCGGTCCGGGAGCCCGTGTAGAAGAGGAACTGGTCGATCTGGTGGGACGCGATGTCGACCAGGATGCCGCCGTACCGGTTCTTGTCGTAGAACCAGTCCGGCCGCCCGGCGCCACCACCGAGGTGACCGCGGTCGCCGATCCGGTGCGGCCCGAGCCCGATGGTCTGCACCACCGTGCCGATCCGGCCCTCGCGGACGAGCTCACCGGCCTTGATCGCCGACCGCACCTCGAGCCGCTCGGAGAACGTCACCGACCAGAACCGCCCGCTCTCGGCGACCGCCTTCTCGATCTCCTCCAGCTGCGCGAAGCTGACGCAGCCCGGCTTGTCGGCGACCACGTCCTTCCCTGCGCGCAACGCGGCGACCGCGATCGGTCCGCGCCGGTCCGGTACGGCGGCCGTCACGATCACGTCGATGTCGTCCCGCTCGATCAGCTCGGCCGGGAAGTCGGCGACCGGCACGTCGGGGTACCGCTCCCGGACCTGTACGGCGATCGCTGCCGCCGGATCGTCGGTCGCCATCGCGACGAACTCGGCGCCGGCGGCGATCAGACCGGCGATCTGGCCGTGGATATGGGCGTGATCAAGACCGACGGCCGCGAACCTGACGGTGTTGGTGGTCAAAACAGTTCCTTTCAACAGGTGTATCAGCGTGAGGACTGCAAGGCCTGGGCGAACTCTTCGGCGATCTTGTCGCCGCCACCACTCTTCCATTTCTTGACCGCATCGCCCCAGGCGGAGACCGGTTTGCGGCCCTGGATGATGTCGTTGGTGACCTGGGTCATGTCGGTGTTGAGCTGCGGACCCTTGCGGACGTTGGTCTCGGAGTACATCCCGGCGACCGGGTCGGCCAGGGCGGTCGGGCAGAGGGCCTTCATCGCGTTGTACTCGGCCTCGGCGTCCCCCGCCTTCTCGGGCAGGAAGACCGTCCACGGAGCGTCCGCTGTGTACATCAGACCGAGCTGGACTTCGCTGAAGCCCTTCTTGGTCAGCACCGGGTTGCCGTCGACGACGTTGTGATGCAGGCCGGGCAGCCCGTATTTGCGGAACAGGTACTCCTGGGTGCCGAAGGGCGCGGCGAGGAAGTTCATGTACGCCAGCAGGGTCTCGACCCGCGCCTCGGACTTCTTGCTGATCGCGGCGAAACCGATCGCGGGTGCACCGAGCCAGATCTTGCCCGGCCCGGAGCCGTCGTGTTTCGGCGGCCCGACGATCCCGATCCGGGCCTCCTTGTCGACCGCGGTCTGCAGGTAGCTCGGCCAGGCGCTGAAGGTGTCCTGGACCAGCGCACTCGATCCGTTCCCGAATCGGACCTTGAGATCCTGGTTCTGGCCGGAGAAGGCATCCGGGTGGATGTACCCCGAACTCCACAGCTTCCGCAGGACCTCGAAGACCTCCTCCTGCGCCTCGTGCTCGTTGCTGCTGACCAGCGTCTTGCCGTTCTCGCTCCAGTTGTTCGGTACGTCGAACATGTTCCGCACGAATTGGGTCGGAGATGCCGCCAGCGCGAACCGGTTGCGCGGTTTGTCGGTCAATGCCTTGCACAACTCGAAGAAGTCGTCGACATTCTTGACCTCACCCTGCAGGCCCTGTTTCTGCAGGATATCCGCGCGCGTGTAGAGCACATTCGAACTGATCGCCCCGCGCGGAATGGGTACGCCGAAAATCTTGCCGGAGAAGATACAGACATTCCAGGCGGTCTCCGGCAGGTTCGCCAGGTACGGGTATTTCTTGATGTTGTCGCCGGACAGATGCGATGTCAGGTCGACGGCCTTCGCCTCCAGCATCTGCGGCACCTGGGGGACTGCGCCGACCAGGAAGATATCGCTGAGCCGGTCGCCCGCGACCACGGTGGCGAACTTCTGGGCGTAGTCGACCGACGGTGTCAGGTTCACCGTGACCGGCGACCCGACCCGGCTGTTCAGCTCCTGCCAGAACCGGTTCTGCTCGAGCTTCGGCGGGATCGGCGTGTTCGTGTAGGTCAGCACGTCGATCGGCTTGCCGTCGCCCGGAGGTGTCGTGATCGCCTGGACGGGATTGGCCGGATAGCGGGTGAACGCGTTCGGGATGTTGTACTCGGCGCCCGGCAGATCGGGTTTGACGCCGGTGTACGGCTGGTACGCCGGGCGGACGCCGGCCGTGTCGCCGCCGGCGCCGGTCTGGCCGCCGCGACCGTCGTTGGAACAGCCGGCGAGGCCGATGGCCGCGGCGCCGGCGAGCAGGGTTCGGCGGCTGAGCCGCGCATCGTGGTTGGTCATAATCAGCCCTTCACTGCTCCGGTCAGCACGCCCTTGGCGAAGTGCCGCTGGATGAACGGATAGACACACAGGATCGGGACGACCGAGATCATCAGGATCGCCATCTGGATGGAGGTCTGTGGCGGCAGCGCTTCGGTCGCCCCGAGGTCCTGGGCGCCGATCTCGACGCCGTTGACCACGTAGGTCCGCAGTACCAGCTGCAGCGGCCACTTGCTGCTGTCGTTCAGGTAGAGCAGGGCGCCGAAGAAGCTGTTCCAGTAGCCGACCCCGTAGAACAGGCCGACCACCGCGACGACCGCCTTGGACAGCGGCAGCCCGATGTACCAGAACATCTTCCATTCCGAGGCGCCGTCGATCCGGGCCGAGTCGAGCACGGCGTCCGGCAGCCCGACGAAGTACGCCCGGACGACGATCACGTTGAACGCGCTCACCGAGGTCGGCAGGATGACCGCCCACAGGCTGTCGAGCAGCCCGAACTGCTGGATCACCAGGTAGCTCGGGATCAGTCCCGGGTTGAACAGCAGGCTGATCAGCACGAGCAGCAGCAGCGGCTTGTTGCCGACACTGCCGCGGCGGCTCAACGCCCAGCCCAGCATGCAGGTCAGGACCAGGGCGATCGCCGTACCGACGGCGGTGATGAAGCCGCTCACCAGAAGGGCCTGCGTCACCGTCCCGCCGGACAGGATCGACTTGTACGCCGACAGGTCGATTCCGTGGGTGGGGAAGAGTACGAAGCCGCCGGCCCGGATCACTTCCTCGGGCGAGGCCAGGCTGGTGGACACGACCCCGATGAACGGGACCACCACCACCGCGCAGATCAAGGTCAGGAAGATCGCCTTGACGATCCGCTCGGCCAGGCCCGGCATCGGCATCCCGCCGGCGAGTACCTGCTGGCGTTTCATCCTCGGTACACCCCTTCCTCACCGAACCGGTGGGCCAGTTTGTTGGCGCCCAGGACGAGGACCAGCGCGACCACGCTCTTCACCAGACCGACCGCGGCCGACGTTCCCCAGTCGCCGCCGAGGATGCCGTTGTTGTAGACGTAGGTGTCGAGCACTTCACTGACATCGGTCCCGACCGCTTGCTGTTGCAGGATGATCTGCTCGAAACCGACCGTCAGCGAGTCGCCGAGCTTGAGGATCAGCAGCAGGATGATGATCGGCTTCAGGCCCGGCAGCGTGATGTGCCAGGTCTGCCGCCAGCGGGTGGCGCCGTCCACCGCGGACGCCTCGTACAGCGACCGGTCGATCTGGGACAGCACGGCCAGGAACAGGATCGTGGCCCAGCCGGTGTCCTTCCACATCACCTGCGAGGTGAGCAGGGCCCGGAACGCTTCGGCGTTGCCGATGATGTTGATCGGGTCGTACCCGTGCGAGCGCAGCCAGTTGTTGATCATCCCGGTGCCGCCGAGCATCTGCTGGAAGACCGCGACCACGATCACCCAGGACATGAAGTGCGGCAGGTAGATGACGGTCTGGACGAACTGGCGGATCCGGTTGGACAGCAGGCTGTGCAGGACCAGGGCCACCACGATCGGCGCCGGGAACACGATCACGGTCTGGATCGCGGTCAGGATCAGCGTGTTCTTGACCGCGTTCAGGAACTCCGGGTCGCCGTCGACGATGGTCTTGAAGTTCTCGACCCCGGACCACAGGCTCTTGCCGACGCCGAGGTACGGCTGGTAATCCTGGAACGCGATGACATTTCCCCAGAGCGGGAAATAGTGGAATGCAAAGAGGATCAGCATCCCGGGGATCGCCAGTAACAGGATGGGATAATCGCGGCGTAATCGCGTGAAAAGAGACACTGTCCTCCTCGGTGGAGGTTACCCAATAATTGGGTGAGTTAGGCAGGGGCAATAAAAAGTGATCGATCCACTTCTGAGTCGGTAGCTAACCGCAGCCCGTGGAGGGTGTCAAGAGTTCGTTGTTCGGCTAGTGTTCGGGAGTGAGCGAAGTGGAGCGGAAACGGCCGTCGACCATTCACGAGGTGGCCCGGCTGGCAGGCGTCTCGCACACGACCGTGTCGCGGTACCTGCAGGACAAGGACAGCCTGAAACCGAAGACCAGGATCAAGGTCGAGTACGCCGTGAAGGCGCTCGACTACCGGCCGAATCTGGCCGCGCGGTCGATGCGCACCCGCCGGACGAACCGGCTCGCCATCGTGCTGGCGACCGGCCCGAACTTCCCCGGGCGCGCGCTCTCGGCGGCCGCCGAGACCGCGCACCAGGCCGGCTACCAGATCGAGGTCGTCAGTGTCGAAGGCGGTCCCCGGGTCCGGGCGGCGCGCATCGACGAGCTGGCTCGCTCGGGGCAGGTCGACGGGATTCTGGCCATGTCCTCGATCGACCTCAAGAGCTCCAGGTCACTGGAGGTGCCGCTGGTCCGCAGCGAGATCCATGACGAGAAGCTGCGGGTGCTGGGCGAGCTGGCCGGAGCGACCGAGGTGCGCGAGATCATCGAATACCTGGCCGGGCTCGGGCACCGGACTTTTCTGCATGTGGCCGGCGACCAGGAGTTCTCCTCGGCCCGCAACCGCAAGAGCGTCTACCTGGAGACCATCGAGCGGCTCGGTCTGCGCTCGGTGGGCGTGGTCGACGGTGACTGGTCGGCCCAGTCGGGGTACGACGCGATCACCGCGCTGCCGGCCGACTGTGGCGTCACGGCGGTGGTGGCCGCCAACGACGTGGTGGCGATGGGCGTGATCCGCGGCGCGCGGTCCCGCGGCTGGGAAGTGCCCCGCGACCTTAGTGTGTTCGGATGGGACGACGAGGCCATGGGCCAGTTCGCGACCCCGTCGTTGTCGACGGTGTCGGTGGACCGCGAGGCCCAGGCCCGCGACGCGATCCACCGGTTGCTCGCGGAGATCCAGGGCAAGCCTGCTCCGGAGCGGTCCGCCCGGACCCTCAACCACGTCATCTACCGAGAATCGACCGCGCCACCGCCCCCGGCGGACGGGCGCTCGGAGGCACAGTGAAGTTCACCGCCCGGCTGATCGCCGCAGTCCTCGCGGCAACCGCCCTGCTCGTCCCAGCCAGTACGGCGAATGCCGCGACCACCGCGGTGGCGCAGCACCCGGCACGCTGCTCGGTCGTCTGGTTCGACCTCGGCAACACCTTGGTCGACACCAAGGTGGCCGGGCGGATGACCTGGATGGAGGGGGCGCAGCGGCATCTCCGGCAGCTCCGGGCCGTCGGCGTACCGGTCGGTCTGATCACGAACGTGCCGCCGGAGTGGGGCGCGACCGACGCCGAGCGTGCGGCCGCGACCAAGGCGTACGTCGACGGTCAGTGGGCGGAG
This sequence comes from Kribbella albertanoniae, assembly GCF_004348455.1. Taxonomy (GTDB): domain Bacteria; phylum Actinomycetota; class Actinomycetes; order Propionibacteriales; family Kribbellaceae; genus Kribbella; species Kribbella albertanoniae. The sequence goes on from NZ_SMKA01000033.1 coordinate 29,544, forward strand.
GCGGATCCGTTCCCGTGGGCGCTGTTCGGTGACCGCATCCTGACCCCGCGGACCAAGGCCGAGTCGAAGCCGGCCCTGGCCCTGTTCGAGCGCGGGAAGTCGGCCGCGTCCCCGTGCCGATCGTTCTACGAAGGGGAGACCCCGGCCGAGATCACCGCGGCCGAGCAGGCCGGCCTGACCGGCTACCTCACCGGGCAGCCCGATCAGCCCGCCTTCATCCCGCTGTGGCGCGTGCTCTTCCCCGTGAAGCTCTGACAGAAGGGATTGTCGGCGTGACAGATCGGTGACAGGGTGCCCAATGCATCGTTGTAGCCGCAGTCTGTCCCCGCCCCGACGCGCATTGGAGTACCTCCGATGAAACGCCTACTCCGGTTGCTGATCACCGGCCTGTTACTGGTCACCGGCCTGGTCGCCGCCCAAATCCCCGCCTCGGCTCAATCCGCTGCGCCCACTGCCAGCGGCACCTTGCTGCAGCCGGCCGGAGCGAGTCTCTATCCGCGAGCCATCCGGCTTCAGCACAACGGCGCCGCCAACGGACGCATCCTGGCGAGCGTCGTCTCGTTCCGGGGTGCCGCGAGCGGTGTCGGCGTGATCCACGAGAGCACTGACAGCGGCGCGAGCTTCGCCGAGGTCGGTGTGGTCGCCGATCCGGAGGCCGCCAACAACCAGGGTCTGTGCTGCGCGACCCTCTTCGAGCTGCCCCGGCAGATCGGCTCGATGCCGGCCGGCACGCTGCTGTGGGCCGGTTCGGTCGGTTCGAACGACCGCCCGATGGCCCTCCGGATCTGGAAGAGCAACGACCTCGGCCGGACCTGGAGCTACCTGTCGAACTGCGCAACCGCGCCGAACGACCGCGGCCTGTGGGAGCCCGAGTTCTCAGTGGCCTCGGACGGCCGGCTCGTCTGTCACTACGCGGATGAGACCGACGGCGTCCACAGCCAGAAGCTGATGGAGGTCCGCAGCAGTGACGGCGTGAACTGGACCGACCGGGTCCCGACCGTGCAGAGCACGAACGGCGGCCACCGGCCGGGCATGCCGGTGGTGCGGCAGCTGAACCCGAACTTCTACGTCATGGTCTACGAGATCTGCGGACTCGGTGGTCAGTACGACTGTGTCGTCCACAAGCGCACCTCGAGCGACGGCTGGAGCTGGGGACCGCCGAGTGATCTCGGCACCAGGCCGCAGACCATCGACGGCAAGTACTTCACGCACACGCCGACCGTCGCGGTCGTCGGCAACAAGCTGTTGCTGATCGGTCAGATCCTGCAGAACGCCAACGGATCAGTTGCCGCTGACAACGGCCGCACGATCCTCGCGAACACCGAAGGCTCCTTCGGCTTCTGGTACGAGCTCGAGGCACCGGTCCACGTCCCGAACCCGGTCAACCATTACTGCCCGAACTACAGCTCACCGCTGGTCGGTTCGGCCGACGGCACGAAGGTCCTGCAGCTCGCCAGCGACTTCAGCAACGGCGACTGCCAGACGTTCTTCGCGACCGGCTCCGCGATCGGTACCGGAACTGACACCGGCGTGATCGGCGGAGCGACGTACCGGCTGCTCAGCGCGCAGAGCACCTACTGCATGGATGTCGCGGCCGACTCCCGCGAGTACGGCGGCCGGATCCAGCAGTGGTACTGCAACGGCCTCGGCCCGCAGAACTTCCAGTTCACCGCCGAGGGCAACGGCTACTACCGGATGAAGGGCCAGAACAGCCAGCTCTGCGTCGAGGTCACCAAGAACTCGTTCGAACCCGGCGCGAAGATCCAGCAGTTCGCCTGTCAGGACGGCGGCTGGCAGCGCTGGAAGTTCGTGAACGTCGGCCGCAACTACTACCAGATCGTCGGCCAGAACTCCGGCCACTGCCTGGACGTAGCCGGCGGCTCCACCGCAGCCGGCGCCGACCTCCAGATCTGGCACTGCAACAACCTCCAGCCCCAGATCTGGAAACTCGAACGCCGCTGACGTAACCCGGAGCGCTCAGGAGCCTGCAGCGGGCAGGCCGAGCGCGGTGCGCAGGCGGGCCGGGCTCATCGCGCCCGGCCGGTCTGCCTCCGGGAACGACGCGAGCAGCTTGATCAGATCGTCACGACGCGTCGGATCCGCCGCGGCCTGCCGCGGTGTGAACCCGGACAGCGCCGGGATCGGTTCCGTCAGCCACTTCTGTTCGTACTCGAGAACGAACTCCTCCAGTACGGCGGCAGTCTCCGGATCGACCGGACCACCGAGAGCCCCGCGGTCGCGGGTGGAGTCCGACGCGAGCGCGGCCATCTCGCGCATGTCCCGGGCCGGTCGACGGGACTCGCTGACCAGAACGACCGCGGGCATCAGATCGCGCAGCACTGCGACGACCCGCTCGAACCGACGCTCGCTGTTCGCTTCGACCTGCAGGATGTCTCCGCTCAGCTGGAGAGTCGCGCTGATGCGTCGCAGATCGTCAGTCGTCACGTGCTCGAGCCAGGTCGGCTCCGGCGCGTCGGCGCGGTCGAACTGCTCGTCGAGGAGGTTGCTCAAGGCAACTGGGTCCTCGGTGCGAAGGGTGGCCTCGCAGAAGACGAGCGGATCGCCTTCGGTGTTCTGCAGGACGGCCGGCGCGAAACGGCGGGTGAGGTATTCGACCACCTCGGGAGGGGTTGGTTCGGAGTCGAGTAACGCGATCAGTTCGTCGCGCTGGTGTAGCGCGACGGGCGTGATTCCGCCGAAGATCTGCAGGGTGTCGCCGGCTGCGGCGACGCGGGCACAGATCAGATCGCCAGCGGTCAGGGCGGTGCTACCGGTGCGCTCGCGTACCTGCTGGATATCGCCGGTCCGCAGGTCGCGCAGAGTGAGATTCTCGCCGGGACTGACAGCTGTCACCTCGTGCACCGAGCGAGACGTCAGCAGCCACTGCTGCGCGAGCAGTTGCTCGTCGGCTGGCAGCAGCACACCGCGAGTACTGAGGAAGTCCTCGAGCAATCCGCCTTCGAACAGCAAGACATCAGTGATGAGCGGATCCGAGATCGCCGCCTCGATCTCGGCATCGGTCTCGGCGTACTCAGCACGCAGATCACCCAGATCGTCGTGCAGGATCTGGCGGGGTGGGTCGGCCAGGTACCGGTCCGCCTTCTCGTACAGCCAGCGTGCGCGCTCCGCGAGAGGGAAGTCCTTGTTGGTGAGGTGGCACTTCTTGTACTTCTGCCCCGATCCGCACCAGCACGGGTCGTTTCGCCCGAGGTCAGCGCGCGGCGCCGCGTCGTAGCGCTCGAAGATCTGCAGCATGGGGTCGTTGTCGGGCGCTTCCACGCGCCGGAGCAGCGACAGACCACGCGTGGTGTCGCCCCGGTCGAAGGCGTAACGGGCCAAGTCGTACACAGCCGGCGGCCAGTCCGGATCGAGTGACTCGGCGGCCAGCAGCGTCTGCTCGGCGGCTGTGATTTCGCCGAGCAACTCCTGGGTCTTGGCTCGCAGCCAGCGGAGGGCGGGGCGAGTGTTCCGCGGCATCAACGGTTCGAGTGCCTCGGCGAGCAGTCCGAGTGGAGCCGCCCGCTCGGCGTCGTAGCCAGTCGTTTGCTCAAGCAGCGCCACGGCGACCATCGGTTCGTCCAGAAGCGCGAGCAGCTCCTTGACTTCGCCGGTCAGTTCGTCGAGCGCCGTGGCGTCGTGCTGCTCGGCTACCTGCGTGTACAGACCGGCGGCCGCCAGCACGGCCAAGGCCTCTTCGTTGTCCAGCTCGAAACGATCCATCACGGTTTTCAGCCGGCTGTCCAGCTGCCACGCACCGAAGTCGAAGCCTTCCCGCGCCAGCCAGTCGACGCCCCGGGCCAGACCGTTCGCCGCGAACAACTCGTCCAGCGGCATCAGTGGCTCGCGGAAGAGCTCGGGATCCTCGGCGCACACAGTCCAGATCGCCGTATCGAGCTGCTCGGGCTCACGCCGATCCAGTACGGCGATCAGGGCCTCCGCGACCGCAGTTGCCGCCTTCGCGTCGGCCGGCGCATCCGGAACCTCGAGCGCGAGCCCGTCGCCGGTGATCCGCAGCGCGATCAGATCACCGGATCGAACCTTCCTGGCGCCCCAGTACCCGAGGGGCAGTAGGACCACCTCGAAGTCGGTCACTTCTTCGAGCGGTACGTCGCGTTCGGCGAGCTTCTCGGGCTCGAACGGAACAATGATCAATTCGATCGGTGTGCCGTCCAGCAGCTGAGTGTCTTCGGTTGCGAACAGCAGTGCCGCCGCGGTGAAGTCGGGCGTCAGGTAGAGGAGATCGTGGGCGGCCTCCACCTCCGTCACCCGGCGAACGAACACCCGCCCGGCGAGCAGGCTCGGCAGCCAGGCCCACCGCTCGTCGCCGAGGAGCACCAACTGGGTGTCGGGCACCTCCTCGAGGGCTTCCTCCCAGGTGTCCACAGGCTCCGGACCGAGATCGACACCGCGACCTTGCAGTTCGGCGAAGAGCTCGTGGTCCGCCAGCGGTCCGCGCGCGGCAAGGATCTCCGCTGCAGAATCCAGTACTGCGTCGTACGACACGTCGAAATCGCCCATGGCAGACCACTCTAGGGGGCCGCGTCCTCGGCGGTGGACCAGGTGTCTGGACGGCACCGCGACGTACTGTGGGTCGCATGAACTTGAAGCTTTTGAATGGTGCTGAGATCCCCGCGGTGGGACTAGGTGTGTGGCAGGTCGAGGACGGTGCTCAGACTGAGCAGGCGGTGTCGGCGGCGCTGGAGGCCGGGTACCGGCTGATCGACACCGCGCAGGGGTACGGGAACGAGGTGAGTGTCGGGAAGGCGATCCGGGACAGCGGGATCCCCCGGGAGGAGATCTTCCTGACCACGAAGTTCGACCCGAATCGCGACGACTCGTTCACCGAAGCCCAGAAGAGCCTCGAGCGGCTCGGCACCGACTATGTGGACCTGTATCTCGTGCACTGGCCGCAAGGTGGTCCGACCCGGGCCTGGGCCGGGATGGAGAAGGCCAGTGCGGCCGGACTCGCGAAGGGCATCGGCGTCTCGAACTTCAGTGCCGCCGAGCTCGCCGAGCTCGCGAAGGTGAGCGAGGTCCCGGCCGCGGTGAACCAGGTCTACTTCAGCCCGTTCGCCTACCGCCGCGGCCTGCTGGACGCGAGCAACAAGGTCGGTCTGGTCACCCAGGCCTACAGCCCGCTGGGCACCGGCGACCACCTGACCGATCCGGTGGTCGGCCGGATCGCGGCGGAGCTGGGCCGGACTCCGGCCCAGGTCCTGATCCGCTGGGGCGTCCAGAAGGGCATGTCGGTCATCCCGAAGTCGACCCACCGCGAGCGCATCGAGCAGAACTTCGCAGTCTTCGACTTCGAGCTCGACGATGCGACCGTGGCAGCCCTCGATGGCCTCGACACCACCGGCGGCACCGCCGAGGCCCGCGAGGACAAGTGGTGGTGAGCTAGGACGCCCACACGCAGGTCGCCGTACCGAAGCCGAGTGTCCGGCCGGTGTGCGGCGACCTGACCGTCACCCAGACGGTGCGCTCCAGAGAGATGCCCGGCTGGAGTTCCGGCACGGTGTCGGTCCAGCCGAGGTCGCTGAAGCTGCCGTTGACCGCGGACTGGTAGTGGGTTGTCCGCAGGTAGCGCGCGGTGCCGAACACGGGCTCGCCGGTGCTGCTCTTGGCGACGCTGCCGTACTCGTACTTGAGCTCCATCGCCTGCTGCTGCGGTTCGTTGTACTGGACTCCTTCGGCCCGGGCCGTGACGGTCTTCGCGTCGCGGTCACAGGTCAACGTGACGGTCGTCCGGGTGTCGTAGGCGCAGGACGCGGACCGCTCGGCGAGGACATCGCCGGACAGGTTCTTGACGGTCGCGACGACCTTCTCGGTGTAGAAGAGGTTGCTGCTGATCGGGAAGCTGCGCTGGTAGCCCGCGACGGTCAGGTCGCCGTTCGCGTCCGACTTGCCGGCCACGGTGGTCGTCGTACCGAAGGCCGGGATCCTGGCCGAGGTCGTCGCCGTCGCGGAGTAGCCGGACTCGACCTTGAAGTCGACGGTGACCGGCCAGTTGGCCGCGACGCCGCCCACTCCGGTGATGCCGGTGCGGATCGCGTTCGTGGCCGGGTCACAGGTGATCCAGGCGTGGAACTTGGTTGTCGCGGCAGCGGCCGGAGCGGTGGCAAGCAGGGGTATGAGCAGGCCGGTGGCAGCCAGCACCGCCGCCAGGCGGAAGTTTTTCACGAGGGTCCCTCCCAGGGATCGAATCAAGGTTGATGATTCGACCACGCGGCGAGGTCACCCACTAGACCAGAACTAGCGCAGGGTGTCTCGCAGTTGGCGGCGGGAGGTGATGCCGAGTTTTGCGAAGGTCTTCCGGAGGTGCCACTCGACGGTTCGCGGGCTGAGGAACAGTTGCGCGGCGATCTCGGGGTTGGTCAGGCCGTCGCGGGCCAGCCCGGCGATCTGCGCCTCCTGCGTGGTCAGGTCGTTCACCGTCTCGACCGAGCGCTTCCGGACCGTCTCCCCGGTTGCGAGCAGCTCGTGCCGCGCCCGCTCCGCGAAGGCGCCGAGCCCCAGCGCGGTCAGGGCGTCGTACGCCGTCCGCAGCTCGCCGCGGGCGTCGGCGCGACGACCCTCGCGACGCAACCATTCGCCGTACAGGAGTCTGCTGCGCGCGGCCTCACCCTGCAGGCTGGTCCGGTCGAGGCACTCGATCGAAACCCGGTACGCCGCTTCGTCCGCGTCCCGGAGAGCCCGCACCCGGGCCTCGATCCCACGACTCCAGTCAGTCGGTACGGCGGTCGCCCGCTCGCTCAGCCAGGTGAGGGTGGACTCGACCAGCTTGCTGTCGCCGGTCCGGGATGCGGCTTCACCCAGCTCGCCCGCGATCAGAGCGCCGTACCCGATGATGTCCTGCTCGAAGATCCACTGTGCTGCGTCCCGGGCGAGGTCGTAGCGACCGAGCCCGTTGTTCAGCACGGCCTGGGCATACCGGACGAGGACACCTGCTCCGGTGCCGGTCACCTCGGTGCCGCGGAAGGCGGTGACCAGCAGGCCGCCGTACTCGACCGATTGGTTGCCGGTGGCCACCGCGATCCGGCGTTGTTCGTCGACCATCCGGGCCGCCTCGTCGAGTTCACCCGACAGGCAACGCAGAGCCGCGCCGAAGTCCAGCGCGAACTGCAGGCGCAGCAAGGCGCCGGTCTGCCGGGCGAGCCGTTCCTGGCGGGCGACCAGCCTGCGGGCGCTCTCGAGGTCCCACAGGTCGATCGCGATGATGCCGCTGGCCAGGTGCCCGGTCGGCTGGTCGGTGTGATCCCGCAGCTCGGTCGCGATCGCCTTGGCCAGCCCCGGCGCTGCCGCGACATAGCCACGGGTGAACCGCGCGGCGAGCGCGTGCAGGAGCTCCGGGGCACCCGAGCCGATCGGTGACGGTACGGCGTTGGCCGCCTCCGCGACGATTCCGGTCGAATCGCGTCCGGCCGCCCAGATGGCTGCGGTCAGGGCGGCGAGCTGGGTGCTCTGGGCGAGGTCGGGTTTGAGCGGTTCGAGCTGCCCCGCGGCGTCGAGGAGGGTGGCGGCCGCCTCGCGGTTACGGCCTTGATCGAACTGGATCTGACCGCGCAACCGCTGAGCCAGCGCCGATCGGAGCTCGTCCGGCGGACCGTTCTGCAACTGGTCGAGAAGACCGAGCGCGGTGTCGAGCGCGCCACCCGCAGACCGCGCGGTCGCGGCGGCGAGTAGGCGCTCGGCCCGCAGATCGGGATCGAGGGTCAGCTCGACCGCTCGCTCGAGGAACGCGCCGGCGGCGAAATGCCCGCCGCGCTCCCGGACGCCGGCCGCGGACCGTTCGAGTTCGGAGGCGACCTCCTCGTCGGGGAGCGGAGCTGCCTGCGCGCGATGCCAGGCGCGACGGGCCGGGTCGAGATCCGGATCGGTCACCTCGGCCAGCGCCAGATGAGCGGCCTGCAGATCGGATGCGGCCGCAGTCCGGTACGCCGTCGATCGGACCAGCGGATGCCGGAATCGGATGTGGGTGCCGAAGGTGATCAGCCCCGACTCGAGTGCGGCCGTGGCTGCGTCGGCGCCGAGCCCCAGTCGCTCGGCGGCGCGCCAGAGCAGGGTCGGATCGCCGAGCGGCTCGGCCGCGGCCAAGGTCAGGAGCTGCCGGGCAGCGGTCGGCAACGCGTCCAGCCGCTGTTCGAAGCTCTCCTCGATCAGCGCGGTCCGGCCGGATCCATTGGGCCGCCCGGTCTCGGTGTGGGGGAGCTCCAGCAGCGCGAGCGGATTGCCCTGCGCCTCGGCGACGATCCGGTCCTTGACCCGCGAATCCATCAGCCCGGGGACGGTCGTCTCCAGCAGGGTCTGGGCGTCGGCGCGATCCAGGCCGCCGATCTCCAGCTCAGGCAGTCCGGTGAACCCGTGATCGAAGCCGTTGCGGACGGCAATGACCATGACGACAGACTCGGCGTTCAGGCGGCGGGCCACGAAGGCGAGGATGCGTTCGGACATCTTGTCGAGCCACTGCGCGTCGTCGATCACGCAGACGAGCGGCTGGTCGGCGGCCGCGTCGGCGAAGAGGTTCAGGACCGCCAGCCCGATCAGGAACTTGTCCGGCGTCGGCCCGCTGACCAGGCCGAACGCCGTACCGAGGGCTTCGGCCAGCGGAGCCGGCAGTCGGTCGCGGTGTTCCAGGAAGGGCTGGCAGAGCGGATACAGACCGGCGTACGCGAGCTCCATCTCGGCCTCGACCCCGGCCGTCCGGGTGAACGCGCAACCGCTGGTGCGCGCCTCCATTGCCTCCAGCAACGCCGTCTTGCCGACGCCGGGCTCACCCCGCAGTACGAGGACCGCGCTGCGGCCGCTGCGGGCTGCCTCGACCAAGCGGTCCAGCTCAGCGCTCTCCGGACCGCGTCCTACGAGCTCTGCACTGACCACCTGGGCATCGTACTGACCGATTGTGAAGATCTAACGGACCAGCCCCGATTCCCAGGCCCAGACGGCGACCTCGGTCCGGTTGCGGGCAGTGATCTTCCGCTGGATTGCGGTCAAGTGCGACTTCACCGTCGATAGCGAGATCATCAGCTCCTTGCTGATCTCGGCGTTCGTCCGGCCGCGGGCCACGGCCATCGTGACGTCGAGTTCGCGCTGGGTCAGCGCCGGTACGGCGGTTCGCGCCTTCCCGCTCGGTCCGCTGAACTGGGCCAGCAGTCGGGTGGTGATCGACGGGGACACCAGCGACTCGCCGTTCGCCGCCGCGTGCACGGCCTCGACCAGCAGCCGCGGACCGGCGTCCTTCAGCAGGAACCCACAGGCACCGGCCCGGAGAGCCTCGTGCACCAGCTCGTCCAGATCGAACGTCGTCACGACCAGCACCCGCAGCGGGTCGGCGACTTCCGGACCGGCCAGGATCCGGGTCGCGGCCAGGCCGTCGACGAGCGGCATCCGGATGTCCATCAGCGTCACGTCCGGCCGCAGCTCCTGGGCAAGGGCAACGGCCTGCTTGCCGTCCGCCGCCTCACCGACCACCTCGACCCCGGGTTCACGCTCCAGGATCAGCCGGAACCCGGTCCGCACCAGAGCCTGGTCATCAGCCAGCAGCACGCGCAATGTCACGAACTCTCCTTCGGCAGGGGAAGCTCGGCGAGCACCCGCCAACCACGCTCGCCGTACGGTCCGGCGGTCAGTCTCCCGCCTAACGCCTCGATCCGCTCGCGCATTCCGATCAGTCCGTAACCGCCTGCCTGAGGGAGTCGATTCTGCCGCCGGGCGCGGGCGACCCCGTCGTTGCCGATCGCGACCCGCAGTTGGTTGTCCTCGACAACGACTGCGACCATCACGTGCCGAGCCTCGGGTGCATGTTTGGTGACATTGGTCAACGACTCCAGGACGACGCGGTGGACCGTCGAGACAGTTGCCGGAGGCACGGCCAGCTCGGCGAGGCCGGGAGCCAGCTCGAGTACGACCTGATCTTTGCCATCGACAACGGACTCGATCGCCTCCACCAGACCGCCGGTCGTGATCTGCGCGGCATCCTCCGGACTACGCAGTACGCCGACCAATCGTCGTACCGCTGCCAGCGCTTCGGAACCGGCCTGCTCGATCTCGCCGAGCATCTCGTGTTCGGTGCTGTCGGCAAGCACCACCTGCGCTGCCTGGGCGCGGACGACCACACCGGTGATGTGATGCGCCACGAGGTCGTGCAGCTCGCGGGCCAGGGCGAGCCGCTCGCGGTTCCGGGCGGCGGCCAGGGCGGCCTCGCGGCGGGTGACGCTGTCGCGCAGCATCAACCCGACTGCCAGCGCGATACCCCACAGGATCGCCCAGAAGATAGCGACAGTGAGCCTCGGCTGGTCGTCGCCGTACCGCAGCAGGGGCCCGACGACCATCGCCAGCCCACCGAGTACGGCGAGCGCGCCCGCCCGAAGGGAGGCGAGCCGATGGCAGCACGCCCCGATCAGGAGCGCCAGCCCCGTCACCTCGCAGTCGCCGGCCAGCGGCGCGGCCGGCGTACCGAGCACGCCGATTCCGCTGCACAGCAACGAGATGGCGATCGCGGCCGCCGCGAACTGCCCGATCCGCTCGGGGTAGCGACGGCGCAGCAGCGCGAGCGCGCTGATCACCGCGCCCGACGAGTAGTAGAGAATCTCGCCGGGCTGGGTCTCGTCCAGGATGATCCGCCGGACCGCTTCGTCGAGGTTCAGGCCGACGACGAGTGCGATCTCGGCGATCATCAGGGCTCGGGAGCGTGTCACCGAGGCGCCGCCGCTGCCGAGCAGGCGTAGTCGTGCGCCGGGCGGACGCCGGTGGTCAGGAACGTCGTCACCGGATAGTTCGCGCACCGGTTGCGGCCGAACAGGTAGACGCCGTGACCGCCTTCATCGGCCGTGACCATCGTGGCCCGCCGGCCCAGAGCCTGCCGCATCTGCTGGGCGGCGGCCAGGGGAGTGGCGGGGTCGCGGAGGTTCTGCACCATCAGCACGTTAGCCGGACCGTTGTCGCTGACGCGGACGGGTGCCTCGGGCGCGTCCGGCCAGTAGGCGCACGGCTGGATGTTGGCCCCGGCCGCACCGAACAGCGGGTAGCGAACCCGATCGACGGCCACAGCGCGCTGGTAGGTCTGCACCGAGGTGGGCCAGCGCGAGTCGTTGCAGATGATCGCGTACCGCCCCGAGATGAGCTGGTCGGCGCCCTCAGCGACACTCGTGGCGCTGCCGGGTGGCGGAGGCGGCGGCTGGTTCGCATCCAACGACTTCCACAGCTCGGCGAGCACCGGCATCTGCGCGGCGCCGTACAGGTAGGCGAACGTGATCAGCCGGAGCATGGCTCCGTCGTACGTGGCGTCGGGCGCCACCACCGGCTTCTTGTCCAGTCGTGCCGCAAGCTGGTGGTACTTCGTGGTGACCTGGGCCGGCGTCCGGCCCAGCCCGTACTCACGGAAGTTGGCCGCGAGGTACGCCGCAAAGTCCGGCAGCCGATCCTCGACACCCTGCGACCACAGCCGCTCGCTGGGGTAGTCCCAGCCGCCCGGCGGGAGATTGCTGTCGAGCACGATCCGGTCGCTGCGCTCCGGGAACAGCGTCGTGTAGACCGCTCCGAGGTGCGTCCCCCACGAAGCACCGAGGTACGACGCCTTCGCTTCACCCAGTGCGCTGCGGATCTGGTCCATGTCGCGCGCGGTGTTGGCGGTCGAGATATGGGGGAGCAGCGCGGAGGTCTTCGAACTCCAGCACTGCTTGGCGATCTGCTGCACGTCGGCCGCCCGCTTGGCGACATCGGCCGCGGACTTCGCGTACGGCGGGATGTTGCCGTAGAGCTGCTGTTCCGCGGTCAGGTCGCAGGTCACCGGCGTACTGTGCCCGATCCCGCGCGGATCGAACCCGATCACGTCATAACTGTCGAGCACGCTCTGCGGCAGCTTGGCGGCCACGAGGGTGGCCGGATAGCCGAGGCCGGCGCTGGGTCCGCCGGGGTTGACCAGCAGCACCCCGCGCCGTTGGTCCGGCTTCTTGCTGGCCAGTCGGGAGACCGCGATGTCGATCTTCCGGCCGGACGGATTGCGGTAGTCGAGCGGTACTTTCAGGGTCGTGCACTGCATTCCCGGTGGAACGGGTATCCCCGGCGAGACATCTGCCGGGCACGCGCCCCACTTCAACTCATTCGACGATTCTGCCTGCGACGTACCGGGGACCAGTGCCGTCACCACGGTGGCGGCGGCAACGGCCAGGGCCAAGGTCTTCCGCATCTCGAATTCCTCCCGAGCTCGATGTGGACAGCCCTTACTCTTCCGAGCGGACTGCGCTGCCACATCGCACGCGCGGCTACTTCTGCACCGGCCAAAAGTACGAGGCGATACGGTTCGTGTCGTTGGAATTCAAGGGAGGCAGACGAGATGGCACTGTGGTTAATCACCGGCGCTGGGCGTGGGCTGGGCCGGGCGTTCACCGAGGCGGCGCTCGAGCGTGGTGATCGGGTGGTCGCGACGATCCGCCAGGACGGCGTACTGGACGACCTCGTGAAGCAGTACGGCGATCGCCTGGTCCCGCGTGCGTTGGATGTCGCGTCGGCAGCTGAGGTGAGCCGCGTGGTGGCGGACATCGTCGAGACCGTCGGTACGCCGGATGTCGTGGTGAACAACGCGGGCTACGGGCTGGTCGGGGCGATCGAGGAGCTGTCCGAGGAGGAGATCCGGGCGCAGTTCGACGTCAACCTCTTCGGTGCAATCTGGGTTACGCAGGCTGTGCTTCCGCATCTGAGGGCGCGCGGATCGGGCCGGATCATCCAGGTCTCGAGTGTCGGCGCAGTCGGCCACCTGCCGTTGTTCGGTGCCTACAACGCAACGAAGTGGGCGCTCGAAGGCATGAGCTCGGCGCTCGCCGCGGAGGTCGCGCCGTTCGGGATCGACGTCCACCTGCTGCAGCTCGGCGGCTTCGCCACCGACTGGGCCGGCTCGAGTATGCGCTTCACCACGGCGAACTCGGCGTACGACGGCACTCGTGAAGGGATCCTCGGGATGCCGGGCTACCCGACGCCGGAGGACGTTACGGCGGCTGGGCCGTCCACCGACGAGTCACCCGCGGTCGCCGCGCAGGCCCTGCTGGCGCTCCTCGATGAGCCGGAGCCGCCGCTCCGCAAGATCATCGGGAACGGCGCGCACGACATGGTGCGGATGGCGCTCGAGTTCCGGCGCGACGACTACCTTCGCGATCCGGCGTTCAGCTGGCCCGCAGGATCATGAACGGGGGCTTGTCCGCCAGCTCGGTCGGGACATCCCGCCCACCCGGCACGATCCGCCGTACGGTGTCGTAGCCGGCGGCGTGCAGGCCCTCGATCAGTACGTCGGTCGCCCAGCTACCGGACTGGAAGCTGAAGCTGCCGCCGATGTAGAAGATCGTGGCCTCGTAGGGCTGGCGTCCGTCCACGGCAGGCCCGTTCGGGTGCTGCTGCACGCCGTACTGCGGGTTCTGCGTGCTGAGCACGTCCCAGTCGGCGTCGGCGTTGGCGGTCACCAGCAAGAGGTCGTCACCGGCGACCGCGAATCCCTTGAGCATGGCGTCCAGGTCGGCCCGCGTCTCCGCATGGTTCACCAGCCACATCGCGGTGACCAGGTCGAACCGGCCGTCCTGCGCGCCGCGCGTCGCATCGCCGAGCAGGTACTCGATCTCGCCGGGTACCGACTCGGCGATCGCGATCATCTCTTCGGACAGGTCGACCCCGACCACCCGGTCGGCTCCTTGCGCGGCCCACAACCGGCTGTAGAAACCGGTCCCGCAGCCCACGTCGAGCACGGTCCGCCCGGCCAGCCCACCGACCTCCGCGAGTACGACGTCCTGCTGGAACTGGCCGGCGACGGACAGATTCCATTGGTCGTAACGGCCCGCCAGCGTCGCGTACGTCTCCATACCGTCCCCCTCGTTGCCTGATGCATCGAGTCTGGCACCGGTCGCGCGACGGCTGCCGGGAGTGGACCGGACGGACCCGACGACGTCCCCTTCGGGCAGCCCGAGGGGCTCGAAACCGGGGGTGTTGTCGTCCTCGTCGGAGGCCAGGCAGATACTGCTGGAGGTGACCGGATGAGGCCGGTCCCTTCTGTCACAGTTCGGAGTACATTCAATGCCCGGTTTGACCCGGCGTTCCGTTCTTTTCGCCGTACCAGCTGCTGCTGCCGCGATCGCGTCCCCAGCCCTGATCAGCAGAGCGACCGCCTCCACCCCACACCAGAGCCCGATCGACATCCACCGCCATGGTGCTGTCGTGAGTCCCCATCTGCCCGCACTGCACGTGCACTACCCGCACTCGCTCGATCTCGAGATCCGTTACGAGAGCAAGGACCAGAGCCAGCCGGACGGCTGCGAGCACCGCACGGCCGAAGAGACCGTGCTGGCCGAGATCCCCGAGGGCGCCGCGTGGGTGACGCTCGCCGGCGTCCGCTACAACCTGGCCAACTTCCACTTCCACACCCGGTCCGAGCACCGCCTCGACGGTCACCAGTTCCCGCTCGAACAGCACTGGGTGCACCTCGGCCCGAACGGCGAGAAGCTGGTGATCGGCCAGTTCATCAAGACTGGCGGCCACGGCGGCACCCTCCAGGACCAGGCCCTGGCGACTGTTCCCGAGGAGTGCGCCGAGGACGTCCACCTGCACGCCGCCAACCTGGCCGCAGCCCTCCCGTCCGACCTCTCGACCTTCCGGTACGACGGTTCGCTGACGACCTCGCCGTACTCGGAGCCGGTGTCCTGGCTGGTGCTCAACCACGTCCGCGAGATCAAGGCCTCCTCGCTGGCCCACTTCCAGTCCCGCTTCCCGGACGGCGACAGCCGCCCGTTGCAGGCGCTGAACGGGCGGACCGTCAAGTACCGCCCCCAGCACTAACTGACATCCTCTGGTTGTCCACCACGTTCTGAGACAGGCTTCCCCGCAAGCCAATGTCTTCTAGATTGGTGGACAACCGAGGAGGAGAAGCCTGTGACCGTGTCACCGGAGACGTCGTACCGGTTGCGCTACGGCGCACCGACCGTGGTCGAGCCGCCGGCTGAGTGGACCGAGGTCCTCGCGCAGCAGTTGTCGCATCGATCGGTACGACGGTATCGGCCGGACGACGAGGTGTCGGACGAGACCCTGTCCGCGCTGATCGCTGCCGCCCAATCGGCTCCCACTTCGGGGAACCTGCAGCTGTGGAGCGTGGTGGCGGTCCGGGACGACGCGCGCCGGCGGCGGCTCGCCGTACTGGCTGGTGAGCAGGGCTTCATCGCGCAGGCGCCGCTTTTCCTTGTGTGGCTGGCGGATCTGGCCCGGGCGCGGCAGATAACGTCGAATGCCGGGGCGCCGACCGCTGAGGGTGCGGACTTCGTCGAGGCGGCGCTGCTGTCCTTCGTCGACGTCGCGTTGGCCGCGCAGAACGCGTCGCTGGCGGCCGAGTCCCTGGGGCTGGGCACGGTGTTTGTCGGTGCCATCCGCAACCGGCCGCTCGAGGTGGCCGCGGAGCTCGGCTTGCCGCCGAACGTGTTCCCCGTCTTCGGTCTGACGGTCGGCCACCCGGACAGGCTCGACGAGACCGCGGTCAAACCGCGCCTGCCGCAGGAGGCCGTGCTGCACCGCGAGCAGTACTCGCTGGATCCGCAGAAGCCTCACGTGGAGACCTACGAGGACGTGCTCAACACCTTCTACGCCGCGGCCGGCCTCCCCGAGGGCTGGGCGCAACGAGTAGCCCATCGGTTCGGCACGGTCGCAGGACTGAAAGGCCGCGAGCATCTTCGCGAGGCTCTGTTGGCCCAAGGCTTTCAGCTCCGCTGATCTATAGGCG
Source organism: Kribbella albertanoniae (assembly GCF_004348455.1). Lineage (GTDB taxonomy): Bacteria > Actinomycetota > Actinomycetes > Propionibacteriales > Kribbellaceae > Kribbella > Kribbella albertanoniae. The sequence goes on from NZ_SMKA01000033.1 coordinate 45,286, forward strand.
TAGCTCCGGCCAGTCCTTTAGGTCGCGGAGGAGTTGGCGGTCGTGGGTGGCGATGACGACTGCGGCCGGTGTGATCCGCAGTGCCTCGGTGAGCTCGTCGACCAGGGCGATCGACAGGTGGTTGGTCGGCTCGTCCAGCAGTACGACGTGCGGCCGGGCGGCGAGCAGCATCGCCAGATCCAGGCGGCGCTGCTGCCCGATCGACAGCTCACCGATCGGCCGGGACGCCTCCCGCGAACCCAGCAGCCCGAGTTCGCTCAGCGACACCTGCTCGGACTCGGCAAGCTTCCCCGTACTGACCAGCCGGCCGACCGCTGCGTCGTACACCTCATAGGCCCGGCGAGCGGACGCTTCCGGCGACTCCTGACTCAGCAACCCGATCCGCACATTCGGCCCGTGCTGAACCACACCCGTTGCTGGAGGCAACCGCCCCGCCAGAAGCGATAGCAGTGTCGACTTCCCAGCCCCATTCGGACCGGTCACGACGAGCCGATCACCCGACTGAAGCAGCACCGACCCGACCGGTTCGAGCCGACCCGGCACCCCCGCATCGGTGACCTGCACCAGCGTCGCGCCTGGCCGCGAACCCAGCTCCGGCATCCGAAACCGCATCGGCGGCCGCGGAACCGCGATCACATGCGCGTCGAGATCCTCCTGCCGACGATGCACCGCACGCACCAGCGCAGGCGCACGAGTAGCCCGTGCGTGCTTGCCGGTTCCTTTGGGCGGACGCCAACCGGTGGACAACCGGTTCTGTGCAGTCGACAGATCGTTGGCGAGCTGCTGACGCTCGGCAACCTGAGTGCGGTACTCGTCCTCCCACCGCTCACGCTCAGCCGCCCGGCCATCCCGGTACCCGCGATAGCCACCGCCGTACGTGCGAGGCAGGTCATCGCTCGTCGGATCCAGATCGAGAATCGCCGTGGCGACATCCGACAGCAGCGCACGATCGTGGCTGACCAGAACCACGCCGCCGGGATGCGCCTGCAACTGTGCGGTCAGGTACGCGAGACCGCCCGCATCCAGATGGTTGGTGGGCTCGTCGAGCAACAGCAGTTCGTGTCCGGCACCAAGCAGACAAGCCAGCCGGATCCGATACCGCTGCCCGACCGACAGCGTCGACAACACCCGACTCCGATCATCAACCGCACCCAACGCCGCAAGCGCGACATCAACCCGCCGATCGGCGTCCCACGCGTCCAATGCCTCAGCCACCGCGAGCGCGTCGGCGTACTGATCCTCCGCGCCCGCCCGCTGCTCAGCCAGCGCCGCAGCCGCACCATCGAACCCCGCCAACGCAGCCCGCACATCGCTCAACTCGACATCGATCAGATCGCCGACAGTCCGGTCATCACCGACCGGCATCTCCTGATCAGCAATCCCGATCCCACCAGTACGCCGTACTTCACCCGCATCGGGAACGAGACGCCCGGCCAGAATCTGAAGCAACGTGGTCTTCCCACGCCCGTTCTCCCCAACCACCCCGAGCCGATCCCCAGCCGACACGGTCAGATCCACACCCTGCAGAACGGCATGCCCGCCCCGCACAATCCGAACCCCACTAGCCGTCAGATGCGCCCGGGCACGCGTAGATACAACAGTAGTAACGCTAGACATACTTCCTCCGAAGCGAACCCGGACAGAGCTCTGCCAAGGTTCGATGACATGGGTGAACAGCGGACACAAGAACCGCGGCCAAGCCCAATCAGGCGCCGCGGGGTCCGAGCTGTCAGAGGAAGTAGAAATAGTGCATCCCCAAACCCTACCAAGC
>NZ_SMKA01000340.1 GCF_004348455.1 Kribbella albertanoniae
CCTCGCGTCCCTCCGCCCGGCCCCGGCCAAGCTGACCGGCCGTGCGGCTACGCCCGGGGCCTGCGTGTGGCGTCCGCACAGCCGGGGTTGCCTGTCGAGTTGGGGGGTTGCCCACTGAAAATTTCGATGGGCAACCCCCCAACTGGAGGGATAACCCCGCAGCTGGCCCTCCGGGCTGTGCCGGTCACGCGGAAAATGAGGGGATCTCCGCTCGGATTGCCGGTTCTCCCCTCGTTATTCGACCGGAGAACCAGCACATTGAACGGATACCCCTCCTCCTGTTCCGATGTGCGGGTGATTCGCCATCACGCCCCTCACAACGTCCGAAGCTCCGAAGACCCCGCCCTCGGATCCTTCGGACGTTAGCCGGGCCAGCGTTTAGCGTCCGAAGATCCGGTGACGAGGTGTGCGTGTTTTTCGGACGTTAGCTGGGGCAGTGTTTAGCGTCCGACGATCCGGAGGACCTGGCGCGCGTGTCCTTCGGACGTTGTGGGTACGGCGCTCTGCTGGGCCGGGTGCAGGTGGGCGGGGTGTACTGCGGTCACCTACTGGGGAGCTCGGACATCTGGTGAGGTGTCCGGGGTCCCGACTTGGTGTCCGGGGATCGGCCGGTCGGCTGGTTACTGCGGGGCTGGGGAGTTCTACCGGTCGTTTTCGGGGGGGTACGACTCCCCAGCCTCGCCGGACAACCGTGTACAGCACCCCAGCCAGCCCGATCTTCCTCGAACCACCGCGACGAGCCCGTCGACACGCCTCGTCACCACCGGCAGCAGCCACAGCCGGTCAGCCCCAGGCCTCGTTCACCTCTGTTCGCCGACCGAGCCGTCCGGCCCAGCCAAAGACCCGTCCAGCCAAAGGTCCGCCCAGCCAAAGGTCCGCCCAGCCAGGGACCCGCCCAGCGACAACCCCTCTGTAACGCCGGCCGCAGTGGCGAGCAACCATTGCCGCAGGTCCCCGGCCGCATCCGAGTGCACCGCCACCGAGGCCGCCGTACAAGAACCCCACACCTCCAGCACAAGCGACGGATATCCGTCCGCGTTGCCCCTCCTCAGGTCGTATACGGCGCGAGAAGGGGCAACAGCGACTGATATCCGTTCAGTGTGCGGGGGAGGGCGGGCGCCGGAGGTGGGGAGTTATGCGGTGTGGCCGCCGTCGATGGTTAGTTCGGTGCCGGTGATGTAGGCGGCGTGCGGGCCGGCCAGGTAGGTGATGGCGGCGGCGACTTCGGCGGGGGAGCCGAAGCGGTCGAGGGCCAGGTGGGCGATCTGCGGGTCGGCGTACGGGCCGTCGGCCGGGTTCATGTCGGTGTCGATCGGGCCGGGCTGGACGACGTTCGACGTGACGTTCCGTACGCCGAACTCGCGGGCCAGACCCTTGCTCAGCCCGACCAGCGCGGCCTTGGTCATCGCGTAGAGGGTCATGCCCGGGCCGGTGACCCGAGCGGCCGCGCAGCTGCCGAGGTGGATCAGCCGGCCACCGTCAGCCAGCAATGGAGCCGCCGCCTGGCAAGCGGCGTACACAGCGCGGACGTTGATGGCCAGCGCGCGATCGATTTCGGCGGAGGTGAAGCCCTCGATCGGGCCGATCGCGCCCATCCCGGCGTTGTTGACGAGGATGTCCAGACCGCCGAGCGATCCATGGGCCTCGCGAACGGCGTTGGCGACCACCGTGGCGTCGGTCGCATCGGCCTCGATCGCGAAGCCCCGGCGGCCGAGTCGCTCGATTTCCTTCACGATCGTCGCTGCTGCATCCGGCGAGCTGTTGTAGGTGAAGGCGACATCGGCGCCGGCCTCGGCGAGGGCGAGTACGGTGGCCGCACCGATACCGCGGCTGCCACCAGTGACGAGTGCGTTCTTGTTGCTCAGTGCGTTCATGTCTCTAGTCCAGGCGATCGGGAGACGGCGTTCCGGCGGGAATGCGACACCAGGAACTCGCGTCGCATTCTCGCCACACCTTGATGTCGTAAAACCGCTAGCGACTGTCGGTGGGGGCAGGGATGCTGGTCCTGTGTATGAATGCAGGGAACGATGCGTGCGAGCGGTGCAGTCGAAGGACGCACGCTTCGACGGGTGGTTCTTCACCGCGGTGCTGACGACCCGGATCTACTGCCGGCCGAGCTGCCCGGTGGTGCCGCCGAAGGTCAAGAACATGGAGTTCTACCCGAGCGCTGCCGCCGCGCAGCAGGCCGGGTTCCGCGCCTGCAAGCGGTGCCGCCCGGACGCGAGTCCAGGTTCCCCGGAGTGGAACGACCGGGCCGACCTCGTCGCCCGCGCCATGCGGTTGATTGCGGACGGCGTCGTCGACCGCGACGGCGTACCGGGGTTGGCGACGCAGCTCGGCTACAGCGTCCGGCAGGTGCAGAGGCAGTTGCTGGCCGAGCTCGGCGCCGGACCGCTCGCGTTGGCTCGTGCCCAACGCGCGCAGACTGCACGATTGCTGATCGAGACCAGCGATCTGCAGATGGCCGACGTCGCCTTCGCGGCAGGCTTCTCAAGCGTGCGGACGTTCAACGAGACCGTGCAAGAGGTCTTCGCGCTGTCCCCGACCGAGCTCCGAGGACGACGCGGTACGACGGCAGTCGCGCCTGGCACGATTTCGCTGCGACTCCCGTTCCGCGCGCCGCTGACTCCGGACAATCTCTTCGGCCATCTGATCGCAACCGGCGTACCGGGCGTGGAGGAGTGGCGCGACGGTCACTACCGCCGCACGCTGCGACTCCCGCACGGTCATGGTGTTGTCGCGCTCAAGCCGATGCCCGATCACATCGCCTGCCAACTGTCGCTCACCGACCAGCGTGATCTCGCGATCGCGATCAGCCGGTGCCGCCGGATGCTCGACCTCGATGCGGATCCGGTTGCTGTTGACGAGCTGCTCGCCACCGATCCGGTGCTGGCGCCGCTGATCGCGAAGGCGCCGGGGCGGCGGGTTCCTCATACGGTCGATGGCGAGGAGTTCGCCGTACGGGCTGTGCTCGGGCAGCAGGTCTCGACGGCGGCTGCGCGGACGCATGCGCATCGGTTGGTTCTGCAGCATGGCGAGCCGATCGAGGATCCGGCTGGTGGGCTCACCCATCTCTTCCCGACCACGCAGGCGTTGGCCGGGCTGGATCCGGAGACGTTGGCGTTTCCGAAGTCGCGGCGTACGACGCTCACGACGCTGATCGCGACCCTCGCGGCCGGCGAGATCGACCTCGGCGCCGGCGCCGACTGGGATCGCGCTCGTGAGCAACTCGCCGCGCTGCCGGGGATCGGGCCGTGGACGGTCGAGTCGATCGCGATGCGGGCGCTGGGTGATCCGGATGCGTTCGTGGCCAGCGATCTCGGCATCCGGTACGCCGCGCGCGACCTGGGGTTGCCTGAGGCCCCTAAACCGTTGATCGCGCACGCGCGTGCCTGGCGGCCGTGGCGTGCGTACGCCGTTCAGTACCTGTGGGCGACCGGCGACCACGCCATCAACAAGATCCCGGAATGACTGGAGCGAGCATGCCCGACCTGACCACCGATCGCCTCCTGCTGCGTCAGTGGCGCGACTCCGACCGCGAGCCGTTCGCCGCGCTGAACGCGGACCCGGCAGTGATGGAGCACTTCCCGAAGCTGGTGACCCGCGAGGAGAGCGACGCGCTGATCGACCGGGAATCGGCGGCGATCGCTGACCAGGGCTGGGGGCTGTGGGCGGTGGAGGTGCGGGAGACGGGGGAGTTCATCGGGTTCACCGGTATGGCGGTGCCGCGTTTCGAGGCCGCCTTCCTGCCCGGCGTGGAGATCGGCTGGCGATTGGCGAAAGGTGCCTGGGGCAACGGCTACGCCACCGAGGCGGCTCGGGCGGCCCTCGACTTCGGCTTCGGTCCGGTCGGCCTGCGCGAGATCATCTCGTTCACTGCCACCACCAATGTTCCGTCCCAGCGCGTCATGCAGAAGATCGGCATGATCCACGACGAGGCCGGCGACTTCGACCACCCCCGCCTCCCGGCCGGCCACCGCCTGCAGCGCCACGTCCTCTACCGGATCAGCCGATGACGTACGCCGTCATGGACAGCCCGGTCGGCCCCCTCACCATGGTCGCGACCGACACCGGTGAGCTGGCCGGCCTCTACATGGAGCAGCACCGCCACCGACCCCCGATCGAAACCTTCGGCACCCGCGACGACTCCGTGCTGCCGCTGGTCGCCGAGCAACTCACCGAGTACTTCCACCACGGCCGCACCACCTTCGACGTACCGCTGAAGCTGTCCGGAACCCCTTTCCAGCAACGCGTCTGGACCGCTCTCCAAACCATCCCGTACGGCGAGATCACCACGTACGGCGACCTCGCCCGCGACCTCGGCCTCGTCCCCGGCGCCTCCCGAGCGGTCGGCCTGGCGAACGGCAAGAACCCCGTCAGCATCATCGTCCCCTGCCACCGAGTAGTAGGCGCCACCGGCAACCTCACCGGCTACGGCGGCGGCCTCCACCGCAAACAAGCCCTCCTCAACCACGAACGCGCCGACGCCCTCTTCTAACGTCCGAACGCCCGGAGGGCGGCCCTCCGCTTCTTCGGACGTTATGCCCGCCTCCCCGCTAACGTCCGAACGATCGGAGGGCCGCCCTCCGCTTCTTCGGACGTTACGGTTCGGGGGCTGCTGGCCACGGCCTCGCCGTCCACCTCAGCCACCGCATCGCCCAGCCACCCTGCTTTGTCGGCCGGAGCCGTGATCAGCCACAGCGGACGTCTCCGGCCGAGTCGACGCTACGGAGTGCTGTTGGCGGGGTCGTCCAGGCGTTCCAGGGCGGGCGGACCGACCGTTGGGGGAGTGCGTTTGGTGAAGCGGCGGGCGATTGGCTCGGTGTAGCGGGCCGCCAGAGGGCCGAGGATGACAAGGATGAGGACGTAGGCGGTGGCCAGTGGGCCGAGGCGGGGTTCGACGCCGACCGCGAGCCCGGCGATGACGATCGAGAACTCGCCGCGGGCGACGAGCGTTCCACCGGCTCGCCAGCGGCCTGCGGTACCGACGCCGGCCCGGCGAGCGGCGTACCAGCCTGTGGCGATCTTGGTGAGTGCGGTCAGGACCGCGAGGCCGAGGGCGATGGCGAAGACCGGTGGGATGTCGGCGGGATCGGTGCTCAGGCCGAAGAAGACGAAGAAGACCGCGGCGAAGAGGTCCCGCAGTGGGCTCAGGAGGTTCCGTGCGCCGTGCGCGACCTCACCCGACAGCGCGATTCCGACCAGGAAGGCACCGACGGCCGCCGACACCTGCAGTTGCTGCGCGATACCGGCGACCAGAAGCGTCAGACCTAGTACGACGAGCAGCAGCATCTCGGGGTTGTCGGACGAAACCGCCCGGCTGATCACGCGCCCGTACCGCAACGCGAGGAACAGCACGATGCTGACCGTGCCCAGCGAGATCAGCAGCGTGATGCTCCCACCGGCCAGTCCGACACCGGCAAGAAGCGCAGTCAGGATCGGCAGGTAGACCGCCATCGACAGGTCCTCGAGGACCAGAATCCCCAGCACCACAGGCGTTTCGCGGTTACCGAGTCGGCCGAGATCGCCAACCACCTTCGCGATCACGCCGGACGACGAGATCCAGGTGACACCGCCCAGTGCGACCGCTGCGACCGGACCCCAGCCCAGCAGCAGCGCCACGGCAGCGCCCGGAAGGGCGTTCAGCACGAAGTCGACGATGCCCGAGAGGTACTGCGTCTTGAGTGTGGTGACCAGATCCGAGGCCGTGTACTCGAGGCCGAGCAGCAGCAGAAGCAGGATGACACCGATCTCGGCGCCGGTGGCAACGAATTCCTCACTGGCTGCCAATGGCAACAATCCACCGTGCCCGAAGGCCAGACCTGCCAGCAAATAAAGGGGAATCGGTGAGAACCCGAACCGGCTCGCGATCCGTCCAAGGATGCCCAGGGCAAGGATGACTGCACCCAGCTCGATCAACAGCATGGTGATGTCTTCGTGCATCTGGCTCACCCGCCCGCAATCAGATCGGCCACGGCGTCCACACCTTCACGGGTCCCGACGACGACCAGGGTGTCGCCGGTCGCGAACCGGAAGTCCGGCGTCGGCGAGGGGGTCGCGCCGGTACGACGCAGTACCGCGACGATCGACGCCCCGGTCCGGCTGCGGGCCTGGGTGTCGCCGAGCGTGCGGCCGCCGTACGGCGATTTGGCCGTGATCGGGATGTGTTCGGTGACGAGGTCGATCTCGATCTCGTTCCGGACCGGGTCGAGCTGTTCGGGGATCAGGAGGTTCGCCAGCGCGGCGGCTTCACCGGGATCGAGCGGGACCGTGTTCGTGCAGGCGTCGTCGTCCTCGGGATCGTGGAAGCCGAGGTAGCGCCGGCCGTCGTTGCGGACCACCACGGAGACGTGTTTCCCGCCGAGGGTGACCAGGTCGTACCGGATGCCGATCCCCGGCAACGTCGTCTTGGTCGGGTGGGCCTGCTGGTCCATCGTCTTCCCTCTCCTCAGGCGGCGAAATAGCTGGCGTCTGCAACCATTCTCTCAAGTTCTGACAAGCCTGTCCGCCTGCTGACTGTGACATGCGCTGCAACTAGGTGCACTGCACCTCGTTGCATAGGTACGCTCACCGCATGGCACTGGAACACGCGATCCTCGTGTCGCTGACCGAGCGGACCGGCTCCGGGTACGAGTTGGCCCGGCGGTTCGACCGGTCTATCGGCTATTTCTGGCCGGCCACGCACCAGCAGATCTACCGGGTGCTGCGCCGGATGGACGAGGCCGGCTGGGTCACTCACACCGAGGTCGCCCAGGAGGGCCGCCCGGACAAGAAGGTCTACCGGGTCTCCGACGGCGGTCGCGCCGAGCTCGCCCGCTGGATCGCCGAGCCGGGGGAGGTTGCGATCCTCCGGGACGCGCTCGGGGTGAAGCTCCGGGCCGCCTCGATCGGCGGGGTCGACGCCGTACTGCGCGAGGTGGCGCGGCACCGGGCCGAGCACGCCACGCGGCTCGAGGTGTATCGCGGGATCCAGGCCAAGGACTTTCCCAAGCCGGCCACGTTGAACGGCCGCGAACTGCACCAGTACCTCGTACTACGCGGTGGCATCCGCGCCGAAGAGTCCTTCGTGGCCTGGTGCGACGAAGTGACCGAAGCCCTCGAGGAGACCTCATGACCGCATACCCGCACCTGCTGGAGCCGCTCGATCTCGGGCATGTGGTGCTGCCGAATCGCGTCATCATGGGCTCGATGCACACCGGTCTCGAGGATCGGCTGAGCGATCTGCCCAAGCTCGCGGCGTACTTCGCCGAGCGGGCGCGTGGTGGTGTCGGCCTGATGGTGACCGGCGGTTACGCGCCGAACCGCACGGGCTGGCTGACGCCGTTCGGATCCACGCTCAGTACTCGCCGGCAGGCGCGCAAGCACCGGATGCTGACTGACGCCGTACACGCTGCCGGCGGGAAGATCGCGCTGCAGATCCTGCATGCCGGGCGGTATTCGTACCACCCGTTCAGTGTCTCCGCGTCCGCAGTCAAGGCACCGATCAACCCGTTCAAGCCGCGCGCGCTGTCCGACCGTGGGGTGCGCAAGCAGATCTCGGCGTACGTCGATTGTGCCGGGCTGGCGCAGGAGGCCGGGTACGACGGGGTCGAGATCATGGGGTCGGAGGGGTACTTCATCAACCAGTTCCTCGCCGAGCGCACGAACAAGCGCACCGACCGGTGGGGTGGCAGTGCGGAGAACCGCCGCCGGCTCGCGGTCGAGATCGTCCGCCGGACCCGCGAACGGGTCGGACCGAACTTCCTGATCATCTACCGGCTCTCGATGGCCGACCTCGTCGAGGGCGGTCAGACCTGGGACGAGGTCGTTGCGCTGGGCAAGGAGATCGAGGCGGCCGGTGCGTCGATCATCAACACCGGGATTGGCTGGCACGAGGCCCGGGTGCCGACGATCGTCACCTCCGTACCGAGGGCCGCGTTCACCAGCGTCACCGCCGCATTCAAGCCGCATGTGAGCATCCCGGTCGTCACGTCGAACCGGATCAACCTGCCGCAGGTCGCCGAGGAGGTGCTGGCTCGCGGTGACGCCGACCTGATCAGCATGGCCCGCCCGTTCCTGGCCGACCCTGATTGGGTGCTCAAGGCAACGGCTGACCGGGCCGACGAGATCAACGTCTGTATCGCCTGCAACCAGGCCTGCCTGGATCACGTGTTCGCCAAGAAGAAGGCGAGCTGCATGGTCAACCCGCGCGCGGCTCGCGAGACCGAACTCCAACTGCTGCCGACCCGCAAGGTCAAACACATCGCGGTCGTCGGCGCCGGACCGGCCGGGCTGGCCGCCGCAGTCACCGCGGCCGAGCGCGGGCACGACGTCGAACTGTTCGAGGCCGACCAGGAGATCGGCGGGCAGTTCGGGATCGCGCGCCGGATCCCCGGCAAGGAGGAGTTCGCCGAGACGATCCGGTACTACCGGCGCCGCCTCGAGATCACCGGCGTCAAGGTCCATCTGGGTCGCCGGGCGAGCGCCGCGGACCTGGCCGGATTCGACGAGATCGTGCTCGCGACGGGCGTCGTACCGCGGGTGCCGTCGATCCCCGGCATCGACCACCCCAAGGTGCTCTCGTACGTCGAGGTCGTCCGCGAAGGGAAGCCCGTCGGTGACTCGGTCGCGGTGATCGGGGCCGGCGGGATCGGCGTGGATGTCAGCGAGTTCCTCACCACTGTCGATTCGCCGACTCTCGATCTCGATGCGTGGAAGGCCGAGTGGGGTGTCGCCGATCCCACGGTCACCCGCGGAGCGCTCGGCGTACCGCATCCTGAAGCATCACCGCGGCAGGTCTACCTGTTGCAGCGCAAGCCCGGCCGCATCGGCGCCGGCCTGGGCAAAACCACCGGCTGGGTGCACCGCGCCGCCCTCAAGAACAAGCAGGTCGAGCAACTCCGCGGCGTCAACTACGAACGCATCGACGACGAAGGCCTGCACCTGACCTTCGGCCCTCAGCACGAGAAGCCCCGCGTCCTCGCCGTCGACACCATCGTCGTCTGCGCCGGCCAAGAATCCGTCCGCGACCTGGCCGACACCCTCACCACCTCCGGCCGCCCCGTCCACATCATCGGCGGCGCCGACCTCGCCGCCGAGCTGGACGCCAAACGAGCCATAGACCAAGCCACCCGCCTCGCCCTAACCCTCTAAGGGCGGACCCCAGCCACTCACCAACCACCTTCGGCCGGTCGAATCCGCCCCGGCTGAGCGTGGCGCCGGCGGTGCCACGGAGGTTGGTCAGTGG
>NZ_SMKA01000341.1 GCF_004348455.1 Kribbella albertanoniae
CGCGCGGCGATGGCGGCCGCTCTCGCCGTACAGATCGATGCCCTGCGCAACCTGGATGGCATTGCACTCGTCACGGGCCGACCAGCGTGGGCGGACTGGACGGCGGGCGCCTGGCCCGAGCCACATGTGCGTGGCTCGAACGCCATCTGCGCGACCACCTCGGCACGGGCCTCGAGTCGATCCAGTTCAGCGGCGGCGACATCGGGGCGGTCTTCGGCCTCCACCTGACGGATGGCCGCGACGTCGTACTGAAGGCGTTCCGTCCCGGCGCGGACCTCGAACGCCTGCGGACCGTCGTACGAGCACAGAACGCGCTCGCCTCGGCAGGGTTCGGTTGCGCCCGCGTCCTCGACGGCCCGTCGCGCACGACCGGCGTACTCGCAGTCGTCGAGCAACGTCTGACCGGCACCTCGACCGGAAGCCCGCACGCCCCAGCGGCTCGCGCGGCGATGGCGGCCGCTCTCGCCGTACAGATCGATGCCCTGCGCAACCTGGATGGCATTGCACTCGTCACGGGCCGACCAGCGTGGGCGGACTGGACGGCGGGCGCCTGGCCCGAGCCACATGACCCGGTATTCGACTTCTCAGCGCCGGTGCGTGGCTTTCGGTGGATCGACGAGACCGCCGACGCTGCGGCGGAGGTTCTCCGCGCGGCCGACGATCTTCCGCACGTCATCGGTCACAGCGACTGGGTCTGGCAGAACGTCTGCGTTCGCAACGACACCTTCGTCGCCGCCTACGACTGGGACAGCCTCATCTACGCCCCCGAACCAGCAGTCGTCGGCCTCTGCGCCGGCGCCTTCACCCAAGGCTCGCCCGAACCCCCTGACGCTCCATCAGCCGAGGAGGTAGCCGCCTTCGTCGACGACTACCACCACATCCGCCCCTTCTCCCCCGCCGAACGAGCCGTCGCCCACGCGGCAGCCACCTGGGTCCGCTGCTACAACGCCCGCTGCCAACTCGACAACCACCACCGCCGAAACCTCGCCCCACCCCCCGGCTCCTTCACCGAGTCCCTGGCCGCCAGCCGCTAGGCCGCTCATAGCGCGAACCTGCAGGCCATCACAATCGGCCGCCCACCCCGCACCTCAGGCGTGGACGGGCCCCCGACGCACAGTTGTGATGGCGTGGCGGTCCGGGCTGCGCCCCTCAACCTCTGACGGGCAACCCGGTTCTCCTGTCCGATGTGCGAGTTCGCCACCATCCCCGTCACAACGTCCGAAGATCCGAAGACCAGGCGCGCGTGTCCTTCGGACGTTGTGGGTACGGCGTTCTGCTGCGCGGCGTGCAGGTGGGCCGGGTGGTGCTGCGGTCAGCAGCTGGGGACCCCGGACATCTGATCGCGTGTCCGCGGTCCCCAGTACGTGGACGAGGTTCAGCCGTTTCGGCCGCACGAGACCGGCCGCATCCGAGGGCACCGCCACCACCCCCGCCGTACAGAACCAACAACCAAAGAGCCCGGATATCCCCTCAATGTGCCCCTTCTCCGGCCAAAATTCGGCCAGAGAACCGGCAACGTGAAGGGAGATCCCCTCGTTTTCCGCGCGGCGACCACGGCCCGGAAGCTCAGGCGGCGGGTGCGGGGGTTGCGAACTGGGTGGTGTGGAGTTCGGCGTAGAGGCCGGCGGCGGCTAGTAGTTCTTCGTGGGTGCCGTGTTCGCGGATCTGGCCGTTGTCGAGGACGAGGATCTGGTCGGCGTTGCGGATCGTGGACAGGCGGTGGGCGATGACCAGGGAGGTGCGGCCGGTGAGGGCGTTGGCGAGGGCGGCTTGTACGGCGGCCTCGGATTCGGAGTCGAGGTGGGCCGTGGCCTCGTCGAGGATGACGATCGAGGGCGACTTCAGGAGCAGGCGGGCGATGGCCAGCCGCTGGCGTTCGCCGCCGGACAGGCGGTAGCCGCGATCACCGACCACGGTGTCCAGACCGTCGGGCAGGCTCTCGATCATGGGCCCGATCTGAGCCGCCACGAGTGCCTCATGCAGCTCGGCCTCGGTCGCGTCCGGCCGCGCGAGCAGCAGGTTGGAGCGGATGGTGTCGTGGTACATGTGGGAGTCCTGGGTGACCACACCGATCACGTCATGCAGTGAGCGCTGGGACACCTCGCGGACATCGTGCCCGCCTACCAGGATCGCGCCGCCGGTGACGTCGTACATGCGGGAGACGAGCGAAGCGAGCGTGGTCTTGCCGGCGCCGGATGGGCCGACGACGGCCACCATCTCGCCGGGGCGGACCGAGAAGCTGACGCCCTTGAGCACCTCTTCACCAGTCTCGGCCGACAACGTCGCCACCGACTCGAGTGAAGCGAGTGAGACCTCGGCCGCAGACGGGTAGTGAAAATGGACCTGGTCGAATTCGAGCGACGGCTCGACGTCAGCCGGGAGCTCCTTCGCATCCTTGCGGTCGGCAACCATCGGCGGAAGGTCGAGCACCTCGAGCACCCGCTCGAAGCTGACCAGCGTGGTCATGATGTCGACCTGGACATTGGAGAGCGCGGTCAGCGGGCCGTAGAGCCGGTTCAGATAGGCGGTCAACGCAACGACCGTCCCGATCCCGAGAGCACCCTGTACGGCGAAGACGCCGCCGACCCCGTAGACCAGGGCCACGGCGAGCGCTGCGACCAGAGTGAGCGAGACGCGGAAGATTGCGGCGTACATGGAGGTCGTGACACCGATGTCGCGTACGCGCGCGGCCTTGTCGGCGAAGTCCTTCGACGATTCCTGGCTGCGACCGAAGATCTTGGCCAGCATCGCGCCGGCCACGTTGAAGCGCTCGGTCATGGTCTGTGCCATCGTCGCGTTCAGCCGGTACGTCTCGGCCGTTGCCTCGCGCAACCGACCGGCCATCAACCGGGCCGGGAGGATGAAGAGCGGCAGCAGGACCAGAGCGAGCAGGGTGATCTGCCACGACATCACGAACATCGCAACGAGCACCAAGGTGACACTGAGGACGTTGCTGACGACGTTCGACAGAGTTGAGGTGAAGGCTTGCTGGGCGCCGAGGACGTCACCGTTCAGCCGTTGGATCAGCGCACCGGTCTGGGTGCGGCTGAAGAAGGCGATCGGCATCTTCTGCACATGGTCGAAGACGGAGGTGCGCAGGTCGTAGACGAGCCCTTCGCCGATCCGCGCGGAGAACCAGCGCTGGCCCAGCGTGACAGCACTGCTGACGAGTGCGAGCAGGGCAACGACCAGCGCCAGCCAGATGACGAGCGCGGTGTTCTTGGGAACGATGCCGCGGTCGATGATCTCGCGATAGAGCAGCGGAGTGGCCGCGCCGACGCTGGCGTCGATCGCGATGAGCACGAGGAAGGCGGCCAGGTAGCGGCGATAGGGAACGGCGAAACCGGCGATGCGGCGCAGGGTGCCCGCGGAGAGTTTGTGGTGCCGGACGGAGGAGTCCTTCAGCAGTGAGCGCATCGCCCGCCCACCACCGCCTCCCGAGCCCGGCATTCCGGAGATCTGTGACATTGAGGCCTTTCGGTTCAGGATCAGATATGCTGAGGTTAACTCACTATGAGGCAAACTCACAAGACCCCTCCCCGATAGGCTCACCCCGTGAATGCGTCCGACGACACCGCGGAACAGATCGCCACCCGGCTGGACGGCATCGTGCGGAGACAGCGGCGGGCCGCGAAGGCCGACGTCGAAGGCCTGACCCACGGCCGTTTCCGCGTCCTGCGCACGCTCGACCAGGCCGACCGCCCACTCCGCCTGAGCGAGCTCGCAACCCAGCTCGGCATCGTCCCCCGCTCGGCCACCTCCGTCGTCGACGACCTCGAGGCCGGCGGCCTGCTCGCCCGCCAGCCCGACCCGCACGACCGCCGCGCCACCCTGGTCGCCCTCACCCCGGCCGGCACCGACCTGCTCATCAAGTTCCGCCGCAACCGCCGCGACGCGATGGTCACCCTCCTCGACCGCCTCACCCCGGCCGAACAGTCCACCCTGCTATCCCTGCTGAACCGCCTCGCCGACGACTGACAACTTCCCCACGATTCGGTACGGCGATCGCTAGCATCCGAACGTGCTGAGGTGGTGGGACGGGGTCACGCGGGCGCTACTCGCAGCGGCAGGCGTCGTACTGCTGCCAGTGCTGTGGGTCCCCAACTTCCTGGTCACCTGGACAATCCCATCCCTGATGGTCTGGGACATCCTGGCTCTCGCCTTCCTGGCCCGACAGGTGTGGAGCATGCGGCGCGGTCGCAAGGCGGCTGATGCCGAGGGGACACCGGACTGGTTGCTATCGGCACGTTTGATGCGACTGCGCTACGGGGCACTGCTCGTAGCCAGTGCGGCCGGACTGTCGAGCGGGATGCTGATCGTGTCGGTGGATGCTGAGGACGACGGCACCCAGTGGGATGTCTGGATCATCCGCTTGCTGGCGGCAACGACCGTCGTACTGGCTTGGCTGATTCTGCATGTCGGGTACGCCATGCACTACGCGAACCTCTACTTCGGCACCGGCCACGGCGTCACGTTCCCGGGAACCAGTACGCCGAACTTCCTCGACTTCGCGTACTTCGCTTTCACGATCGGGGCGACGTTCGCGACGTCCGATGTCGAGGTCACCAACCGGCGGGTCCGGCATGCGGTGATCTGGCATTCGGTGCTGTCGTTCTTCTACAACGCTGCCGTTCTCGGTATCGCGATCGGGGCCTTCACCGGAAAGTAGTCACGCCGAAGGCCCCGCTCGCCCGGTCAGCTCCGCAGGTGGTTGATGATGCCGTCGATGTCTTCGATCATGCGGTCGTGGCGGATGAAGTGGCCGCCGCCGTCTTCGTAGTGGGTGTACGGGATGCCGGCCTGATCGAGGGCTGCCCGGAACTCCCGGTGCCCGGCCAGGACCTGGGTTTCGTTGATGTAGTCACCGGGGTCGGAGCTGGGAGAGGTGCCGGCGACGAGGAAGATGCGCTTGCCTCGGTAGCGCTCGAGGTTCTGCATCGGGTTGTCGGCGGTGACCCGGGCTTCGTCCCAGGGGACGCCGTAGATCGTCCCGCCGTTGAGTTCGACCGCGGCCGACGACGCGTTCGCCCATTGCGCGACGAGGCCGCCGTCGCGCCGGATGCTGGCCGGACCGGAGTGCGAACTCACCGAGGCGAAGTGGCCGTAGTACTTGGCGGCGTACTTGAGGGCGCCGAAGCCGCCCATCGAGAAGCCGGACACTGCACGTCCGGCGGGCTCGGCGAACGTGCGGAAGTTGGCGTCGATCCACCGGACCAACTGCTCGAGGTGGAAGGTCTCGTAGTTGCGCGGGCCGACATTGGTGGTGACCGGGTTGGAGTACCAGCCGGCCTTTCCTCCGTCCGGCATCACGATGATGATCGGCTTACCCGCCGTCCACGCCCGGATGCCCTCGCGGTCGAAGGTGATGAAGTCCTGCAGACCCCCGTGCAGCAGGTAGAGAACCGGATAGCGCCGGCCGTCGTCGTGGTAACCATCGGGCAGCAGCACGTTCACCGCAGGCTGCCAGCCGATCTCGGCGGTCTGGAAGCGGTAGTACCACATCCGCGGATCGCCCTGGTTGCTGTCGACGATGTGCAGCCCGAAACCGTCGTCGGCTGCGCTGGCCGCGACCGAGGTTGCCAGAATGGTTCCGGCGCCGAGGCCGGCGGCTACTGTCAGGCCACCGGCGGCCTTGAGCAGAGTTCTCCGGGTGGGGCGGTGCTCACTCACCATGATCTCCTGGGGAGAGAAGGAACAGTCACCGTAGGTCACGGTGCATATCTAAGTTAGTACCATAACTTAGGGGTCAGCAGACTAAGGGAGGGTTGTGACAGGGACTTCGCCCCGGCGCAAGACGGGTGGCCGGCAGGCGCAGATCGGACTCGCGGACATCGAGCGCGAAGGGCTGCGCCTCGGCCTCGCCGACCTCACCGTGAACGGCGTCGCCGGCGCGCTCGGCGTCACCCCGGCCGCGCTGTACCGCCATGTCGACGGGAAGTTCGGCCTGGAGTCAGTCGTCGGCGAGGCGATCCTCGCCGAGCTGCACATCATCGACGACCCGGCCGACGACCTGAACGCCCACCTGCTGTCGTTCGCCCTGCAACTCCACACCTTCATCGTCGACCGGCCGGGACTAGCGGCGTACCTGCAGACTCTGTTCCCGCGTGGTGCTTCCGGGTTGCGCCTGCAGCGCGAGGCAGTCGAGGCGCTCGGACGACGCGGGTACGGCGCCGCCGGCGCGGTCATGCTGTCCGGAACGGTCGCCTCCCTCGCCATCAACCTGAGCGCCGCCGAGGAGCGGCACCGCCCGTACCACGACGGCCCGCATCAACGGGAGCTCGAGAAGGTCTACGCCCTGCTCGCGTCCGACGAGGTCCTCGCCCCCGTCCACGCCGAACTGCCGGCCATCTCCAGCGGCGACTACTTCCTGATGGTGATGACCGCCTGCATCCGCGGCCTCACCACCGCGGCACCACCCGGCCGACCTGTCATCGAGACCCTGACCGATCTTGGCCTCACCGATTGAGCAGTTCGCTCAATCGACGGGATCCGCAGCGACACCGATGGTTTGGTCGTGGCATGCGTATTGCGAAGACATCACCTGCTGAGGCCGCTCAGTTGTTGCGGGACGACCAAGACCTGCTGCTGGCCGCGGTCGCCGGGCTGACCGAGGACGAGCTGCGAGCGCCGTACCAGCTGAGCGCGGGACCGCTCGGCCACTTCTGCGACTCGTTGCACGATCTGCTCGGGCACGTGCTGATGTGGGACGAGATCACCCTCGCCGCCCTGCGCGACGCCCGGAACGGGCGCCTGCACTGGAGTTTGGATCCGCGCTGGGAGACCCCCGAGGCCGGCAGCGCCCTGAATGTCGGCGGCGTCGAGGCCGGGCGGCACATCCCGTCGGAGTTGACCCTGCACCGCTACCAGAGCGTCGGCGCTGCGCTGCTGGCCGAGATCGAGCAGTACGACGACGCCGCGTGGAACGATCCGGCAACGGGCGGCGGGTACGACGGTGGGATCGGAGCGCTGACCGAGTACGTGTCGACTCCCCCGGGGCACGGCGTCTTCGGGCACGCGGCGCGTCACCTGAAGGCCGCATGAGCACGGTAGTTGCCGAGAGCATCGACAGCCTGGTCTTCGCCGGTGAGACCCAGGCCCTGCTCAACCGCTTCGCCAACGAGCCGTCCGGTCCTGAGCTCGACCCGTACGACGCGCTGCTGAAGGATCGCTTGGAACTCCCGGATCCCGCGCTGGCCGGCACCGTCGATCCGCGGACGAACCCGCGCGACCTCCGGATCATCCTGCCGGGACGCACACTCGAGGCGCGCGTCTATCAACCGGTTCACACCAGCAAGCCGGCGCCAGTGGTTCTCTGGCTGCACGGCGGCGGATTCATCGGCGGTCACCTCCGCGACATCGAGTACACGACCTCCCGGATCGCTGCCGCCGGCAACGTTGTTGTTGTCTCCCTCAACTATCGACTGGCCCCGGAGAACCCTTACCCAGCTGGGCTTCACGACGTCAATGAGTCCCTGAGCTGGATCCGTGAACACAGCGCCGACCTGAACGGCGACGGCCGGATCGCGGTCGGTGGTCAGAGCGCCGGTGCCGCGCTCGCCGCCGGAGCGTGTCTCGTTGCCCGGGACAACGGCAGCCCGCTCCCCGACCACCAGATCCTCTGCTATCCCAGTCTCGATCATGAGCAGGACACCGAGTCGTACCGGTTGTTCGACGGGACCTTCCTCAGCATCGCCCCCGGTCGCTGGTCATCCGCTCAGTACTTCCCCACCGGCGAGCTGCCGGCGGCCGCCGTACCGCTGCGTGCCGTATCTCTCGCCGGACTCCCGCCCGCCCTCATCCTCGCCGCCGGCCGCGACCCACTCCGCGACGACGCCCGCCACTACGCCGAGCGTCTCGATGCACCGGTCAGACTGGTCGAGTACGCCGACACCATGCACGCGTTCCTGAACTTCCCAGCCGTCCTCTCGGCAGGCCGGCACGCCGTCGAACTGATCGGCGCGCATCTGCGGGAAGTGTTCTAGCGGTCGGCGCCGTGGTTGAAGAAACGCCCCGGGTCGCTGGCCGCACGCGGCCCGGACGCCATCCAGGCGGCGAACTCCTCGGGGTACCGCCGCTCGAGCTCGTCCAGATAAGCACGCCGTACGTCGATCGTCGCGGACCAGTGCTCGGGTCGCTGTAGCTCGGTGAAACTGCGGCGCCAGGCCAGGCATAGCTCGGATGCCGACAGTTCACTCAGCTGGTCGGCCGGCTTCAGCTCGGGGAGCTCGACGTCGGCCGGCTCTACGACGACCCGCTTGGGGCGTGCTTTGACTTTGGCCTTGGTCTCAGGCGTCGGGTCGATCCAGCCGAGCCACGCAGCCACCGGTGGCGACGTTCCGGCGACGAGCAGGAGCAGGAGCAACACCTCGGATCCCGCGGCGACGCCGTACCCGAGGCTCGCCACCGTACTCACACCAGCGAGCGCTGCCCACCGTGGCGCCGCCCTGAACACCTGGGCCGGCGGTTGCTCGCAGGACAACCCGAAGCTGATCGCAATTGACCCCGCCATGAACGCGGCGAGCAAGAACGTCGCCAAGTTCGGCCCCGGGGACACCAGCACCAGGGCCGCCAGCACACCAATCCCGGCCAGCGCACCAACAGCAGCGCGCCAGATCCGGGAATACCGCACCCCGACGTACCTCTGCATGCTGTTCCAGTGCCCAATTCCGGCCCCTCTCAAGCGTGGCTGTCGATCTGGGGGCAGCCTGTTCGTCAGGCTCAGGTAACCGACGAGCGAAGGAGGACCCTGATGGGTGCCGACGATGTGTTCCCGATCGTGACCACTGCCGACCTGGACCGGCTGCTGACCTTCTACACCGACGCCCTGGGCGCAGTCGAGCACTACCGCTTCCCACCCGAGGGCCCACCCGGCTACGTCGGACTCCACGTCGGCAAGGCCTCCCTCGGCCTGGGCCACGACCTCGACCACCAGCCCAGCACGGGCTCGATCGCCCTCTGGTTCTACGTCGACAACTGCGACGCCACCACCGCACGAATCCGCCAAGCCGGCGCCCCCATCCTGGAGGAGCCGACCGACCAGCCCTGGGGCGAACGCATAGCCCGAGCCCAAGACCCCGACGGCAACTCCCTCATCCTCGGCCAACGCCCCCGATCCCCCGGGGCGGGGGCCGGGGGTGTACCGACGGACGGGTAGAGGTTGGATCGGCGGGACTGGTG
>NZ_SMKA01000342.1 GCF_004348455.1 Kribbella albertanoniae
CAGACCCATCTCCTCCCACCCCGCTTGATGGGCTGACCCCAAGCTGGTGTTATGGGTTGCCCACCTGAGCCGGTACGACGTTGAGCACGGGTCAGGCATCCGCGCGGCAAGCAGGTGGTTCAACCGTGCTCAAGGTGAGCCGGCCTGGCGACCTTGAGCACGGCTCAACCGTTCCGCCGGGGTCCAGATGACTGGTGGATGCTCAAAGTGACTCCCGCCTCGCGATCTCGGACCCCGGGGCAGTCCGGGCGCGCGCTATCCGATCGATCTTCGTCGCCGAGTCCCCAAAGTCCATCGGACAGCGCAAAACTCCAGCATCACGCACCTCAGCCACAGCCCGTCAGCCCCAGACAACGTGAACCCGCGGCAGCCGACCTCGCCATCCGGCCCAGCCCTCTGCTCGGCGCCCCTCTGGTTTCAGTCGACCGCCGTTGGCGGTCGAGTGGGTTAAGACCCGAAAGGACTCGGCCGGACACGTGCGCTCTGGCTGAGCGCCGCTCCCGGCCGACTCGAAAGACAGCATCGCTGGGCGCCGCGGTGGCTGCGGTGGCTGCGGTGGCTGCGGTGGCTGCGGTGGCTGCGGTGGCTGCGGTGGCTGCGGTGGCTGCGGTGGATGGTGCGATCTGTGACCGCGGCTCTACATCGCCTGAGGCGGACGGGCTATGGCTGGGGAAAGCTGAGGCTCCGTCGCCTGACATGTGACCCGTCGCTGGAGAGTGGGGTGGATGTTCGCCCCGGCCGGTCCCTGTTCCTCCCCAAACCGGTTTGGGGAGCGCTGGCACCCTCCGCGAGGGGATCTGGGGAGGATCCACCCCCCCCAAATCCGTCGCGGATCCGCCCCAAAGCGGTTTGGGAGGGGCTTGGGGCAGGGCGCTCGCAGCAGGCTCCTCGAACCGATTCGGGGAGGATCCACCCCCCGAATCCGTCGCGGGTGCTCCCCAGACCGCGTTGGGGCGGGCGAGGGTTGGGCTGAGGTTGCTGTGGATCTGCGGGACGGCTGCGGGCGGCGGGCCTGAGGAAGTCCGCACCGGAGGTGGGGTCTGGAGTCAGCTTGTGGCGATCGGCGAGTGTGCGCGCAGGGTCTCGGGGCCGGATACCCGAGCGGCGCGCGACCACGCCGTACGAGCATTGGCTCCTGTCTCACGCCACCAGTCGCGGCCGGGGCGGGGGCGAGCGTCGTCCAGGCCGGAGGAGTGTCGTTGCCGACGGCAGAGGTGGCTGATGCGCGAACGGAGGCGCATCCATCACCCGGGGCCATCCATCACCTGGGCCATCCATCGCCCGGGGCATGCAGCACCCGGGGCATCCAGCACCCGGGCCGTCCATTGCCTCGGGCCGGCGCGCTCAGACCTGAGGGACGCTCCCTGAGAACGGATTCCGGGGACTACCCACAGCGGGACACACATCGGTGGGTGCGAGGAATGTGCCCACTCCCCAAAGCGGTTCGGGGAGGACTCACCACGCGAAGCCGGCCGACATCCACCCAAGCGGTTTGAGCGCCAGCAGCACGTGGAGGAGACGACACCAGCCGCCAGAGCGGGTCGGGGTGCGTCCACCTGCCTGAACCTCGCGCCGGAACCCGCTGCCGGAAGCTCAGTGGATGCTGCCATGAGCGGGTCGGGGAAGACGCACCATCCGGCGCCGCGGCCAGGGCGCCCGTCCCGGATCGGGGCGGGCGGGCAACGCTGGTGGGGCCACAGTGCCCCACGCGGTTCGGGTGCATCGGCTGCCTGGGAGGGCTTGGATGCGTCGCCGAAGGCGGGTGGGGTCAGCTGGTGGGCTTGTTGGGGTCCATGAGGGTGACGATGCGCTCGAGGTCGTCGATGGAGGCGAACTCGACGGTGATCTTGCCCTTGGTTTTGCCGAGGTCGACCTTGACGCGGGTTTCGAAGCGGTCGGAGAGGCGGTCGGCGAGGTCGACCAGGCGCGGGGCCACCGGCTTGTTGCGGCGGCGGGCCGGGGTGGGGTCGTCGCCGTTCATGTCGCCCAGGGCGACGATCTCTTCGACGGTGCGGACGGAGAGACCCTCGGCCACGATGCGCTGGGCTAGGCGTTCGATGGCGTCGCCGCTGGGGAGGCCGAGCAGGGCACGAGCGTGACCGGCGGAGAGGACGCCGGCTGCGACGCGGCGCTGGACACCGGCGGGGAGCTTCAGTAGCCGGAGGGTGTTGGAGATCTGCGGGCGGGACCGGCCGATGCGGGTGGCGAGGACCTCTTGCGTGCAACCGAAGTCGTCGAGCATCTGCTGGTACGCCGCTGCCTCTTCGAGCGGGTTCAGCTGGCTGCGGTGCAGGTTCTCCAGGAGCGCGTCGCGGAGCATGACGTCGTCGGAGGTGTCGCGCACGATCGCCGGGATCGTGGTCAGGCCGGCGGCCTGGGTGGCGCGCCAGCGGCGCTCCCCCATCACCAGTTCGTACTTGTCGTCCTCGAGGCGGCGGACGACGATCGGCTGCAGCAGGCCGATCTCCTTCACCGAGTGGACGAGTTCTTCCATCGCCTCTTCGTCGAAGACCGAACGCGGCTGCTTCGGGTTCGGGGAGATCTTGCCGACCTCGATCTCCGCGAACTCGGCGCCGGGTACGGCGGCCAGTTCAGGCCCGGCCTTCTCCCGCGGCGGTGCGCCGGGGATCGAGTGGGACTTGGTGCCGAGGGTCTGCGGAGTACCGGGCGCGGGATTGCTCGGGATCAGCGCACCGAGGCCGCGGCCGAGTCGGGTGTTCATCGGGCTCCCTCGAGGTTGTTCCGCATGGCGATCTCGCGCGAGGCCTCGAGGTACGACAGGGCGCCGGCCGAGGCCGGGTCGTAGGCGAGCACGGTCTGCCCGTGGCTCGGTGCTTCTGAGATCCGGACCGACCGCGGGACAGCGGTGCGCAGTACGGCGTCCCGGAAGTGTCCACGAACCTCGGCAGCGACCTCGCCGGCCAGCTTGGTGCGGGCGTCGTACATGGTGAGCAGGATCGTGGAGACGTCCAGGCCCGGGTTCAGGTGCGACTTCACCATGTCGATGTGCCGGAGCAACTGGGACAGACCCTCGAGGGCGTAGTACTCGCTCTGGATCGGAACCAGCACCTCACGGGCCGCGGTCAGCGCGTTGACCGTCAGCAGACCCAGCGACGGCGGGCAGTCGATGAAGACGTAGTCGTACTTCTCACCGGCGGCCTCGGTCTCGGCCAGGTGCGCGTCCAGGACGCGCTTCAGCCGGCTCTCCCGGGCCACGATGCTGACGAGCTCGATCTCGGCGCCGGCCAGGTCGATGGTCGCCGGGATCACCTGGATGCCCGGGTGCTCGGCGCATGGCTGGAGCAGCTTGCCCAGCGGCTCGTTCTCGATGATCGCCTCGTAGACCCCGGGGGTTCCCTCGGAGTGGTCGATCCCGAGCGCCGTGGAGGCGTTGCCCTGCGGGTCGAGGTCGATCACCAGGATCCGGGCGCCGTACAGGGCCAGGCCGGCGGCGACGTTCACCGTCGTGGTGGTCTTGCCGACGCCACCCTTCTGGTTGGCGACGACGAAGACCCGGGTCTCGGCGGGCAACGGGAACTCGCGGCCCATAGTGCGTCCTTCATTCACCAGCAGGGTCCGTTCGGTGGCGGCGGCGATCGGGGTCTCGAGAAGTCGTCGCTGAAGCTCGTCCGACGTGGCCCGCGCGGCGATCTGTGCGGCAGTCATAGCGCCCATTCCAATAGGTGCGGGACTTGGCCCGAAGAGGATGTCAGTGGGGGTTGGTGCGGGTCTGCCCCCAGCTTCATCCACAGGCCTCTGTGGACGAATCCCCGCGTAAGAGGGCAGTTTCGTGCGGTCGTCATCCACAGGCAGTGGAGACTCGGGAAGGTCTGTGTCGGCATCGACCAGGGACGCCGTTTCACGTGAAACACCATCATCCCCCGAACTCTCCGTTTCACGTGAAACGGGATCCGGCGTGGACGGTGGAGTGAGATCGAGACCACTCGCCGCGGCTGTCCGGAGTGCCGATCCAGCAGCAGGAGTGAGGAACTTGGGGGACGCGACCAGCTCCGATTCCGCCGGCGCCGCGTCCGCTGCTGGAGATGCAGTGGCAGCAGATTCAACGGGTACGTCTTCGATCGGCGCCTGGCCCACAGGTGCCGGGCTAGCGGATGCCGGGCTAGCGGATGCCGCGTCCATGCGCGCAGAGGTCACCGGTGCCGAATCGACAGTGGGGGCGTCGGCAGGGGCGGCATCGTGCACGGAGTCGGCCGGTGCGGCGTCCACGGCGGGAGCAGGCTCGACGGGGGTCGCGTCAACAGGCGCGGACTCGGTGCGGGTCGATTCCGTGAGTTCGGAGGTGACCTGTTCCGCGACGACTACGTCGGCCGGGGCGGGAGCGGTTGGTGAGGGGTCGGTCGGCCAGCCGATGCCTTGTGACTTGCCCGGCTCTCCGGTGCTCTTCTCGGGCCACCCGAGGGCACGACTCACCAACCCACTCACCTCCTGCGTCCGCCGCGCCGGGAACCCCCTGCAGCACGTCCGGCCACAATACTCACCACAGTCGTCGGCTGGGCCAGTTCATCCGTGCCGAGTTGATGAATGTGCCAGACGTCGGCACCCAGCGCCGAAAGTTCGGCCTCAGAGGCGTTCAACTCCTCCTCCGCGGACGAACCCTTCATCGCCAGCATCAGTCCTCCCTCGGCGCACAACGGCAGGCACCATCCCGCCAGTTTGCCCAACGGCGCAACTGCCCTCGAAGTCACCACGTCGTACGACGCTCGTGGCAGATCCTCGGCGCGAGCCCGGACCACCGTCGCGTTGTCGAGCTGTAGCGCCTCGACCGCTTCGTCGAGGAACGTCGTACGTCGCAACAGCGGCTCGACGAGATCGACCTGCAGATCGGGGCGGACGATCGCGAGCACGATCCCGGGCAGGCCGGCCCCGGTACCGATGTCGCCGACCGAGGCGCCCTCCGGGATCAGCCGCTCGAGCACCGCACAGTTGAGCAGGTGCCGGTCCCACAACCGCGGGACCTCCCGCGGGCCGATCAGGCCGCGCAGAGTTCCCTCAGTCGCCAGCAGTTCGGCATAGGCCGCAAGCGGCGCCGCCGCCCGTGGATAAAGCTTCTCCACGAGCGGCGGCGTTTCACGTGAAACAGAATCAGAACCAAAATCTGTCATGCGGGTTGGACGACCACGCGGCGCCGGGGCTCTTCGCCTTCGGACTCGCTCGTCAGGCCCGCGGCCGCCACGACATCGTGGACGACCTTGCGCTCGAACGGCGTCATCGGGTCCAGGCGGACCGGCGCACCGGAGTCCTTCACCTCGTCGACCGCCTTGCGGCCGACCTCCTCCAGCTCGGCCTTCCGGTTCGCCCGGTAGTTCGAGACGTCCAGCATCAGTCGGGACCGCTCACCGGTCTCCCGGTAGACGGCCAGCCGGGTCAGCTCCTGGAGCGCCTCCAGGACCTTGCCGTTCTCACCGACCAGGTTCTTCAGGTCCGCGCCGACGATCGACACCGCGGCCCGATCGCCGTCGATGTCCATATCGATGTCGCCGTCCAGGTCGGCGATGTCGAGCAGTTCCTCGAGGTAGTCGGCGGCGATGTCGCTCTCCGCCTCCAGTGCCTTCAGTCGGTCCGCGGCGGTCGGTTTCGCCGTCTCGGTGTTCTCCAGGCCGTCGGTCACGGCAACTCCTTCATCATGTCGAGGCCCGCCCCACGGGGACCCAGGGTCAATCAGAGCAAGAAAGGCACAGCACGAAGCTCAGCGGCAGGCGCAATCAGCGCGAACCGCCCGGCTTCTTCTGAGCGGCCCGGCGCTGCGCGGCGGTCTTCGCCGCGGGCTGGCGCTTGGCACCCGATCCCTTCTTGCCGGCCGGCTGCTTCTTGGCAGCTCCGGCCTGAGGCTTCTTCGCAGCGTTCTGCTGCGGCGTGCTCGACGTCTGTCCGTTCGACGCGGCCGGCTCGTCCGCCGTAGTACCAGCGGCGGGGCCGGTCTTGCGGTCGCTGCGCGACTGACGCTTCGGCTGCTGGCGCTGTGCCGGGCGACGGTCGGTCAGGGTGTCGCCGTCCTCCTCGCCGGGCAGGCCCTCGTCGGCCGGGCGACCGGCGCGCTTGTTGTGCTCACGCTTGCGGGCCTCCATGGCGTCGTACGCCGGAGTGCCGGGGGCCGGGTTGCGGCGGATCACGTAGAACTGCTGGCCCATCGTCCACAGGTTCGAGACGAACCAGTAGATGAGCACACCGATCGGGAAGTTGAAGCCACCGATCAGGAAGAAGACCGGGAAGACGTAGAGCATGATCTTCTGCATCTGCGCCGCCTGGCCCTCGAGGGCCTCCTTCGGCATGTTCTTGCGCATCAGCTGCAGCTGGGTGATGAACATCGTCGCCGTCATCAGGATGATTAGGACGATCGCGACGGCCTTGACGTTGGCCGAGCCGGAGCCGTTCGCCTTCAGGAAGGTCTGCGAGATCTCCGCACCGAAGATCTTCGCGTGCTGCAGCGAGGAGACGTACGGCTGCATGATGTCGCTGTGGGTCTTGCCCTTGGCCGCGTAGTCGAGCACCCGGAACAGGGCCAGGAAGATCGGCGACTGGAGCAGCAGCGGCAGGCACGAGGAGAACGGGTTGGTGCCCGTGTCCTTGTACAGCTTCATCATTTCCTGACCGAGCTTCTCCCGGTCGTGGCCGTACTTCTTCTGCAGCTCCTTCATCTTCGGCTGCAGCAGCTGCATGTTCCGGCTGGAGCGGATCTGCCGCACGAAGAGCGGGATCAGCAGGGTCCGGATGACGATCGTCAGACCCGCGATCGAGAGCGCCCAGGCCCAGCCGCTGTCCTTGTCGAACACCTGGGAGAGCAGCCAGTGCCACCCGACCAGCAGCGCCGAGACCGCCCAGTACAGCGGCGTCATGACGGCGTTGAAAACGTCTACGATCCCGTCCCACAAGGCGAGTTGGGGGACAACCAGATCAATCACTCAAGCACCTCGCTGCACAGGCCCGGCGTCCGCCGACGGACCGGGCTGATTGGCGGAGACAGTCTCTCCGCGGTGGTCGACATCTGTGGGTGGAACGGGGTCGTAGCCGCCGGGGTTCCACGGGTGGCAGCGGGCGAGTCTCCTCGCCGCCAGCCAGCTACCGCGCACCGCACCGTGGCGCTCGACCGCCTGGAGGGCGTACGCCGAACAACTCGGGTAGAACCTGCACACCTGCCCGTACAGCGGGCTGATCAGCAGCCGGTACAACTTGAGAAAACCAATGATCCCACTCTTGGCGGGATTCCTGATGACTGCCGTGAACCTCATCGCTTCCCCGACAGCCGGCTCAGTGCGCCGTCGACATCCGCGACCAATTCGTCGTACGACGCCGAGGCGGACGACGGAAGGGCGCGGACAACGGTCAGACTACCGGGCGGCAGATCAGGAAGCCGCGCGGCCAGTACGGCGCGCAGACGGCGGTGGACCCGGTTCCGGAGAACCGCGTTGCCCACCGCCTTGTTCACCACGAATCCGACGCGGGCGGGTTCGGTCCGGACGCCGTCCGGGGACAACAGATGGACCACCACCGCGCGCCGACCGGCTCGCCGACCAGCACGGACGGCGCGACGGAAGTCGTCGGACCGGCGTAACCGGTTCGACGCAGGCAACACGGGGTGGTCACCGTCGACAGGTCGCTCAGGCCGCGAGGCGCTGACGGCCCTTGTTACGACGGGCGGCGATGATGGCGCGGCCCGCACGGGTGCGCATCCGAAGACGGAAGCCGTGCTTCTTGTGCCGGCGACGGTTGTTCGGCTGGAACGTCCGCTTGCTCACTGGAATGACTCCGGTTACTCGAGAACTCGATGGTCGGCAGACCCAGGGATCGGAGCTGCCGCTGATGCGGTCCTGCACGCCATCGAGATCCTGAGGTGGTCCCGCCGGGAGCGCAGCACGAAAGGGCCGGTTCAACACCGACCGATCCACGGTACGTGGACGCCTGTGGACAGGTCAAACCAGGTATCCCCAGAATTATCCACAGGCCCTGTGGACAGAATAGTCGACGACTGGGGAAAACCTGGCCTGTCACACAGTGATCAGATTGATCACCAACTGCAACCACGCACCACGACTACGCTCCGGCGTCCACCCGACACGCCGCAGGTTGCCCCCAATTTGAGGTTCATAGCCTGTGGATGACGGCTTGAAGCAGTGTGGGCGGACTTGTTAGCGTCAGCCCCTCACACCAAAGGTCCCGCACTCCGCAATCGGTAACCAACCCGATCCAGCCGTCGTTCACAACTGTGGACAACCGTGTGGACAGCGCGGTGTTCGGGTCCAAGGTCGCGCCGCCCCGGAGCAGTCCGGAGGGCACCGGCCACCGCAGCGATGGATTCGGGGAGCAACGCGTGGTCGAGGACCATTCCGCCGGTACGGAGTACACGGCGGCGGAATACACAGGAGTGGACCAACCTGAGGACAAGTACCGCGGCGACGGCGAACCACCGCTGAACCGGTACACCCTCGGCACCGACGAGCAGCCCGGTACGACGAGTGCCGACCTGCGCCCCGAGCCCAGCACCGACTTCCGTTCCGAACTTCCCCCGGCTCCGACCCCGGACCAGCTCGACTTCCTGGTCCCGCCGCCGGCTCCACGCCGGCCCGAGCCGGAGACCCACCTCAGCCCCTCGCTGCCGATCCCGATGCCCGAGCCGCTGGCGCCGCGGGACCAGCCGGCGGACCCGTACCGCTCCCAGCCAGAGCAGCCCACCAGTACGTCGTACTTCGCACCTGCCCCGACTGTCTCCGGCTCGGGCTGGCGCACCGACCAAACGGCGAGCTGGAGTAGCGACCAGCACCACCACCCGGAACCCGAAGAGCCGGTCCGGGCCGAGCAGCCGTCGTACGACGAACGCCCGATCGAGCCGCCGGTGGCGCCACCCGTGGACCGTCCTGTGGAGCGCGCCTTCGAGCACCGTGTCGAGCAGCCTGCCGAGCCCACCATGGAGCGTTCGGTGGAGCGAGTCCCGGAGCAGCCGGCGGACCGAGCCCCTGAGCGGCCGGTTGAACAGCTGATCGAGCGGGCACCTGAGGCGGCGCCCGAGCAAGCACCGAGCGCAACACCTGGCGCGACACCGAACACGGCACCCGACTGGGGTGTCAGCGGTGGACCGGTCTCCGGGCCGAGGCGGAACGAGGGTGATGAACGTGCAGAGGCTGACAGCACCATCGCAAGCAACCCCACCCCAGCACCCC
>NZ_SMKA01000343.1 GCF_004348455.1 Kribbella albertanoniae
GCCACCACCCGAGCAACCCTCACCACCACCCTCCAAACCCTCCTCACCCACGCTTAGATCTTCGGTTTGAAGGGTGGGCCGGAGGCGGAGACCTCGTGCAGGAAGACGTTTTGGGACTTGATGGTGGTGCCGGTCGGGCCGGGGCGTGGGGCGATGGCTCGCCAGGTGTTGAGGGTCGCTTCGGAGTCCCAGTACTCGTAGATGTTGATGCGGCCCGGGTCGATCGGGTCGGCCGAGATGGCGCCGTCGAGGCAACCGGGGTAGGCACGGGCTGCGCGGACGATCACCTGGTGCGCGTCGACGTACTGGTCTCTTGCTGCCGGGTCCACCCACACGCTGCCGGCCACGATGACTGTCATCGCTGTCTCCTTCCGTCAACCACCGACGAACGCAGCGGGCCGGGAACAGACAAGATGCGAACCGCCACAGCATCACAATTGGCTGTCCGCGGAAACTCCAGGCGGGAGATGCAGCGGATCGAGCAATTGTGATGGCCTGGAGGTCCGGGCTAGCGGCGGCCGCCGAAGGTCCACGGGTGGACTTGGGCGGGATCGGCTTGCGCGAGGACGGCGGCGGCTTCGGCGTCCAGGGCCTCGAGGAGTACGGCGCGGCCGAGGTGCTCGTCGGCGTCGAGGGCCAGGAGGTCGCCGTGCAGGATGATGTGCGGCGAGGTGAGCGGGCGCGGGGTGTCGTCGGTGTGGACGAGGTAGCGGTGGTAGCCGTCGACCGCGTCGGCGAAGTCCCACATCGTGCCGCCGGTGTGGTTGCGGAAGCGGGTGATGAGGACGGATTCGAAGACGCCCGCGCGGTAGTAGGGCTCGTCGTACGCGAAGGTTTTGACCGCTTCGAGCGTCGGCAGGTCGACGATGTGCAGGCTGCCGGTCGTGCTCTCGCCGTCCGGCGTGAGGGTGGGGCCGCGAGCGATCAGCTCGTCGGCATAGCCGTCCATGAACGCCCAGTGCTCCGGCGTCAGGCTCCCCTTGAGCTCGCCGGCGCCGGCCCGATCCCGTCCGTACACGAAGTACTGCACGGGATCGGACCCTAGCAACCGATCAGGCCGTCGTTGCGGCGAGGTGCAGCCGCAGGATGGTGTCGTAGTCGAGCACCTCGACGCCCTCGGCCGCCTTCAGCTGCGCGGCGTCGACGATGTCCTGCGAGCTGATCACCACGAGCTTGCGCGGTGCGGTGATGTCCAGCCCGTACTTCGTGTTCGCGAATGCACGGTTGTCCGCGTCGCCGAAGTACTCCGTGACGCGCGAGAGCTGGGCGACGCCGTCCGCGAGTGTCGTCGTACGGCGATGCTTCTTGACCCCGGCGGCCAACGGAAGCCGCAGGTCACCGACGACATGCGAACCGTCGGCCCGCTCCAGAATGAAGTCGGGGGTCAGGGCGGCCTCGTCGCCGCTCTGCCACTCCAGGTGTGGCTGGCGGATCAGCTTGGTCGCGTCGAACGCCGTCAATAGGAAGTCCTCGTTGGAGCTCAGGAACTGGTCGACCGTCGACTTCGGTACGTCGTGCGCCAGGTAGGTGCTCGCGAAGACCGCGCCCTGCAGGTCGGCGCCGTCGTCGGCCCGCGGCACGCTGAGCGTCCCGATCGGGTCGGTGTGCGGCGCGGCCGCGGCGAAGTTGCGCAGGAAGTCCAGGTACTTCTCCGCGGGCTCCGAGCGGTGGATCGCCAGCGCGAAGAACACCCAGTGCGCCCGCAGCGCGGACCCGGCCGTGTGCACGAGCAGCGTCCGGTCGAAGGTCGAGTAGTTCCCCGGCGCGAACTTGAGCAGGTCCTCCTGCGGACCGACGAACTCCTGCCCGAGCATCCCGCGCGCCCCCGGGAACCGCGCCGTGAGCTCCTGCCGACCGTCCTGCGTCGCCACGGTCGCGTCCTTGAACAGGTTCTCGCCCGGCAGCGTGACTACGGCCGGGCCCTCGCCGACGCCGAAGTACTCCTCGACGCTCGCGACCTTCTGCCGCCGCACCTCGAGACTGCGGTACTCCCGGCTGATGCCGACCAGCTCCACGATGTTCCAGTCCGGCGTCTCCGTCAGGACCATCATCCGCGGATACAGCAGCGGACCGGCCAGCTCCCGCCGGTGGCTCACCGGCAGATGCCCGCTGATCTCCCGGAGGTGCTCCCCCCAGAACTGCGTGTTCACCTTCACGAACTCAGTCGGCTTCATCCCATCCCTCTCACACTTGTGCTCACCAACGCCAACCCTGCCCCGCCCGGCCGGTATTCCCAACCCCTAGGGTTTTTCCCATGATCCCTTGGTGTCTCCGGTCCGCCACCCCGGCGGATGTCGAACCGATCGCCGAACTGCGCGCCGTCGTCATGCGACCGGACCTGGAGCGCCTCGGCCGGTACGACGCCGTCCGCGTCCGGCAGCGCTTCCGCGACGGTTTCGACCCAGCGCACACCTGGATCATCGAGGCTGACGGGGTGTTCGCCGGCTCCATCGCCGTCCGCCCAGCCGACGACGGTCCGTGGCTGGAGCACTTCTACCTGGACCCCTCACTGCAGGGCCGGGGCCTGGGCACCGCCGTACTCCAGCACGTCCTGGACTCCCACGACGGTCTGGTGCGCCTCAACGTCCTCCAAGGCAGCCCCGCCCGCCGCCTCTACGAACGCCACGGCTTCATCATCGACTCGGAGGACCCGGTCGACATCTTCATGACCAGGAAGGTCTAGACAGGCGGGCCTGCCGCGATGCGGTCCCGGACCTGCCGCATCCGCTCAGCAGAGTGGTGCGGCATCTCCCAGCGAGTCTCCAGCCACCAGGTCGCACCTGCTTCGGCCCAGGGCTGGACAGCCGTCGCGTCCTGCGACTCGCCCTCGGCGATGACATCTATCTCGGGGCCCCGCTCACCCAACCACGCCTTGAGCCGCGCCAGCTCTGCGGGCGTGTCCTGCCCCGGCTCGAACTGCGGCAGGACGCCGTCGCACCGCAGCACACGCCGCATCGACTTCGGCCGCGGCCACACTCCGACGACCCAGATCGGAATCCGCTCCTGCACCGGCCGCGCCACCTGGGCCAGATCGTCACGCTCACAGCTGTACTCGTAATACGTGCCCTGGTAGCTGAGCCCACCACTCCACAGCTCCCGGATCAGGTCGATCCCCTCGTCGAGCATCGCCGCGCGCTTCCGCAGCTCCAACTCCTCACCCGTCCGCGGCAGATCGGTCTCCATCGCCCCCACACCCACCGCCAGCGTCGCCCGCCCACCGGACAGCTGATCCAGCGTCACCACCTGGCTGGCCACCTTCCACGGCCGTCGCCACGGCAACGGAGTCAGCATCGTCCCCAACCGGATCCGCTCCGTCTTCGCCGCCACCGCACACAGCAGACCCCACGGGTCCACGCCGTACGCCGCCTCCCAGACGAACACGCCGTCCCAGCCGGCCTGCTCAGCCAGCACTGCCTGCTCCAACTGCTCACCCGCAGTCCCACCCGGCAAGATGAATCCGTATTTCATGCCCCCAGTTCTAACTCGGCCCACCGACAGTTTCAGGGTCTAGCCGCTGTGCGAGGGTGAAGGCATGGCAGCCGACACCGTCAGTACGCCGTCCGGGCAGTTGCGTGGCGAGCCCACGCCGTACGGACCTTTGCTTGGCGAGACCACGCCGTACGGAATGGTCTTCCGGGCTGTCCCGTACGCCGCTCCTCCCGTCGGACCGAACCGCTTCCAGCCACCGCAGCCGGTGCCGGCGTGGTCCGGCGTCCGGGACGCGCGCTCGGTGGGGCCGACGGCGCCGCAGAGTGAAGAGACGACGCCGCTGTCCGACCTCCTGCCGAACGTCGTCATCGCGGGCGACGACTACCTGCATCTGAACGTGTGGACGCCGGACGTGAACGGCTCCGCGCCGGTCATCGTGTTCGTCCATGGCGGCGCATTCACGGTCGGCTCGAACGCACTCACCGGCTACGACGGTACGGCGTTCGCCCGTGACGGGGTCGTGTTCGTGGTCATCAACTACCGGCTCGGTGCCGACGGCTTCGCCTGGTACGGCGATGGTGTCGCGAACCTCGGTCTCCTCGACCAGATCGCGGCGCTGACGTGGGTGCGCGACACGATCACGTCCTTCGGTGGTGACCCCGGCCGGGTGACCGTGATGGGCGAGTCGGCGGGCGCGATGAGCATCGGCGCGCTGATGACGATGCCGGCCGCCAAGGGGCTCTTCCACCGAGTGATCCTCGAGTCGGGCGCCGGGCACCACGCGATCTCGCCATCGGCCGCGCTGAACGTCGGACGCCGGTTGGCCAAACTCCTCGGCGTACCGGCGACCCGCGAGGGCCTCGCCACCGCGACCTCGACCGACCTCATCGCTGCCCAGAGCCGGATCTCCGCACAACTGGTCAAGGCGCCGTTCCGCCGCATCTGGGGTGATGTGGCGCCGAACCTGATGCCGTTCGAACCGGTGATCGACGGCGAGGTGCTGCCGGAACTCCCGATCCGCGCCATCGAGGCCGGCGCCGGCGCAGAACTCGACGTACTGGTCGGCTACAACGCCGAAGAAGCCCGCCTGTTCTTCCTGGACCTCGCGGACAACGGCTTCGTTCCCCGGCTCACGTCGTACCTGCTCGGCCGAGCCTTCGGCCTCCGTCGCAAGGACCTCGCCGCCTACCGCGGCTGGTCAACCACCGACCACGCGGCCCTCGTCGCCATGGTCACCGACGCCGTCTACCGCATCCCGGCGCTCCGCCTCGCCGAGGCCCACGGCCGCGCCCACGTCTACCGGTTCGCCTGGGCCTCCCCCGCTCGCGACGGCCGCCTCGGCGCCGCCCACGCCACCGAACTCCCCTACGTGTTCGACAATCTCGACGACCCGATCTGGCGAGGCATCCTCGGCAGCGATCCCGACCAGTCGGTGGCGACCGAGATGCACTCCGCCTGGGTCGCTTTTGCGCATAACGGTGACCCGGGCTGGCCGACGTACAAGCCTGAAAGCCGGATCGAACGCGAGTTCGCCGGCCCGCAACCTCTGGTCGAGAACCACAACCCCGCCGTTCGTGCCCTGTGGTCGAACCGCCGCTAACCTGCTGACCATGAACCGGCCGGAACCACCGCTAGCCGCGGGCGAGACCGAAACCCTCGTGGGCTTCCTCGAGTACCACCGCGCAACCTTCGCTTGGAAGTGCGCTGGCCTGGACGCCGCCGGCCTCGCCGCAACCGTCGGCGCCTCGACGATGACGCTGGGCGGGATGCTCAAACACCTCGCCTACTACGAGGACCACTGGTTCTCTCGCCGCATGCAAGGCAACAAACGCCATCCGCAGTGGGCCGGTCTCAACCCCGAGGAGGTCTGGACCGTCCGCGAGACACCCGAGGCCCTCCACGGTATTTGGCACAGCGCCGTGGACCGCTCCCGCACCCAGCTGGCCGAAACCCTGGCGAACGGCGGACTCGACCAGCCGGCCCGCCGTCCTTTCCCCGACGGTGAGGTAGCCAGCGTCCGCTGGATCGTCGTGCACATGATCGAGGAATACGCCCGCCACAACGGCCATGCCGACCTCATCCGCGAATCCGTCGACGGCTCCGTCGGCGAGTAGTCAGTCCTTCCGCCACATCATCCGGCTCCGCATCATCCGCGGGGTGTCCCGCGCGTTCGGCGCAATCGAGTGCAGCACCCACGGATGCGTGACGAAGGTGTCCCCGGCCTTCCCGGTCAGCTCGACCACTCGCACCGGAATCCCGTCCACGTCCGCCTCAACCATCGGATCGACCTCCCGATCCGCCTTGCACAGCTGCCGAAACCACTCGTGGGACCCCAGCACCTCATCCCGAAACGTCTTGAGGTCCGGCTCCTTCAAGCTCTCCAACTGCTGCCGGATCACCCGATGCGACCCCAGCACCTGCGGCGTCCCACCGCCGCCCGCCTCAACATCCCCCAACAACGCCCAAACCTTCACCGCCACCAGCCGGTCCCGCGGCAGGTCGAACCCCACATCCGTATGCCACAACCGATGCGGCACCACCCAAGGCTCCCCCGTCGGCATGGTCACCAACACCTGCCCTTGATGCGGCGGCTCGACCCACTCCCCCAGCAACTGATCCAGCACACCCCGCAACACCGGCCCCAGAATCGCGTCAGCCGCCGGATCTCTCTTGCTGACCTTCAACCTGGTCGGCCGGTGCGGTTCCCAGGTACGGCGATCGTCCGGCCGCATCCCGTACAACTCCGCCAGCTCGGCCCAGATCCCGTCCCGCATCCGAGCCGCATCCGCAGCCCCGAACGCCCGCCGTACCCGCAAGATCCCGTCCCGCGCAAACCCCTCCAACTCGTCTCCACTCAACATCTCCCCATGCTGAGCGCCCGCCGTACAAGCTGCCACTCATTTCCGCCGCGCTCGCCCAGCAACAGCGCGGGTCGTTGCAAGAGCGGGTAGGTCCGTGTTGCCCTCCTGGTAGAACAACTGGAGGGTGAGTGCACTGATGCGACCATCCTCGAACCGCGCCACGTAGTGCCCGTTGACTGCCCAGACCGGGCCGCCGTCGGCTCCGGCGATGTAGTGGTAGCCGCGCACGTGGGTCTGCAGCACCGCTGCCCCGTCGGCCTCGGCATCAACGACGTACGGCCCCGTCAGGTGCTGGGTCGCCTCGAACCCGGGCAGCAGCCCCTGCCAGCGGGCGACCAGTTCGTCACCGCTGATCTCCTCGGCCTCTCCACCGAAGAGTTCGGTGTAGTCGACGCGCACGTTGTCGGCAAAGGCAGCCCGGATGGTGGCCCAGTCGAGTGCGTCGACGGCGAACAACATCCGGGTGAACGTGTCGGTGTGGCTCATCAGTCTCCTCAGCGGAAATCAGATCTGTGGGCCCGGGCCCAGTGCTGGAAAGTTCGGGGTGCCCGTCCGGTGAGCTCGTCCACCGTATTGAGAACGGCCGACTCGTCGAGCGACTTGTCGACGTAGAAGCTGAAGAAGGCACGGACGTAGGGCTCCGGCATGGCCGCCGTCATCCTGATCCAGGCCTCGTCGTTCGACTCGGCTTCGAAGCGCAACGGGCGATCGAGTACCTGCCCGAGCTGCTGTACCCGTTCCGCCGGCAGCAGCGACTCAGGTCCGGACAACTGGTACTCCCGGCCGGCATGCCCACCGGCCAGCGCCGCCGCGGCGACGGCAGCAATGTCGAACGGGTCGATCGTGGCCACCGCGATATCGGCGAAAGGTGCCCGTACGACGTCACCGGCCCGCAACTGCGGTACCCATTCGAGGGTGTTCGACATGAACGCGGTCGGCCGCAGGATCGTCCACTCGAGGCCCGATGCCCGTATGTCGCTCTCGGACTTGATCATGTACTGCGACACCACGTTGTCCGTGTCGGCGCCGATCGCTGAACCGCCCGAGAGCAGGACTACCCGCTGGACACCTGCGGCGGCCGCCTCGACCAGTACCTCGCTGGGGTAGCCCGCGAGCAGGAACATCGCGTCGGCCCCGTCCAGTGCTGTCCGGAGGCTCGTGGGCTCGTTCAGATCGCCCAGCACGGGCTCGGCACCGTCGGGAAGCCGCGCTCCGGCGGCGCGCACCAGGCCGCGGACGGGCCTGCCCTCTGCGGCCAAGGTCCGAACCAATTCGGCACCGACATTGCCGGTGGCACCAGTGACCAGAATCAAGACAGTGTCCCCTCGAAGTGTGCGGCCGCCGCCACAACAGCGAACGCGACCTGCTCCTGCTGGTCGTAGAAGTCGATCTGACTACCGGTGGTCCACACTGTCTCGACCGGGCCGGTCACCGCGTTCGCGACGGTACGAACGTTGTCCGGCAGCACGCAGTCGTCGCTGTGCACGAACAACGACGGGACTGACACCGCCGACGCGGGCGACAGGCCGTCGTACGTCAGCCAGTACGCCCAACTGAACTCGGCCATCTCGTTCGTCCAGGTCGGCACCGCGCCGCGGCCCGCTTCGGCGTAGTAGGGCAACTCGAACGACATCCCGGCCCGGTCGTTGCCGTCCTCGTACGCCGGCACTGTGCGGACCTCGCCGGTCCGGTGGAACGCCTCCAACGCCTCCGCAGCCCGATCGAGCCGCATCGCGACACCGTCCGCGCCGCCATAGAAGGGCGCGACAGTGGCGGCATCGTGAAACCAGCCGGCGACACTCGCGTACGACGCGATCGGCGCACCCTGGGCGACTGCGCGCAGGGCGTACTGGGCAGAGGCGCAGACCCCGAGGTATCCGATCGCACCCGGCCGGACGGACGACAGTGTCGAGACCGCCCGGGCTGCCGCGACGATGTCATCCACCTTGCGGGCCGGAAGTTCGGCGTACCGAGGGCGGCCGCCGCTCGCACCCCAGCCGGCGAAGTCGAAGGTGAAGACGGTGAAGCCCCGCTCGGCCAGGGCAGCGGCGTACCGGTCGGCCATCTGCTCCTTGACGGTCAGCCACGAGCCCGTGATCAGGACCGCCGGCTGCCGCTCCTCGGGATCGCCGGATCGGTGCACATGTGCCGCGAGCGGCACGTCGCCATTGAAGAAGGTAAATGGGCGTGGAGTGGTCACCCGCGGACCATTTCACGGACCTAGGCGCTGTGGGAGGTCCGATCTTGCTGTCTGGATCGCAACTGACCCGGCGGTACCCCGTGCTCGCGGCGGAACACCCGCCGGAAGTGGCTGACATTGGTGAACCCCACCGAGTGCGCGATGTCGACAACACTCACCGCCGAATCGAGCAACAACGACCGCGCGGCCTGCATCCGGCGCGCGGTGACGAACCGATGCGGCGCGAGCCCGGTGCTGGCCCGAAACGCCCGCGCGAAGTGGAACGGGCTCAACGACGCCACCCCGGCAAGCTGATCCAGCGTGATCGTGCCGCCGAGCTGCGCCTCGACATACTCGGCCACCTGATCGACAGTACGGCGCTCAAGCGTGCCGGCCGGACGCCGCCGTACCGGCCGACTGCCGTCGTACTCATCGGCCAGGTGAGCCGCCAGGCGATGCGCGAGCGTACTCGCCTCGATATCCGCAATCGGCTCGTCCACAACGTGCGCCCTCCGCAAGACATGCGCAATCCCGAGGACCACCGCGTCACGGAGATCGAATCGCGTCTCCACCTCCGCACCCGGCAGCAGCTCCGGATCGAGGTAGATCTCCAGCGCCTCGGTCCAGTCCCCGACCTCACTCCAGCTGATCGGCTCCGCACCCGTCACAAACACGGCCC
>NZ_SMKA01000344.1 GCF_004348455.1 Kribbella albertanoniae
CGGAGATCCGGACGCCGTGTTCGTCGGGGATCAGATTGAGCCGTTCGCGGGCGTAGGCCTTCTGCTCGTCGGGCTCGGGACCGTCCTGGTCGAGGAGGTCGCGGGCGCGCTGGGCGGCTTTGCGCAGTTCGGCGGGCGACATGTTGCGGCCGAGCTTGACCAGCTCTTCTTCTGCGACGCGGAGAGTCTCGGCCGGGACGGTGGCGGGGACCTTTTCGAGCATGGACACGATCACGCCCATCTGCTCGGGGCGCAGCAGGACTTCGGGTGGGAGTGTGTCGTCGGTGCCGTCCGGGACCGGCACCGCAACAGCCGGGTCGGGCAACGCGTCGGAGACAGCGGCGTACTTGGGCAGCGCGAGAGCGACCCGGACCGTGGCGTGGGCCTTACGCGGGTCCATCCGATACCGGAACGCCAGCAGCTCGGCAGTGTTACGGGCACCGAGCTCTTCGGCGTGCCCGGTCTCGTCGACGCGCGCGACATAGGGCAGGCGGGCGGTTTCCAGGCGGGCGATCTCGGCGTCGATCGAGTCGATGGACGACAGTGCTTCGCTGCCGTTCATCGACCACGCCGGTCGCTCGCCCAGGAGTTCCATACCGTTAACTCTAGACAGGCCCACCGACAGTTTTCAAAGCCAGAACCCCTTATTTTCAAGGGAAATACTTATCCACAGATCTCGGTCGATTCATCCACAGGCATTGCTGGGGCATGGAACAGTCAATTGCTTGCTTCTAGCAACTACTGCCTGCTTGCCGCATTCAGATGCGGCCGGTGTGGCTGGTGGCGGGCGCTCGCCGCCGCGGTCGGCTGACAGAGGATGGTTGGCCAAGCCTGTGGCTGAGGGGGATGCTGCGGTCGGCCGGCAGGTAGTCCGTCGCTGGTAGCTAACGGGCTCGGGTCCGGAAGGTCGGCGCAGACGGGTGCTGCAGTTCGCGCGGAGGTGTGCGGCGATCGGCACGGTGGTCGGGGCGGCTGGCGCGGAGCGGGCGGAGGTCGGGGACGATGTTGTGCCTCGACGGCCGAACTCTCTCCCCGCATTGGCACGCCACACCCGACGCGGCACCGACAGGCGACCTCTCCGTGGACGGCAACCAAAGCCCGTCAGCCCCAGATGACGACCACCCGCTGACCGCAGCATCCCTCAGTCATCGGATCTCGACCATCATGGTGATGCTGGCGTTGTTCTCCGGGGAGCCTTCGCCGGTGGGGGTTGCGGACGAGGCGCCGGGTGGGGGTAACGCTGGGACCCGGGCCGATCAGAGGACGCTCATCTCCAGGGGATGCGGGTGGGCGTTGTCGCTCGCGTTGCCCGCAAAACTGGGCGAGATGTCTGGGCGGATCTCGGCAGATCTTCCCCCGGGATCCGCGGTCCAGCGCTTGGCAACAGAGCGTGATGGGTG
This sequence comes from Kribbella albertanoniae, assembly GCF_004348455.1. GTDB lineage: Bacteria > Actinomycetota > Actinomycetes > Propionibacteriales > Kribbellaceae > Kribbella > Kribbella albertanoniae. Next base: position 1,401 of record NZ_SMKA01000344.1, read on the forward strand.
CATAGTGCTGGATCGAAGCACGCAGGGTAGCCACTGGGGGGCCGGAGGCGGTGGGCTTCGACTCGAGGACGCACTGGGGGGAACCTGATGGATCAGCCGTCGATCGAGCTGGCGATGCCGGCCGAGCTCGCCGAGTTCTTGGTGGAGAACGACCTCGCCGAGGTGATAAGCGGGCGGCGGAACGTCAACTGGGAACTGCTGGCCGGTTTCGCGACCGGGGCCGCGACGACTGTGTCGCTGCTGCAGACCCCGAAGACGTTGGCCGAGCTAGCACAGATGTGCCGGGTCCTCTTCGGGCGAAGGAAGACCGATCGCCGCTCGAAGAAGGAGATCGTCTACCTGGAAGCCTCCGGGCCGGGTGGCCAGGTCCGGATCCCGATCACCGCGGAAACCAGCACCGAGGAGATCGAGCGGCTGCTCCGGAGAACGGTGTTCACCCGGCTGCGGGACAAGTAGCGCATGAGGGAACGGCTGCTCAAGGCGATCGCGGCCAAACTCACAGAGAGCGCCGGGATCGTCCCGATCGACGAACTCGGCCCCGCGGACCAGGACGACCTGCGGGCCGTCGCTCGGCTCTTCGAGAGCATTGACCGCGGGCCGGTCTACCGGTCGACCATCGAACACGTCACCACGGTGCTCGACGAGGCCTTCATGGGCCGACCGCTGCCGACGATCACGCGGACGATCATCGCGAGCCTGCTCACGGAGTCCGCGCGGCACCTGACCGAGATGGGACGGAACGACGAAGCAACTGCTGCCCGCCGGGCAGCCGGGCAGATCAGGCCGGGCACCGCCGATCGAAGCATCGTCTACCTCCTCTCGGCCTGGCCAAAGGCCGAGATCCACACGATGCCACCGCTGCTCGCCGGCGCCGTCGCCCGAGCATTGCTGGTCGAGGTCGACAGCGCTTCCCGTCGTACGGAACGAGGTGCGGTGCTGTACGCGGCGATCCATACCGCGCACTCGACGGCCAATCAGGACCTGCTGCGCCGAGCACTGGCACAGCTCGCCAGCACTCCGGTCTCTGACGGCTACCGCGTCGTCCAGAGCCTGTACGAGGCTCAGATCGCCCAACTGGAAGCCCGTTTCGACGACCACCAGGACCTGGTGAACCGAGCCAGGTCTCAGTTCGCGTCGATCTCCACGCGCGACCCGGCGTACGCTCTCGCCCAGGGACTCGTGCTGGTCGAGGACCGCCGCGACGCGCTGGCCGCTGGTGCATCGATCGACGGGGAATCCCTGGTCAACCGCGCCGCGGCCGCTGCCCGGAGACGGGACTGGCCGGAGGCCGCGCTCGCCTATGAACGTGCGATGGCGGCGGAGAACTCGGGGGCCAGCCGAGCGGCGTACCGTCTCTTCGCCGAGTTCTTCCGGCTCGAAGGTGAATTGCTACCTGACCCGGCCGCGGTTCTGGCGAGCCTCGAGCGGCTGGCCGCCGACCATGTCAGCCGGTCGCGAACGGTCATCGACAGTGAGTCGTACTTCGTACGGCTGCAAAAGCACGCGATCGGGCTCGTCGACAGCGATCCCAGCAGCACGAGTGGATCAGTAGCCGCCCAAGTTGTCGACTTCGCCGCCGAGATCCGGCACGGAGTCGTGATCGATCACCGTCGGCCGAACCCGTTCATGGCGACGGCCGCCGCGGCAGATCTGGCGATGTTCGACCTCCTCAGCCTCGATGCCGAGGTGGTCGATCACGACACGGCCCGAGCCAGGTTCCCGGACTGCACGATTCTGTGGGTCTCGCTCAACGAAGCCGACACCGGGGACAGTGTTGTGGTCTGCACTCTGAGCCCCGGCCGGTCCACGGTGGAGGTGCGATCGACGGATCTCGGCTCGTATGGGAGCGGCGCCGTACGAGGTGCGCTCGGGCAGAACTCCGAGCGTTCGAATCCCGAACAGATCGAGTACCTCGCCGACCTTCTGTTCCAGGACCTCGCGGAGGAGCGGGTGATCGTCGTACCCGACGCCGCCGGGTGGGAGTTGCCGTGGCAGCGGCTCGCGCCTGACGCCGTTCGCGAGCTCGTGATCGCGCCTTCGCTCGCGGCATCGTTGCGCATGCGGGAGGCTGTCCTTCCTGGTCGTCCACGCGTGATCGGGGTGTTCGACGACGACCTGCCGGGTGCGATGGTCGAGTTGCGGGTGCTGTCCGAGCTCGCCGAGCAGGGCTTGGCCGACGTCACCCGAGTCCGTTCAGTAGAGGAGCTCCGGTCCTGCCTGGCTCGCGAGAACTTCGATCTGCTGACGATCGCCGTGCACGGCACGACCGGCGACGGGTTCGAGTACCGGATGCTGATCCCCGACGATGTGAAGTCGCCGGCCGCGATGTTGTCGATGAAGCTGCCGCCCGTCGTGGTCCTGGGCTGTTGCTGGTCGGCCCGGTCGGCGATGACGCGAAGCTCGGTCGCGGCATCGCTCGGCTGCTTGGCGGCCGGTTCCTCGACGGTTATCGGCGGGGTCTGGGCGATCGACGACCTGGTGGCGGCCGAGCTCCTGACCCGGACCTACACGAGAGCCTTCTCAGGCACGCCGCTGGCTGCTGCGTTCCGGTCCGCTTACCTGTCGCTCGATCCGGTAACCCAGCGCCCTCAGGCAGCCGGGCTCAACCTCCTGGGACGATTCTGAGGGCACCGAAACGGGCGACAGGCCCGTCGAACGTCGCGATCAACAGCGCTGACGTCAAGCAGTCGATCGAGCCGCCGAGACAAGAGATCAGGCCACCGACGACGTACCGGGGATGTCCCGAGGCTGCTGCCGCCACCGATGCCGTTTCCGGGCCTGGTTCTCATCCAGTCGTGGTCTTCGTCGTTGCTGCCGTAGGTCTGCTCGTGGTCGTGCCAACTGTCAGCCAGGCAACACATGAGATCTAGGCCCAGGCCACAGCGACGGGCGTGGCAGTATTCACCGTGCTTCTGCTCGTCTTGTGCGGCCTCAATTGGAATCGGTGGCCGCGATTCCGGAAGGCCGGTCCGCAGTACTTGCCTTCGGCATTGGCGCGGTACTGATTGTCGGCAGCGCATCAGCGTGACGGACCCTGTGAGCGGTCGGCGCGCGTCCAGGGTCACGAGGGGCGAGGTGACCTCGCACCGGTTGGGCATCCCGGTCGGCCTGCCGAGGTTCTCTCCCAGGGCATACAACCGCCGACAACAGGCCGTCGAACACACTCACCTCCTGAGACGCTCCCGCCAGCGAGACCGCGAGGAGCCCATCTCCCAACAGCCGACGCAATGAGGCCTCAACCAGCTTGCAGCTCGTGCCCCTCTTGTGCTGCGCCTAAATCGGCGTGACCATCAGTGGATGGGCCCCGGGGGCGAGATTCCAGCTGGCGATCCCGACGCTACTTGCGTGCGCTGTAAGAAGTGCGACCAAGTCAGCGCGATGTTGGGTGCGTGGGACACTGGCTGCCCTCGAGATAACTGTGACGGTGCTCCCAGAGATCTGAAGATCGTTCCCTGCCCCGATGTCTCTCCATGATCACCACTGCCCTCCAGCAGCTCGCCGGGCTGTTCTCCCGCCGCTTCTTCTTCAACGCACTACTGCCCACCTTCATCTTCACCACCATCACCTCGCTGACCTTCGCTCTTGTCTGGTGGCCGACGAAGCAGTCGACCCAGTGGTGGACGCAGATTGACCTGCTGACCAAACTGACCGGGATCTTCAGCTACTTCGCACTGATCTACTTCCTGGCCGCCGGTGTCGCCAGCCAGTGGCGCAATATCGTGCGGCTGTTCGAGGGGTACCCTTTTGTCACCGGGTCCGACCGGCTCGCCTACTTCAACGGGCAGACCCGGCACCGGGAGACGATGGATCGACTCCTGTCGAAGAAGCACGGCAACGCAATGGCGGCGTACTACCGCTATCCGATGAAGTCCTACCGGCGGCAGGTGCTTCCCACCCGGCTCGGAAACATCCTGCTGGCCGGCGAGCGCTACGCAAACAAGCGGTACGGGATCGAAACCATCTACTTCTGGCCGCGGCTCTACCCGCTGCTTCCGGAAGCATTCCAGCGGGACTACGAGGCCGCCATCATCCAGTACCAGTTCCCTCTGGTCGTCTCCTTCCAGGCAGCGGTGTCAACCGTCATCTGCGCGGTGATCCTGCTCGTCGCGCATGCTTCTGCCTTTGTCTTCCTCGGCGTCGTCGTCGGTGGCTGCCTGATCGGCTCGGCCGCGTACAAGCTCTCGCTCTCCAGCGCGATCCAGGTGGCGGAGCAGCAACGCACAGCCTTCGACCTGTACCGCGACCGGCTGCTTCTGGCCTGGCCTTCGGTGGCAGATGTCAGGGACGAGCGCGAAGCCTTCATGGACATCAAGGCCTTCATCCTGTGGAACAAAGAACCCGACTGGGCCGGGCCGCACCGGAGATACATCAAGCGGCACGAGCAGTCAGGACCCGGCATAGGCGGCAACCCGGGCGATGGACAGCGTGCTGCTGCCCCGGTGAGTCGCGATGGTCGCGATGTCAGCGGGCCTGACCGCTAACACGACCGAGGACCCGCTGATCAGGTCGAGCACCAGGGCGTCCACGACTGGACCGGCCGAGGACGAAGGCATTTCGTTCGGGGAGAACATGACCTTGACCTGATCTCCCTTCGCCAGTTGGCCGCCGAGGCTGGTCTCCGCAGTCCATGGCAGAGCCACTGTCGGAGCCATGATGGCGTGGCTGGGAAGCCGAGGTCCGCAGGAGTCGGTCAGCAGCGGCTGGCCCTGCTTCACCGCACGTGTCGTGTAGCGGCCGAGAAGTCCATCGCGGCCGGACTCCTGGACCGCGTCGCGCGGGAGCCGACTACGGTCGACAGCTTTCAGTTCGAGGTCGTCCTCGGTCAATTGGTGATAAGCGGGCAGGTCGACGTCCGCGACATAGACCTGTTTGGTACCGCTCGTGAACCCCAGATAGAGCGCACCGCCGACCGCTACCAGCACTACCAACGCCCAAACCAGCCAGGACATCCGAAGACCTCGAAGTCGCGGCGGCTTACTCGCGGATGCTCCAGTGAAGGACACCCTTTGAACGTAGCTGCCGCTACATCGGTACTGGCCGTGACACGCCCAGTCACAAACGCGCAGCGTGGGCACACAAAGCCATCCGATAACGCCGAGGCAATCATGGCGATCTTGGCAAGCCTCGACCTTGAACCGGTTCCTGTTCGAATCCCGCATTGTCGTACCAGCATCACCCCGACGTACACGTACGGCGGCCAGGCAGGTGCCAGCAATCGCGTGAACGTTACTTGAGGCTGACGGGCTCTCTGGCTGCTGCAGGTGCGCTGCGACCGTCGAATCCGGGCTGCTTAGTTGCTGTGGGCAATCAAAAGTAGAGGTTCAGCGGGGGTGGTGGGTGGTGAGGGAGAGGTGGTTGTTGGGGTTGGTCAGGGCTAGGGGGCCGGTTGTGCTGGTGGTGGCTGTGCGGGTGGTTTGGTGGGAGAGGAGGTCGAGGGTTCGGGGGGCTGGGTGGCCGTAGTCGTTGTTTTGGCCGGCGGAGATGAGGGCCAGGCGGGCTTGGGTGGCGGCGATGAAGGCTGGGTCTTGCTGGGCTGAGCCGTGGTGGGGAACTTTGAGGACGTCGGCGCGGAGGTCGGCGCCGGTGGCGAGGATGGCTCGTTGGGACTCGGGTTCGAGGTCGCCGGTGAGGAGGAGGCGGAGGCCGTTGGTCTCGACCATCATGGTGATGCTGGCGTTGTTCTCCGGGGAGCCTTCGTCGGTGGGGGTTGCGGAGGAGGCGCCGGGTGGGGGTAGTGCTGGGACTCGGGCAGGCCAGAGGACTGTCCAGGTCAGCTGGTCGACGACTCGCTTTTCCTGGTAGGTGACGGTTCGGATCGGGACGCGGTGTTGCGTCGCTAGGTTGGTCACTCGGCGGTGCTCTGCGCGGGGTGAGAAGTACGGCGTCACTTCCAGTTCGTCGACGCGTCGGCCGTTGAGTACGCCGGCCAGTCCGCCGACGTGGTCGGCGTGGAAGTGGGTGAGGACGAGGACCGGAATGTGCTCGATCTTGAGGTCGCGGAGGCATCGGTTCATCGCCGTTGGGTCAGGGCCGGTGTCGACGACTACTGCGCTGCGCTCCCCTGCTCGCAAGACGATTCCGTCGCCCTGGCCGACATCGCACATGACTAGTAGCCAGTCGCGGGGTGGCCAGCCGAAGGAGCTGACCGGGCGCAGTACGGCGAGTGCGAGCAGCAGGATGGCGAGGAGCATCGCGATCGGTCGGGACAGGATGCGGTGGAGGCCGAGGACCAGGGCGAGGCAGAGCAGGGTGAGGATTGCTACGCCGATTACCGTTGCTGGCCAGGGATTTGCGGCTCCCGGGAGGTCGGCGCCTTGGCGGGCTATCAGGATGATCCATCGGGCCGGCCAGCCTGCGGTCCAGCCGATCAGTTGGGCGGCCTCGGTGCTGACCAGGGCAACGCCTGCTGCGGCGAAGCCGAGGATCGTGGCTGGGCCAACGGCGGGGGCGGCCAACAGGTTGGCGGCAACGGCCACGAGGGAGACCTCACCGGAGAGCCAGGCGACGATCGGCGTACAGGCTAGTTGGGCTGCTAGTGGGCAGGCGATGGCTTCGGCGAGCCAGGTCGGGAGCCAGTTGGCGAGGGCGTCGCGCCAGCCGGGGCCGAGTAGGACGATGCCTGCGGTGGCTAGTACCGAGAGGGCGAAGCCGGCTGAGCGGGCTAGTGAGGTGTCGAACAGGAGCAGGACTATGACCGCGACCGAGAGGCTGCGGACGGCTCGGCGGCGGCCGTCGCCGCTGGTCATGGCGGCTAGGGCGATCAGGCCCATGGCGGCGGCTCGGAGGACGCTGGGTTGTGGGCGGGCGAGGATCACGAAGATGACGACGGTCATCACTCCGACTGCTGTCAGACCGCGGGCGCGGACTCCGATCAGGCGGGCGCAGGGGAGGACGAAGACGAGGAGCAGGGTGAGGTTGGTGCCGGAGACGGCGGAGAGGTGGGTGAGGCCGGTGGTTTTGAAGTCTTCGGTGAGGTCTTCGGAGAGGGCTGATTCGTCGCCCATGACCAAGGCCGGGACCAGGCCGCGGACGTCGGCGGGTTCGTCGGCGACTGCGGCGCGGAGGCCGGCTCGGACTCGTTCGGCGGCGCGGAGCCACCAGGTGGGTTCGGCTAGCGGGCGGGGTGCGGTGCGGATGGAGAGGGTCGCTGCGACGTCGTCGCCGTCCTGCACGGCTTCGAGGCGGCCGGTCGCCGCGATCCGTTGCCCGTAGCGGACATGGCGCCAACTCTCGCCGGCAATGACGAGGACGGGGGTGCGTACGCGGGTTGGTTGAGAGTCTGCGGCGGGAGAAGGTTGCTTGTCTGGAGGGGTGCGGGGACGGACTTCTTCGATGGTTGCTTGGAGGACGACGTACGGCGGGCGGTGGGTTCCTGGGGTGCGGCGGACGGCCGGGTCGCTGTCCAGCTTCAGGTGGACGTCGACGGTGGTGGAGTCGGCGGCCAGTGCGCGGATCGGACCGGTGCGGAGGCTGTGGGTCTGGAGAGCTGCAGCGAGGGCCATGCCGGTCATGACGACGAGGACGCCGAGGAGCACCCAGCTTCGGCGGGCTGGTGGCGAGGCGGTGGGTGGTTGGCGGCGGGTGGTTCGGCGGAGGCGGAGGGTGGTGATGGTGGCGAGGGCGAGGGTGACTGCTG
>NZ_SMKA01000345.1 GCF_004348455.1 Kribbella albertanoniae
ACTCGTACAAGTCGACGGCCTGCCGACAAAACTCCTCGGAATAGTTCCTACGGGCCATAACTCAGAATCATCTCGCTTCCCCAGCAAATGCTGGATTCAGCGTGTCCAAGAACCAGGGTCAAGGCCCGAAGGAGCAGACCAGGAGGAGGACCAGCAGGGTGGGGATGTATTCGGCGGCGTTGCCGTGGGCTCGGACTGCGATCAGGAGGGGGTCGGCGGGGTCGGTGGGGGCTTGGTTGCCGCTGCCTCGGAGGGCTCGGTGGCGGGTGACGTTGGCGCCCAGCAGGAAGAGCAGGATGCCTAGTGACGCCATGCAGATGATGGTGATGGTGCTCATGTCAGGACTCCTTCGCGTGCGGTGAGGTGCTGGACGATCGATTGGCTGAGGGTGGTACCGAGGAGGGCGTCGGTTTTGTGCATGCCGCCGGGACAGGTGACGTTGACCTCGATCAGGCGGCCGCCGATCACGTCGGCGCCGGCGATGGTGAGGCCGTGCTGGACGAGGATCGGGCGCAGGGCCTCGGCGATGGCGAGATCGGCGGCATCGACCGGGGCGATGGCGACCGGTGGGCCGATGCGGAAGTCAGAAGCGTCCGGGCGGCGGAGGACGGCGCCGACGATCTCGCCGTCGAGCAGGAAGAGTCGTTTGTTGCCGTGCGCAACAGCCAGCAGGTACTCCTGCGCGATCACCTGCCGCCGCCCGCCGCGGGTGGCCGACTCCAGCAGGGACATCGCCGCGTGGTCGTCATGAACCAGCCAGACATCGAGTCCGGCGAATCCGTCGACCGGCTTGACGATCGCGGTCCCGGTTCGGCCCACGAACTCGCGGAGCGCGGCGACCGACGTACCGACATAGGTTGCCGGGCACAACGAAGGGAACCGTAGCGCGATCAGTTTCTCGTGGACGGCGCGGATGCCATCCGGGCGGTTGATGACGCGGGTGCCGGCGAGGTCCAGCAGGTACGTCGCGTGCAGGTACCGGTCGTCGACCGGCGGATCGATTCGGAGGTGCGCGACCGCGAAGTCGGCAACGTCGAGCAGCGCAACGTCGAGTTCGTCGTACCAGGTGGGGTCGACGATCCACCGATGGTCGCGGCCGGGTCGGCGCGGGCGGAGGCGGATCCGGTGGGCGCGGGCGTACAGGCAGCCGTCGATGACGGCGAGCTCCTCCGGCTGACAGCACCAGATGTCGTGGCCGAGGTCCTGCGATGCGGCCATCAGGCCGATGGTCGCATCGATCTCGGCCTGCAGTCCGCTGAGCGGGTCGGTGACGAACAGGATCGCGTTCATGCGACCAACTCCAGGTCGAGCTGACCGTTGGCTGCCGAGAGCCAGTGTTCAGCCAGGTGAACCCGATCCACTTCCAGGCGGCGCAACACCCTGCGGCGGTGGGCATCGTCGTACATCAGGCTGGTCAAAGCATCGACGACAGGTCCGATCGCGGATGGTTCCTGCGCATCAAGGAAACGCACTTCCAGGTACGTCGATCGTGGGCGAACCGGCGGGAACATGGTCGTCAGATGTTCAGCCGGCCCACCGGAGGTGAACACCGTGGCGCCGGCCGCGAAGGCCGTGTACGCCGCAACAAAGTCATCAGCGAGCAGCCGGTCGTCGAACCCGGTCCGCGCCGGGTCCGCCTCGAGCCAAGTGGTGAGCCGCCCGTGCGGACCGGAGCTTCGCGCGAAGGTCGCCGCGAGATAAGGCCCAGCGAGATTGAGGACCCGCCACTGCTCAGCACCCGCCTGCCCCGGCCACCAATCCAGGCAGATCTGCGTGGATGCAGTACGCCGCATCATCCGCCGACCGGCCGGTCCGATCGAATCGAAGTGTCGATGCATCGCGACGTACCGGGGGCTCGTCAGTTGCAGCGGGACCTCGTGCTCGGGCCGCGGGTCGACCGGTAGCGCGTAGATGCTGATGTGCGCGGCGGCGAGGCGGTGGGTGAGATCGTCGACCATCGTGTGCAGCTGGCCGACCGGGTCGAGAGAGCAGGGCAGGCTGAGCTCCAACTGACCGCCCGGCTCGAAGCTGAGGTACGGCGTGTCGGCCGCCGCGCGTCGTACCCGATCAATCGGTACGGCGGCCCCGGTGGTGCCGTCGGCGACCAGGAACTCCTGCTCGACCGCGACCCGGACACTCCGGCGCCGGCCCCGTGCAAACAGCTGCGCCACCAGCGGCTGCAGTTCCTTCGGTTTCATGGTCGCTCCTGATACTGTAAGGATTCCTGTCGAAATAATGGAAGGAAACCTTACGAGTGTCAAGCGTTGAGCTTCCCCGACTCGGCCGCAAACCGTTCATCGCCCTGGTCGACCGCGCCAATCGCGTGCTGCAGACGCACATGGTCCGCGAGATGCACAAGCACGGCCATCCGCAGATCAAGCAGGCCCACAACGCCGTCTTCGGCACCCTGCAGTCGGAGGGCTCGCGGTCGGCGGACATGGCGCACCGCGCCGGGATGACCCGGCAGTCGATGGGCGAGGTGGTCCGCGAAATGGTTGCCCTAGGCATCCTTGAGATGCGCCCGGATCCGCAGGACGGCCGTGCCAAGCTGGTCACCTACAGCGAGCTCGGCCGGCACGCGGCGGCGGACGGCTATCAGCACCTGCGGGATCTCGAAGAACGCTTCGCCGAAGAGTTCGGCCCCGAGGAGTACGCCGTGGCCCGCGACGTCCTCGACCGAGTTGCCGACGTACTGGAGCGCTGGGACGCGGAGTGACGTGTCAGTCGGGCAGGTCGGCGATCCGGTCGGCGACACGCTCGAGTACGGCGACCTCCTCCGGGCTCAGGTGGTCGAGGAAGCGGGCCCGGACCGACGCGAGGTGGCCAGGTGCGGCTTCGGCCAGTACGGCGAACCCGGCGTCGGTGAGGTGGTAGATGGAACCGCGCGCGTCGGCGGGATCGGCCTCGCGCTCGATCAGGCCGCGAGCCTCCATCCGCGCCGCGTGATGTGACAGCCGGCTGCGCGACCACTGCATCTTCTCGGCGAAATCCCTGAGGCCCCAGCGGCGGCCGGGCTTCTCCGACAGCGTGCTGAGCACCTCGTAGTCCGCCGAGGACAGCCCGAGTTGGGTGAGATCGCGGCCGAGTCGCGACGGCAGCACCGTCAGCAGTCGCCGGACCGCACGCCAGGCGCGCTCCTCGTCGGTGCTCAGCCACTGGGTCATGTGGTGATCCTAGCGCTTTCTTTGACATGTCATAGAAAGCTGCCTATCGTCTTTGACATGTCAATGAAAATCATGGTCGTGGTTGCCAGTACGCGGCCCGGACGGCTCGGGCCGGCGATCGGGGAGTGGTTCGTCCGGGCGACGGCCGCCACTGCGGCCGAGTTGGAGGTCGTGATCGACGTGGCTGACCTTGCGGAGGTGGGCCTGCCGTTCCTCGATGAGCCCGAGCATCCATCGACCGGCGTCTACGTGCACGCGCACACCCGAGCCTGGAGTAGTCGGGTGGATGCGGCTGATGCGTTCGTCTTCGTGACGGCTGAGTACAACTTCGCGATGCCGGCCACGCTGAAGAACGCGTTCGACTTCCTGAGTCGCGAGTGGGCCTGGAAGCCGTGCCTGTTCGTCGGCTACGGCAATACGTCGGCTGGCTCGCGGGCCGTCCAGATGGCTCGCGGGGTGGCGGCGTCGATGCGGATGCTCTCGGTCGGTGGTGACGTGTACCTGCGGATCGCCGACGATGTCGTCGATGGCGAGGTGGTCGTGGATGAGCGGCGGGCCGGACAGGCCCGCGGCGCGTTGACCCAGCTGGTGCGGGCGGCCGACGTACTGCGCCCGTTGCGTGAGCGGGATGGGCAAATCGTTGCGGCAGCCGCAGGGGATGTGTCGGAGCTGGTCGTGCTGCAACGTGCTTGCTGGGTTGACGAGGCGATTGCGAATCGGGCGTTCGACCTGCCTGCGCTGACCGAGACTGCGGCGCAGGTCGAGGTATCGCTTGCGGAGTGGCAGGTCTGGGTGATCCGTTCTGGTGGCCGATTGATTGCGTCGGTGCGGGCCCGGCGGGACGGCGACGCTTGGCTGATCGGGCGGTTGATGGTTGCCCCGGACTACCGACATCAGGGCCTAGGGCAACAACTTCTCGCGCACGCGGAAGCGCACGCCCCGGCCGGTACGGCGACAATCGCGTTGTGCACCGGCGTTCGCAGTACCGGGCCGCAGGCGCTCTACCGCCAGGCCGGCTACTCCCTCACCCGCGAGGGCGCCCCGCCCGGATCGGTCCTGCTCCGCAAAGCCGCCACCGCCGGATCGGTCGGAAATAGTTGACATGTCGGAAAATCCCGACATATTCTCCCGGGTATGACGGATGCGTTTGGGGCGTTGGCTCACCCGGTGCGGCGGAAGTTGCTGGAGCTGCTGATGGCGGGGCCGCGGACCGCGGGGGACCTTGCTGCGCAGTTCGAGCTGAGTCGGCCGGCCGTGGCGGAGCACTTGAAGGTGCTGCGGGATGCGGCGTTGGTGCGGGATCGGGCCGAGGGGCGCGAGCGGCATTACTCGCTGGACGGTGCGCCGCTGGCTGAGGTCAACGACTGGCTGCACCCGTTCGAGGAGTACTGGCGGCCGCGACTGCGGGCGTTGGCTGAGGTTGCCGAGGACCTGGAGGGTTCGGATGAGTGAGAAGGCCATCGTGGTGGATCAGTTCGTGGCGGCGACGCCGGAGCGGATCTGGCGGGTGCTGACCGAGCCGGAGCTGCTGGCGCGCTGGTGGGCGCCGGGGGATGTCGCGCCGGTTGTCGGGCATCAGTTCCACCTACAGATGCCGAAGTGGGGTGAGGTCGCGTGCGAGGTCACGCATGTCGAGGCGCCGACCCGGTTCACCTACACCTTCAACGGGGACTGGACGCTCGACTGGCGACTCGCTCCCGAGGGCCGCGGGACCCGCCTGTTCCTCGAGCACTCCGGATTCGATCTCGACAACAACCGGCACCGGATCGCGTTCGACCGGATGGGCCCGGGCTGGCGTGACGACGTGCTGCCGCGGCTCGCCGTACTGGCTGCAGAGTTGCCCGCCAATCTGGTCTAGGCACGACCCGCTCACCTGGGATCATTGGGGCATCGACTAGAGCTGGGGGTGCTCGATGCGCGTTTATCGCGTGATAGCCGGTGTCACTGGGGTTGTCGGAGTTCTCGGGGCGGTGCTGAGTCATGTCGGGGCTGCGGAGGCTGATCGGACTTTCGCGTCGGCGTCCGGGGTTGCGCAGAGTCTGATCTCGGTCGGAGTGCCGTTCATCGGTGCGGTGGCCGCAGCTCGGCGCGAGCAGTCGGTCTATCGGTTGGCGATCGGATACGCCGTGGGGTTGGCGGCGGTGGGGTTGATCGCGTCGATTCTCGTTGCCTGGTTGGTGCCGTCGACGGCGAGCGATCGTTGGGAACATGCGCCGGTGCTCATCATCGGAGCCTTCGTCACGCAGGTTGTTGCACAGCTGACCGGCACCGGGCTCGGCATGCTGATCGGCCGCGGCTGGATCGCAGCCGCCGCGACAATCGTGCTCCCACTCGGCCTGTACGGCGTACTGTCCGCCACTGCACCAGGCGCGCGGCCATGGCTGACGCCGTACGGATCGGCGCAGCCGTGGTGGAACGGCGAGTACGGCGGATCGGACGTGCTGCCGAACGTGGTGATGTTCGCGTTGTGGGGTCTCGCGCTCAACCTCGCAGGCCTGTACGTCGCACGCTCGCGCCGACCCTAGGGCAGGGTGTTGCCGGCGGAGGTGTAGAGGCGGTACCACTCTTCGCGGGTGAGTGTGATCGCGGCGCCGGTGGCTGCGTCTTGGACTCGGCTCGGTGTTGTGGTGCCGATGACGATCTGCATCTTGGCGGGGTGCCGGGCCAGCCAAGCGATGGCGATCGCGTCGGGGGAGGTGCCGTGCGCGTTCGCCAGCTCGTCGAGGGCGTCGTTGAGCGCGGGGTAGTTCTCCCGGTCGCCGATGAAGACGCCGCCGTTCGCCGGGGACTGTACGGAACCCCAGGTCTGGATGGTCATGTCGTACAGCCGGCTGTAGTCGAGGATGCCGAGGTCGCGGTCGGCCGACTGCTCCAGGCCCATGATGTTCGCGGCCAGGCCCTGCGCGACCAGCGCTGCGTTCGTGATGCTGAACTGGAGCTGGTTCGCGACGAGCGGCTGGCGGACTGCCTTCCGGAGCAGCTCGATCTGGCCGGGCGTGTGGTTCGAGACGCCGAACGAGCGGACCTTGCCGCTGCTCTGCAGCTCGTCGAACGCGGCCGCGACCTCGTCCGGCTCGACGAGAGTGTCGGGGCGGTGGATCAGCAGTACGTCGAGGTAGTCGGTCCGCAGCGCGGTCAGCGACTGCTCGACACTCGACAGGATGTGCTCGCGCGACGAGTCGAAGAACCCCGAGCGGATCCCGACCTTCGACTGCAACAGGATCTGGTCCCGCTCGGACGCCGGCACCGGCTGCGCTTCGCCGTACCGCTGCTCGCACCCGTGCGGACCGCCGTAGATGTCCGCGTGGTCGAACATCGTCACCCCGGCATCGCGCGCGGTCCCGACGAGCGTGCGGATCTCCTCGTCGGACTTTTCCTTGATCCGCATCAGCCCGAGGACGACCTGCGAAGCCGCGGTCCCGGTGCCACCCAAGTCAATTGTCGTCACAAACCCCGACCTTAGGGCATGTCTCCTGACGCGGCGCCTACTCGTCCGCGGTCGGCGGCAGGGTCGGGTAGTCGACGATCGGATAGAGACCGACAGTGAACCCGTACGTCGTGTCGCCCGCGCGCGGGAGTTTGTCGAACGTGTCGATCAGCTCGTGGACCCCGCGCCAGAACTCTGCCGCGCGTTCCTCGGGGATGCGGGCGTGCCGGATGAACGAGCGGAGCTGGCCCTCGTCGTACGCGCTCCGGGACTCCTCGGCGGCGACCTCGAAGTCGTTGAAGTCCTCGGGCAGTTTGCCGTCCCGGCGGCCGAGGCCGACGTAGAACGAGCGGGCCGCGCGGCCGTAGAACCGCTCCTCGATCGCGCGCACCTTGCGGGTCCGGACGACGCGCAGGATGCCGGCGTCCGCGAGCACCTTCACGTGATGGGCGACCGTGCTCTTCGGTCGTTTCACCGCGGTGGCCAGCTCGGTGACGGTCGCGGCGCGCTCGTGCAGGAGGCCGAGGATCGTCGTACGGAGGGGGTCGGCGATCGCCCGCACCTGCTCGGCGGTCGTCAGCTCGAGAGTCTCCGCGAGCTCGTAGTCCGGGACCGCGGGGCTGTTGCCTGTCACGGTCGAACAGACTAGCATTCCCGATTGTTCGAGATATTTGGATCATTGGAGCTGAAGATGACCGAGGTCGTGCTGTACCACCACTCGCAGGGGCTGACCGACGGGGTCAAGGCCTTCGCCGAGGAACTCCGCCAGGCGGGGCACACCGTCCACACGCCCGACCTGTACGACGGCAACACGTTCGACACCATCGAGGACGGGATGGCGTACGGAAAGAGCATCGGCTTCGGCAAGCTGCTCGAGGCCGGCGTCGCCTATGCCCAGGACCTGCCGTCGGGCGTCGTCTACGCGGGGTTCTCGATGGGAGTCATGCCCGCGCAGCAACTGACTCAGACGCGCGCCGGCGCTCGCGGCGGTCTCTTCTACCACTCGTGTCTGCCGGTCGGCGAGTTCAGCGAAACCTGGCCGGCCGGGGTTCCGGTGCAGATCCACGGGATGGACGAGGACCCCTGGTTCACCGAGGAAGACGGTGACCTGGCGTCCGCCCAAGCCTTGGTGGCTGCGAACCCCGCCGACGCCGAACTCTTCCTCTACCCCGGCAAATCCCACCTCTTCGCCGACTCGTCCCTCGCCGACCACGACCAGGAAGCAGCCATCCTCCTGATCCAACGCACCCTCACCTTCCTCACCAACCTCCCCTGACCCATTTCGCTGGCTGGCCACCGTGGTTGGGGGTTATGCACCGTGGTCAAAGGTGCAGAACCCCCGATTTGGCTGCCTATCCAGGCAAATCGGGGTTGACGTCACGGTGGTGGCAGCGCGCCGGGTCGCGGTTGGCCGGCGGCGTTTGGGGTGGGGGCGGCCGGCCCTGCCCGGGAGCCTGCCCCCTCAACCAGGGGGTTGCCCCCTGAGTTTTCTGATGGGCAACCCCCCACTTCAACGGGCAACCCTCCACCTCAGCGGGCAACCCTCCACCTCAAGGGGCACCCCCGATTTTTTTGGGAGGGGCCGGTTGTCCAGTCCGGCGCGGGTGGTGCGCCGTCCTGCCCGTCACAACGTCCGAAGAACCGGAGGCGGGCCCTCCGATCTTTCGGACGTTAGCTCGGAGCAGCGATTAACGTCCGAACAGCCGGAGACGGGCCCTCCGGTTGTTCGGACGTTGCGGGTACGGCGCTCTGCCGCGCGGCGTGCAGGTGAGCGGGGTGTACTGCGGTCACCTACTGGGGGCTTCGGACATCTGGTCGGGTGTCCGGGGTCCCCAGTAGGTGTACGGGGTTCGGCCGTTCGGCTGGTTATTGCGAGGGTTGGGGAGTTCTACCGGTCGTTTTCGGGGGATACGACTCCCCAGCGGCGCCGGGCAACCGCGTACAGCACCCCCGAGCAGCCCGATCTGCCTCAAACGTGCTGAAAGATCGTCCAGGGCAGCGGGCGCGATGGGTCGGCAGACAGGCCTCGCCGCCGTCGGCAGCAACCGCAACCGGTCAGCCCCAGACCTCGTTCACGTCTGCCCGCCGGCCTGGCCATCCCGCCCAGCCAGGCACCCTCCCAGCCACACCTCTCCTGTAACGCCGGCCGCATCGGCGAGCAACCACCGCCACAGGTCTCCGTCCGCATCCGAGCGACCCGTCACGACCGCCGCAGGTTCCCAGCCGCATCCGAGCGGTCCGCTACCACCGCCGCCGTACGGACCGGCAACGAGCCCGGATATCCCCTCAATGTGCTGGTTCTCCCCTCAAGTTTTGAAGGGAGAAGCGACAACCTGCGGGGTTATCCGTTCAAAT
>NZ_SMKA01000346.1 GCF_004348455.1 Kribbella albertanoniae
CCCTGCCTCCCCAACCACCCGGCCGCCGCCCCTTTACGCCCAGATCGATCCTCCGAAGCACAGGACGTATAGGTCCACCGCCCATCGCAGCCACGCTCACCAGCGCCGGCCGAGTGCCCAAGTGGCCGTATACGTCCTGTCGATCGGAAGATCCGTCGCCAACGACACGTAGTGGTCGGCTCGCCGGCGGCCGGGCCCGCCTGGAGCCGGCGGACAGACGGCTGGGGCGGGTACTAGTACGTGTCCTTGGCGACGGGGAGGGGGATGCCGGCGGTGGTGGCGAGGTGGATGACCTCGTCGGTGACGGCCGCGAGGGGCTGGCGGGCGTCGACGGGGTGGGCGCCGGCGGCGAGCATCTCGGCTTCCAACTGGGGACGCCAGTCGAGGGACCACTGCAGGGTGGCCTTGGATTTGCCGAAGTCGTTGGTACGACGTGGGTCGCTCAGTCGCCGGGTCATCGTCAGCTCGTCGACCTGGAGGAGGATCAGCAGATCGAAGCGGGCGAGGTAGTCGCCCATGTTCGCGGCGGTGCCGCAGACGACAAGTGGTGACTCAGCCAGTACCTGGTCGACGCGCTCGGCGACCCAATGCCAGCGGTGTCGCTGGATCCACTCCATCGAGGGCGCCTCCGCGGGGAACGGCACCGGGGATCCGTCGGGGCGCTCCCACCGAGCAAGGACGAAGTCCGCGTCGACCGATCGCAGTCCGCGGCGCCGCAGTTCCTCGGCGACCGAGGACTTGCCGGCTCCCGGACCTCCGACCACCAGCACCGACGCCATCACCCCAAACTCCCCGGATGCGCCAGTTGCCGCAACGCATTTACGGTTCACGCCGGATCGATCCTCCGAAGCACAGGACGTATAGGCATACCGGACACCACCGCCACGCTCACCGCCGCCGCCTGAGCGTCCAAGTGGTCGTATACGTCCTGTCGGTCGGAAGATCCGTCGCTAACGACACGTACTGGTCGGCTCGCCGGCGGACGGCCCCGCCTGGAAACGGCAGGCAGATGGCTGGGGCAGGTACTAGTACGTGTCCTTGGCTTCGCGGGCGGCTTGCTCGACTCTCGCGCGGTGGGGAGCCCAGTCGGTGGTGGTGGGGGTGGGGTTTGAGCCGAGGGCTCCGTCTAGTTCTTCGCGGAGGATGTCGGCGTGGCCTAGGTGGCGGTTGGTTTCGTTGAGCAGGTGGACGAGGACGTTGAAGAGTTTGACGTCCGGGCTGGGCCACCAGGGGACGTGGCCGGGGGCGTCGATCGGGAGGGTGGTGATGGTGTTGTCGGCGTGCTGGCAGGCGCGGGTGTAGGCGTTGAGGATGTCGGCGCGGGATTCGTCGGGGCGGACCCAGAGGTAGTCGCTGGTGTTGAAGGTTGGGTCGTCGAAGCTGGGGATGGGTTCGGGGTACGGACGGTCGAAGATCTGGCCGAAGTAGCGGGCCTCCGAGAGGGTGAGGTGTTTGACCAGGCCGAGCAGGTTCGTCCCGGTCAGCGTGCGGGGACGGCGGACGTCGTACTCGGACAGGCCCTCGAGCTTCCGGACCAGGTCGGCGCGCGCCCACTGGAGTGCGTCGTGCAGGTAGGCCTTGGCGAACTCGTCGATCATCTGGATCCCGTCAGTTGAAGGTTTGCAGTAGCCGTTGAGCCTCATGTTGGTTCTGAAGATTCAATAACGAGGTTCAACGATAAAGTTGAAGATATGGATCTGCTGAAGTTACTGGCGAACAAGCCGCGACTGCTGGCGTTGGGTGAACCGACGCATCTGGAGAACGATCTGCTCCGCCTGCGCAACGAGGTGTTTCGGCGGCTGGTCGAGGACGAGGGGTATCGGACCATCACGGTCGAGTCCGATTGTCTGATGGGCCTGGTGGTGGACGACTACGTGACTTCGGGCAAAGGGGAGCTCGACGAGGTGATGGCGCGCGGGTTCAGTCATGAGTGGGGTGGGCTGGCGGGGAACCGCGAATTGGTGGAATGGATGCGGACCTTCAACCAGGGACGCGTGGACCAGGTGCGGTTCGCCGGGTTCGACGGGCCGCTGGAGACCAGCAGTCCGGCCGGCCCACGCCCGGTCCTCACCACGCTCCACGCCTACCTCGCCAACTGGCTCGATGCCGACCTGCTTCCTTGTACGTCGGACGCTCTCGACGACCTGCTTGGTTCGGACGACCGCTGGACGAACCCGGCCACCATGATGGATCCGACCCAATCCATCGGCCAGACCGCTGATGCCGAACGCCTCCAACTGATCGCAGGGGATCTCGCGGTCCTCGTCGACACCCAAACGCCGTACCTGATCGCAGCCTCATCCCGCGAGGACTGGCAACGCGCCCGCCTGTATGCCCGAACGGCCACCGGGCTCCTGCGCTACCACTACTGGATGGCTGACCAGTCCGACCGCCGCATCGCGCGCCTGCTCGCCCAGCGGGACTCGATGATGGCGGCCAACCTGCTCGACCTCGTCGACCGCGGCCCGACGCTGGTGTTCGCGCACAACGGTCATTTGCAGCGGGAGAAGAGCAGCATGAACATGGCCGGCGCCAACCACGAATGGTGGAGCGCCGGTGCGCTCGTCAACGCGCATCTCGGCGCGCAGTACGCCTTCTTCGCGACCGCGCTCGGGACCATGCAGCACCGCGAAGTCGGCACTCCGCCTGCGGGCACCATCGAGGGCGTCCTCTACGCACAGGACCAGCAGCTGATCGATCCCCGCACCCTCAACGCATCCCTGAAACCGAGAGTCTCCCCCTGGTTCGGGTACGCCGCTCTGCAGCCGAACCACCTCCCCAGCATCGACGGAATCGTGTTCCTCAAGGACGTCAATCCTTCCTAAGGTCGATTCGACGACCGTCAAATGCGCGGGCCCTTGTCAACTTTTCGCACCTCCCGGACATAAACCCCTATGTCCACCCATCTGTGAGGACTCAGTGGAGGTGCTATGAGGAAGGGACGTAGTCGTCCCGTCGTGGCTGCCGTGGCGGTACTGGTCGCCGGGAGCAGCATGTTCGGCGGTACGGCGACAGCGGGCGAAGCGCGAAACGACAAACCAACGGCGCAGAAGCCGGCCGGACACGGAGTCTCCGGCGATATCACGTTGATCACCGGCGACCGGGTCACCCTGCGCGGTGACCAGCCGGCCAAGGTCCGTCCGGGCAAGGGCCGGGAGAACGTCAAGTTCGTCCAGCGCAAGGAGATCAACGGCGATCTCACCGTGCTCCCGCTGGACGCGGAGGCGGCGGTCCGGTCCGGTGAGCTGGATGCGCGGCTGTTCAACGTCACGCAACTGATCAAGAACGGGTACGGCGACAAGTCGCGCGCCGACATCCCGCTGATCGTCAGCGGCCCGGTGGCACTGCGGTCCGGTGCGAGCCACGCGCGCAGCCTGCCGAGCATTGACGGTACGGCGGTTCGGATCGGCAAGGAGACGCCGTACTGGACTGGTGCCCGTACGGCGTTGCGTGCCAAGGGCAAGCAGTGGATCCGGCTGGACGGACCGGTTCGGGCCTTCCTGGACAAGAGTGTGCCGCAGATCGGCGCGCCCGAGGCGTGGAAGGGCGGGCTGACCGGCAAGGGCACCGAGGTCGCCGTACTGGACACCGGGATCGACACCACGCATGACGACCTGAAGGACGCGGTCGTTGCGGCGAAGGACTTCACCGGGAGTGCGAGCGGTACGGCGGACAAGTTCGGCCACGGCACGCATGTCGCGTCGATCGTGACCGGGGAGGACGACGTCTACCGCGGCGTCGCGCCGGACGCCAAGCTGCTGAACGGCAAGGTCCTGGACGACGAGGGCGGCGGCTACGACTCGGGCATCATCGCCGGGATGGAGTGGGCCGCGCGCTCCGGTGCCGAAGTGATCAACATGAGTCTGGGCTCCGACTGGCCGGACGACGGCACCAACATCATGTCGCAGGCGGTCAACCGGCTGACCGCCGAGACGGGCGCGCTCTTCGTCCTGTCCGCAGGCAACAGCGGCGGTACGCCGGGCAGTCCGGCGTCGGCCGATTCCGGGCTGACGGTGGGTGCGGTCGACCACAACGACAACCTGGCCGAGTTCTCCAGCCGTGGACCGCGCTGGCTGGACGATGCGATCAAGCCGGACATCACGGCGCCTGGTGTCGACATCGTCGCGGCGAAGGCCAAGGACAGCTACCTCGCGGCCAACTACCCGAACATCGGTCCGGATCACCTGAAGCTCTCCGGTACGTCGATGGCCGCACCGCACACCGCTGGTGCCGCAGCGATCCTGGCTCAGCAGCACCCGGAGTGGAAGGCCGGTGAGCTCAAGGCCGCCCTGATGGGTACGGCGAAGGCGAACCCGAAGCTGAGTGTGTTCGAGCAGGGGGCCGGCCGGGTCGATGTTGCGGCCGTCGTGAAGTCGACTATCCGTGCCTCGGTCGGCAGTATCAGCAACGGCGTCGTGCGCTGGCCGCACAACGACGACAAGCCGATCAGCCGCGAGGTCACGTACTTCAACAGCGGCTCGGCTCCGGTCACGCTGGATCTGCGCGCAGCCGTCACCGGTCCGGATGGGAAGGCGGCTCCGGCCGGCATGTTCACCGTGTCGCCGGCGTCGCTGACCGTTCCGGCCGGCGGCAAGGCGACCGCGACGGTCACCACCAACACCGCCGTACCGGGTGCTGATGGTGTGTACAGCGGCGTGGTCTCGGCGGGTGCGCTGCGGACGCCGATCGCGGTCACCCGTGAGGTGGAGAGCTACGACGTCAAGCTGAACTACATCGGTTTCGACGGCAAGCCGACGGCGAACTACTGGTTCCGGTTCGTCGGCCTCGTGGACCCGACCGTCGCCGTACCGAAGGAGGGTGACGGAAGCACCGTGACCACCCGAGTGGTCAAGGGGCAGCACTACTTCGAGTCCTACGTCGCGACCGAGGACGGCACCAAGTCGACCAACCTCGCCGAGCCGACCTTCACGGTCGACGGGTCGAAGGAGATCACGGTCGACGCGCGTTCCGGCGTACCGATCGGGTTCCAGGTCGACAAGCCGGACGCGGTCTCCACGACCGCGGGGTACGGGTTCTATCGCGACACCGTCTGGGGCGGCGACGAGGCGACCGGGCAAACGACGGTCGGCAACACGTTCGAGGGCACGTATGTGCTGCCGAGCCGGACCTCTGCGGCACCGGCCGAGTTCCGCTACATGATGGTCGAGGTGAAGTCGGCTCCGACCAACTCCAGCTACATCTATCAGTTGGAGCGCAACGACCTCGGCAAGATCCCGAGCAAGCTGGTGCACCGGGTGCACGACAGTTCGCTGGCTCGGGTGCGGTCGGAGCACACTGGCACCAAGCCCGGTACGTACGGTATTCGCGACTACATCGTCACGAGGCCGCTGCCGTTCACGCTGGACGAGTTCTACTCCCCGGGCACGGAGTGGTACCCGTCGTTCACCGAGACAACGGATCCTGAGGACTGGCGAGGATTTGCCAACCAGTTCGTCAGTACGCCGAAGAAGTACGAGCGCGGGCGGACGGTGACCGAGCGTTGGGGTCTGCCGGTCTTCGGTCCGGGGCTCCCGTCGTACCGGGACAGCCCGGACGCGGCAGGTCGCCAGGGCGATCTGATGGAGCTCAACATTCCGCTGTACGCCGACCAGAATCCCGGCAACTTCGGATACGCCATGGCCGAGGGTACGACCGTGCTGTCGAAGGATGGCAAGGAGGTCGCGAAGGGTGACTTCCCGGGGTACATCGACGACTTCACGGTCCCGGCGGGTCCGGCGACGTACCAGCTCCACACCGAGGCGACCCGGGACAACCCGCTGTCGTCGCGCATCGTCGCCGACTGGACGTTCCACTCCGAGACCGTCGCGGGTGACGAACCGGCCGCGCTGCCGCTGCTGGGAGTCCGGTTCGCTCCACCGGCGAACGCCTCGGCCAAGGTCCCGACGCTGGTCCCGATCACCGTCGACAACAATGCCGGTCACCGCAGCCGGCTGGGCTCCTTGTCCGTCTCTCACGACGGTGGTGTCACCTGGAAGCCCGCCAAGTTCTCCACGGCCGGCGGTAAGACCTTCGCCCTCATCAAGCATCCTGCGGGTGCGAAGACGGTCTCCCTGAAGGCCACGGCATCCGATGCCCAAGGCAACAAGGTTGACCAGACCATCACGAACGCGTTCCTTCTGCAGTAGAGGTGCAGCTGGGGTGCCGCCTCGCCGCGGTACCCCAGCCAGCTGCTGAGCCTCGTCGTACCGGTGGTTGCTGGGGGCCCGGAAAAACCTGGGAACCGGGATTTGCGGGTCCGCGTCGTATCGCCATCAACCGGGAGGTCGCGGACGGCCTCACCTTCGAACTGCACAGGAGCTGAGCATGGGTAAGGCCGAGAGGGAAGCGCGTCGGGACGTCCGAGGGGGAGACAAGGCGATCCACCTCATGGAGGTTCACAACAAGGTGGTCCAGCGGCTCGAGAAGAACGGGCAGACGGCAGCGGCGGAGAACATCAAGAACCGCGGTGGTCGATGGGACTCGCCGGACCTTCGCGCCGAACGCGACCGCTGATACAGCTTCGAGCGGCCCAGGTAGACACGATCTGCCTGGGCTTTCGTCGTACGACGGTTGCTCAGAGCAACGCTGTGATCCAGGCGTCGTGGTTCTGTTCGATGTACGTGGCGGTCGGTCCCCAGTAGTCGCCGTGGCCTTCGTCGTAGAGCCGGGACCACGGTTGCTCGCCGGTGCGGTGGCCGTGGATCAGCAGGTCGTACATCGCCCGCGTGTGTGCTGCGATCTGGGCCGGAAGCGCCCGCCGCTGCTCGTCATCGAGTCCGTAGCCGTCCACCAGCGCGCGCAGCCGCGGTCCGTCCACCTGTACGTCGCCGTCCGGTGCGAACGACACGAAGCCGGTGGCGGCGTACCCGAGATCCCAGAGCCGGGTTCCGGGGCCGACGTTGTCCCAGTCGATGAAGACCCAGCGGTCGTCGTTGCGAACCAGGTTCCACGGGGCGAGGTCGCCGTGGCAGATCAGATCCCCACCGGCCGGATCCTGAACCACGGCTCGCCAATCCGCATCGGCCGGCGGTTCGAATCCCTCCATCGTGTCGTGCAGCTCGCGAATCAGCCGCCCAACCCGTTGCAGCTCCTCCAGCGAGAAGGGCAGCAGGGTGTCGGCCAGAGCGCCCGGGATGTATTCGAGAACATGCCGCCCACGCTCATCGATCCCCAGCGTACGCGGTGCACCCTCGAATCCCTTAGCTGCAAGGTGATTCAGGACAGCCTCGACTCCCGCCGTCTGAGGCAGCGCGGGTTTCCGCACGGTCGACCCGATCCGGACGACCTCCGCGGCCACGTTCCCGCCGGTCAGCACTTCTTCAAACTCCACCCCGAGATCATGCCT
The DNA here is from genome assembly GCF_004348455.1 of Kribbella albertanoniae. GTDB lineage: Bacteria > Actinomycetota > Actinomycetes > Propionibacteriales > Kribbellaceae > Kribbella > Kribbella albertanoniae. The sequence continues at coordinate 7,346 of NZ_SMKA01000346.1, forward strand.
CGCCACGGTGCCAGCCGTCGCTCGAAATATCAGCTGTGGGCGCTGATGAGGACGTGACCGGGTAGGTCGAGCCACCACGTCGCGGCGGCCTGGGAGTCGTACGGCGTGCGTGGGTCGGCGCGCAGTTGTTCGAGGGCTGCCCGCCGGCCGGTGATGCCTGCGCTGTACGCGAGACCGCGCAGGATCTCGAGATCGGTCGGCCTTGCCAGCTGCTGGGAGATCGCGTTCTGCCACCACGCCGCTGAGGTGTCGCTACCCTCGCCGCCCAGGTGAGCGATGGCGAAGGCCGCGACGCGGACGGTCTCGCCCGGAATCCCGGCAGCGGTCACGATCCTTTCGGCGAGCCGAAGTTCCGATTCGCCGCCGAGCGCCCGGAGCGCGGCGAGCACGGTCGTGCTCCATCCCGCAGGTCCTGCCAGGGTGGCCCCGAGTTCCTGACGCAGCGCGGCCGCGAGAGGTCGCCGGTACGGCGTTGCTGCGAGCGTGAACGAAGCTGCGAGCTGGCTGTCCGGATCCTGATGGAACAGCAGGCAATGCACCACTTCACCCAGTACGTCGTACTCGGCCGGATCCGGACCGTCGACCTGGGCGATCGCGCGGCTCGTCACCCGGTCGACCACATTGCGACGCGCATCGTCCGGTGCCGCGGGCGCTCGCCGTACTGGAGGGGTTGTCGTCAGGCGCTGCACGAGGTTGGTGGACCAGGCGTCGAGAGTGTCACCGGATCCGGCCAACGGCTGGAGCACAGCCAGCACCTGGCCGCGCTGCGCCGGGTTGAGCCGGCCGCGCCAGACAGTCTCGGCCAAGCCGGCAACAGCCCCGGCCAGGGCGCGGTCGTTGGTGGGATTGTGGACCTGCGAGACCATCGCCGCGATCGAGTCGCTGTGATCGCTGGCTCCGAGCGCCGCAACCGTGGACGTCATCGCCTGGTGGTGCCGGAGGCCGGCGGCGGACGCGCAGGCGTCGATGGCCGCCGTACCGCCGGTGGGGTGATTGAACAGCCGGGCGAGCGCCTCGTAGCGCTGGGCCCACGACGTACCGTCAGCGACCAGCATCTCCATCAGCAGACGCTGCGCCATCTCTTCCCACATGCGCGGCGGGAGGAACGCTGCCGGCCACTGCGTCAGCAGGCCGGTCAACTCGTCCCACTGGGCCCCGGTCACGATCGCGGGTGAGCAGACTTGATCCAGCAGTACGCCAGCTCTGTTGCCGTGTGCTGTCAGTTGCTGGAGATCGCCGCTGGTTGCGGTCGGCAGAGGGCGCGGGTGGCGAGTGAGACCGGGGAGCAGGTCGAATACCGCAGTCAGCTGACCGGTCGGGAGGTGGAGCAGTTCTTCGTAGCGTTTGATTGCATCGCGCGGTACGACGACCAGCCCGGCTTCCCAGCGCTGGATCGTGGAGACGTGGACCGCCTGAACGCGATCACCATCCGGCCACGCCCGCGCGAACACCGACCGATTGCGGAAGCTCGTATCCGTCCCCAAAGTCCGGCACGCCCGCAGCATCCACCCC
>NZ_SMKA01000347.1 GCF_004348455.1 Kribbella albertanoniae
CACCACCCCCTGCCTCATCATCACCTCAGCCCCCCGCACAGCCTCCGGCGAAGTCATCGAATTCGGCCGCAGCACCTACCGCTCCGACCGCTACGACATAACCGTCGCCTACCGAGCCACCTAGGGTTTCTCACCCCCAGCGTGCTACGCCGTCACTCCTACGTCGCGCCGACTACGCGCGCTCCCGCCCACCCCCAGCATCTCCCGGGCTACCGCCCGGGAGCGGCGGGCTGCCGCCCGCGTTCGACGGCTCCGGGCTGGCGTTGCCGCAGTCGCACCGTGGTGATCGGCAACTGCGGGAAGCGGCAGCGACACTCGTCCGATCACTTACTGTAATCGGCACTAAAGTGCCGATACCGGCACTAAAGTGTGGACACCGCCCTACGACTAGAGCGGCACCTCTTCAGGCCAGGGCTTCCACTCAGCTCCGACCCAGCGTTCTCCTGCGTGCTCACGGAAGTGATTGACCGCAGCTTTGACCTGGACGAGCGGAATCTCTGAATCGGTCGGCCAAGGCGCGGAGTTGCCGAAGATGACGTAGCTGACCTCACCGTTGGCGGTGCTACCCGGCACATACCAGACGCCGTCTTCGTCGAAGTTCTCCAGCCACGTCGGAACCTGTTGGAACGACCTGGGCAACACAAAGGAGGCCAGACGGTTGATGGGGGACGTACGGGATGCCTCCGTTGACCGTCCGCGACGCCGTATTTACGCTGCTACCCAGCTCGGCATGGCGGCCGCGCGTGAGGGGGAGCTGGAGCTCGCCTGCCGGTATGGTCACGAAGTTGTGATGCTGAGAGACAACATTGATTCACGACGTGCTCACGAGCACATCAACCGATTGGCTTCCAAGCTCCGGCCGTTCTCTGCTACTCCTGTCGTTCGTGACTTCTTTGAACAGAGTGGCCTCAATCCAGAAAGCTCAAATCAGTGACGCATGTGATTCGCGAGGAAGACCTGGCCGCTGACGGGGAGCCAGAGAAGGAATTCAATCCTGGTATCGCCGGACGGCTTCCGCGCAAGACCATCGCAGGCGGCGCGCTCATCCGAGATGAGGGTGGCCGGATCCTGTTTCTCGAGGCGGTTTACAAGCCGACGCTGGAGATTCCTGGTGGCGTCGCGGAGTTCGACGAATCTCCCCTTGAGGCATGCCGTCGTGAGGTACTGGAAGAGATCGGCCTCGATCTGGAAATCCGGGATGCACTGGTCGTCGACTGGATTCCGGCAAGAGACCCTTGGTTCGACGGCGTCATGTTCATCTTTGATGGTGGAGTGATGAGCTCCGAGCAGGCCGATCGCATAGTCCTTGACGCATCGGAAGCTCAGTTCGCTGGTCGGTGGGGTAGGCCGGTCGGGACGCTCCAAGTCGAACGCTTCGTGGAACTCGCGCACCAGATGCCAGGGAGATCTCGTCACGCGGGGACTCTATCGACTCGCCGAAGACTCGTTCTGGGTGTCTGCGCGTCGGTAAGGACCGGTAGTAGTTGCCGCCCAGGCAACTTGAGTGCTGCTCGCAGGCGTGGACGGCGTTCCGTCGGCGGACTACTACATGTCCTTAGCGTCATCCGTGAGCGAGCGCGACGAAGGGCGCATGCGGATCACGCGGGCTGGCGCTCCCCGGTCGCCACAGCCGTTATCGGGTGCACGCTGGCCCAATTGGGTCGGACGCGAGCGATAGCGAGCAAGGTCGGGCGGTAGCCCGCTGGGAGCTGAGGGCGGGCGGGTGCGCGCGGAGCGGGCGCGACGAAGGAGCGACTGCGGGAGCGTGCGGGGGAAGATTATGCGTTCAGGCTGCGGAGCACGTTGGGGTTTTCGAGGCGGCTGACGATTTCTACGGTTAGAGCCTGGGCGAGCATGGCGCCGATCATGGTGGAGGTGGCGCCGGTTCGTTCGGGGGTGGTGTCGACCGCCACGACCGCGTCGCCGGGGGTGCCGCAGTTGTCGATGACTACGTCGGCGGTTTCGAAGAGGCGTTGGCCGGTGGGGGCTCGGGAGGTGACCGCGGTGGTGTGGGCCATCGAGGTGAGGGCGATGACGTGGGCGCCGCGGGCCCGGACGCCCAGGGCGAACTCGACGGGTACGGCGTTCCGTCCGGAGTTCGAGGCGATCAGGACGACGTCGCCGGCCTCGATGTCGTGGGTTTGCAGCAGTACGTCGGCCAGTCCGGGGAGCCGTTCGAGCAGTGAACTCTTGGCCAGGCCCTCGTGCAGCATCAGGCCTGGTTCGAGGATCGCCCGTACGTCGGCCAGTCCGCCGGCGCGGCCGTAGAGTTCCTCGGCGATCAGGTGGCTGTGGCCGGTTCCGAAGACCCAGAACCGGTGGCCGCTGGTCATCGCCTCGACGACCAATTTGGCGGCGACCTGGATCGCTCCGGTCTGGGTCTCGGCCGCGCGCTGGGCGATCGCCAGTGCCTGCTGCATGTATTCCGAAGCCCCGCTCATGCGCGCAAACTATCGCCGATCCGGGGCCCCGGGCGAGCATTCGAACTAGACCACTTGCTCCGAGGTGACCCCGATGGCCGCGCGGTGGTGCTGCGGGCGGTCGACCTCGTCCACGAGCGCGATCGCGAGGTCGGCGTACGAGATGAGCTCGCTCGCAGACGCCGGCGCGCCCCGATAGCTGCCCGTTCGGGTCGGCTCAGCGTGGTTGAAGTCGCCGGTCGGTGCGACCGAAACCCAGTCGAGTGCCGAGGCCTGGAGGACCTCCAAAGCCACTTGGTGGGCCAGGAAGAACGGCCGGTACTCATTCGGATACCCAGCAGTGTCCATCAGCAGCGTGCCGTCCGCAGCCGGCAGGATCGACGACAACCCGACCCACACCAGCCGCTCGACACCCGCCTTCGCCAACCCGTCGACCAGCGCACGAGCGGCTTGAGGGAAGAACACGGCCGGATCCGACCCGCCGTCGTACACCGCGGCGATCACCGCATCCTGCCCCGCCGCCAACTCGGCGATCCGGTCCACGTCCGTCACGTCACCGGCAACCAGACCATCGCCGCCAGAACGCGCAACCGCAGTCACCTCGTGGCCCCGCCGTACCGCCTCGTCGACGGCTGCCTTGCCTGCGCGCCCGCGGGCGCCGATCACCATGATTCTGCTCATGCCGGCGACTGTAGAAAACGCCCTGGTTACCCATTGGATACTCTCAAAGGCATGGAGGCGTTGCGCGCGGACATGTTCGACGAGATCTGCCCGTCGACCCTGCTCCCGTTCCGGATCGGCCCGGACAAGTGGTCTGCCCTGGTAATCAAGTGCCTGGAAGACGGCCCGCGTCGTTTCTCCGAGCTCCGCGTTCCGCTGGCTCGCGTTACCCCGAAGGTGCTGACCCAGTCGCTGCGGGCGCTCGAGCGGGACGGGTTCGTTCGTCGTACCGAAGAAACCACCCCGGTACGACGTGTCACCTACGAACTCACGGATCTCGGCCGCGGTCTCCTGCAGCAGGTCTACGTGCTCTGCGACTGGGCCGGCGACCACTGGGACGAGCTCCTGGACGCCCGCGAAGGCTGACCCCCGGCACGCCTAGCCTGCGCGCATGCCGCCCCTGACCAGGCTCGCTGTAGCGCTCAGTGCCGTTGCCCTGCTCGCTGCCTGCCAGCCCGAGCCGGAGGCCAAGTACGCCAAGGACCTGAACTCCTGCGAGCTGCTGCCCCGCGAGACCGCACGCCGGATCATGGATGTCGGGCCGAAGCTGGGGCCGGCCGAGGAGAAGACCTGGAACTTCCTCGTCACGTACAAGTACTGCCAGTGGACGTACAAACAGCCGAGGGACCACTTCTGGTCGTCGTACCAGAAGGGTCCGGTCAAGCGGCAACTGACGATCCGTGCGGAGATCACCACCGCCGAGTCGGGCGGAGCCCCGGCCGTCACCATCCAGTACGGCGGCCAACTCGACGCCGATCGCAAGTCGGGTTACGCGGTGCAGGAGGTGCCCGGGATCGGCGAGGCCGCCTTCATCGCGACGCAGAAGTACGACGACGGCAGGGAGAGCACCAAGGTGAAATTCCGCCGGTCGAACGCGCTGATCACCCTGAGCCTTAGCGGCCAGGACTGCTGCGCTCGCCAGCGGGGCGAAACCGATATGGACGCTTCGAAACGGCGCACGACCATCCTCGCCGTGGCGAAAGCGGCCGATCACGCGCTGCTTTCGCGCTGAACAGTCGCAGACCACCCGCCGTACTGGCCTTCTGACCGCCTGGCCCGGCAGGGGTTCTGTTCGGCGCAGGAGGAGGACTGCTCGGCGATACCAAGGTTCCGCGCACGGCTTTGCGTTGGTAGAAAGGGGGCGGGCGCTCCAGCGCGCCGAAGCCAGCGATGAGGAGTCGTCGACGTGACGAATGCAGAATCACCCCAGGGTGAAGCCCTGTCGAACCTGATGCACGAGGAGCGTCGGTTCGAGCCGCCGGCCGAGCTCGCGGCGAACGCGAACCTGAAGGCGGATGCGTACGAGCGTGCCGAGGCCGACTTCGAGGGGTTCTGGGCGGAGCAGGCCAAGCGGATCACCTGGGCCGTCGAGCCGACCGAGACGCTGGACTGGAGCAACCCGCCGTTCGCGAAGTGGTACGCCGACGGCAAGCTGAACGCGGCGTACAACTGCGTCGACCGGCACGTGGAGAACGGTCTCGGCGACAAGGTCGCGTACTACTTCGAGGGTGAACCCGGTGACACCCGCGAGATCACCTACGCCCAGCTCAAGGACGAGGTCAGCAAGGCGGCCAACGCCCTGCTCGAGCTGAACGTCCAGCCCGGCAACATCGTCGCCATCTACATGCCGATGATCCCCGAGACTGTGGTCGCGATGCTCGCCTGCGCCCGGATCGGCGCCCCGCACACGGTCATCTTCGGCGGCTTCTCCTCCGAAGCGCTGAAGGATCGGATCCTCGACTGCGACGCGCGCGTCGTGATCACCTCCGACGGCGGCTACCGCCGCGGCGCCCCGGCGGCGCTGAAGCCCGCGGTGGACGCCGCGCTGGTCGACTGCCCCGATGTGCGCAACGTGCTCGTGGTGAACCGCACCGGCCAGGAGACTGCCATGGTCGACGGCCGCGACCTGTGGTGGGAGGACTTCGTCGGCAAGCAGTCGACCGAGCACACCCCGGAGGCGTTCGACGCCGAGCACCCGCTGTACGTGATGTACACGTCCGGCAGCACCGGCAAGCCGAAGGGCATCCTGCACACAACAGGCGGGTACCTGGTCGGAACGTCGTACACGCAGTGGGGTGTCTTCGACCTCAAGCCGGACACCGACGTCTACTGGACCGCGGCCGACATCGGCTGGGTCACCGGCCACAGCTACATCGTGTACGGCGCTCTCGCGAACGCGACCACGTCCGTGCTGTACGAAGGCACCCCGGACACCCCGCACCAGGGGCGCTGGTGGGAGATCGTGCAGAAGTACAAGGTTTCGATCCTGTACTGCGCTCCGACCGCGATCCGCACGTTCATGAAGTGGGGCAAGGAGATCCCGGCGAAGTTCGACCTGTCCACCCTGCGCGTGATCGGGTCGGTCGGTGAGCCGATCAACCCCGAGGCCTACATCTGGTACCGGGAGAACATCGGCGGCAGCAACGCGCCGGTCGTGGACACCTGGTGGCAGACCGAGACCGGTATGCACATGATCTCCCCGCTGCCCGGTGTGACCGCCGGTAAGCCGGGTGCGGCGATGAAGGCGATCCCGGGTGTCAGCGTGGACGTCGTCGACGACGCCGGCAAGCCGGTGCCGAACGGATCCGGCGGTTACCTGATCATCGACAAGCCGTGGCCCGCCATGCTGCGCACGCTCTGGGGCGACGACGAGCGCTTCAAGGACACCTACTGGTCGCGCTGGCCGGGCGTGTACTTCGCCGGTGACGGCGCCAAGAAGGACGAGGACGGCGACATCTGGCTGCTCGGCCGCGTCGACGACGTGATGAACGTGTCCGGCCACCGCCTGTCCACGACCGAGATCGAGTCCGCGCTGGTCTCGCACCCGAAGGTCGCCGAAGCCGCCGTCGTCGGCGCCTCCGACCCGACCACCGGCCAGGCCATCGCCGCCTTCGTGATCCTCCGCTCCGAGGCCGGCGACGGCGGCCCCGACGTCGTCCAGGAGCTCCGCAACCACGTCGCCAAGGAGATCGGCCCGATCGCCAAGCCCCGCCAGATCATGGTCGTGGCCGAGCTCCCGAAGACCCGCTCCGGCAAGATCATGCGCCGCCTGCTCCGCGACGTCGCCGAGAATCGCGAGGTCGGCGACGTCACCACCCTCGCCGACTCCTCGGTGATGGACCTGATCAAGACCAACCTCGAGTCCGGCAAGTCCGACGAGGACTGAGTAGTCGAAGCAAGTTTGTCCTGTACGCCGCATTTCGGCGTACAGGACAAGCTTTTCGGGGTGCGGAGTACCCGCCTCTACGAGTGAGCTCAGCCCCGACGGCCGGCCCGAGCGGCGAATTCGTCCAGGGCCGACAGAACCTCCGGTGCCTGCCACATCCTGTTGCGCTTCTTGTCGCTGAACTCTTTGGTCACGCCTGCCGACGTCAGTTGCAGTAGGGCGCGACCGGCGTTCGCCGGGGTGACGTCCAGTTCGCGCTCAACGAGGGCGGTGTCCACGACCGGTTGCCGGAGCAACAGATCCATGATCCTCCAGATCACGGCATCCCGGCGAGCCTCGATCTTCTCGGACCAGCGCTCGCGTGCGCCCTTGAGATCTCGCACGAGGAGCCGGCCGTTCGTGATCGCGGTGAAGGTTGCCTCGGCCATCAGGGTGACGATGACCTCTGGTTCACCACTGCGGTAGGCGGTGAGCGCATCGAAGTACCCATTGGTATCGGTAAGCAGGCCGGCCGAGACCGGAATCGTGACGTTTCGAGTCAAGCCCCGGCGTCGCAGGATCGCGTGGATGAGGGCCCTTCCGGTCCGTCCGTTGCCATCAGGAAAGGGGTGGACCGTCTCGAACTGGGCGTGGATGAGCGCCGCGTGCACCAGAACAGGGATGTCATCCCGTTGAGCGAACTCGATCAGATCCGCCATTGCTGCAGGGACCCGGTCCTGGTGGGGCGGCACAAAGGCAGCTTGGTGCGGGCCGTAGTCATTGCCGCCGATCCACCCTTGCTGGTCCCGCCAGCGTCCGACGATCTCGGGCTGGTGGTCGATCAGCAGGGCGGAGTGCATCGCGAGGATCGCACTCTCGTCGATGCGGTCGGAAAGCTCGATGGCGGCCTTCATGGCATGGACGTTCGAGACGATCTCGGCTGCGTTCTGCCGGTTGTCGTTCCCCAGCTCAGCCAACGCGATCGCTCGCGCGCTTGAGGTGAGATTTTCTATCCGCGAGGAGGATGCGGATTCGGACCGCAGCAGGATGGCTGCGAAGGGCGCCACATCGGTCCCCAGTTCGGCGTCGAATCTGACGATCTCGGTGGAAGCCTCATCGGCGAGCGCGAGTGTCCGGCTCGGTAGCTCGATCTCGATGTGGGCGATCGCCGGTGTGACCGCAGATCGGTAGGGCCCTGCGTGACGCTCGCGCACCGAGCGGGAAACCAGATCGTCGGGGATGCGGGAGGTCCATGGATGCTTCTCCTCTGTGACCTCGGGCCATTTCATGGTGTGCGCTGCCGAGCGATCCGATGGCATCGCAGCAGCCTAGCATTGGATAACCGAATATCCGATACTAACCCTGGCGACTATGATCGGATAACTTAATATCCGATCATAAGAAGTTGGTTAGTTGCAGATCTGGGTACGTCGTGAATCGTCGTACTGGCCCGTTCGTTGCTCGTCATGACGTGAGGGCCGGTGGCGATCGGATGCACCTGGGGGTGGTTATCGTCTGGGTGTGCTGGAAGCGAAGCGGATCGAGCAGACGAACCAGGAGCGGGTGTTGCCGTTCACGGCGCGCGGGGATCAGCGGATCGCGTTCGGGGCGCCGCCGCGATGACCGCGGTCCTCGCGATCATCCATGCCGGGCTGGCCGCGGCCTGGGTCGGTGGGATGGCGTACTCGTTGTTCGTCATCCAACCCAAGCTCAAGCGGTACTTCGGTCCGGACGCGGCCGGCCGGGAGGCGCTCACCACGGTGATTGCCTCCGGCAACCGGTGGAAGGTGGTCGGGCTGATCGCCGCGATCGCGCTGAGCGGGCTTGGGTTGCTACTGCTCGATGCGGGTGACTGGTGGATCCATGCGGTCAAGGGACTGTTGTTGCTGATGGCAACGGTCATCTTCTGGTACGTCTCCTGGAAGCACTGGCCGGCCCGGGTTTTCGCCACCGCCGGCGAGGTTCCCGCCCTGCATCGCCGGTTGATCGTTCTCGCCACCACCATGCTCGGACTGGCTGGGTTGGCCTTCGCGCTCGGGGTGCTCGCAAACCACCTATGACGTTCACCACTGGGCCGTAGGAGAACGCCGTTCCGTATGCCAGGATCTAGCTTCTCTCGTCGGAGGTGATCGCGTTGGAGCAGGGGACCCTGCAACTGCTGGTGAGCATGCACCGGATCGTCCGGTACCTGCGCCGGAGCCGAAGTGCTGTCCTGCACCCGACCCAGTTCCTCGCCCTGATGCTGATCGCCGACGAGCAGCCGATCCGGATCGGCGAGATCGCCGCCCGCGTGCCCTGCTCCCAGCCCACCGCCACCACCACGGTCGCGGCCCTGGAAGAAGCCGGCCTGGTCCGCCGCGAACCCGACCCCGTCGACGGCCGCGCCACCGCCGTCGTCCTCACCGAAGCCGGCGCCACCACCGTCGCCGACTCCGGCCGCCAAGCCGCCGAGGAACTCGACAAACTCCTGCACCGCCTCACCCCCGAAGAACGCACCCAAGTCCTCCAAGCCGGCGACCTCCTAGACCGCATAGCCCGCGACCTCTAACCC
>NZ_SMKA01000348.1 GCF_004348455.1 Kribbella albertanoniae
CCCTCCTCACCGGCGACTGGCCCACCGCCCTCCAAGCCGACCCCCGAACCCGCCGAGAAGCCACCGGCCTGATAGCCGCCTTCTTCGCCTACCACCAAGACCACCAACTCCGCTCCCTACCCCACCTGGACCTAACCCAGTAGAAGCCGGCCCTGCGTGCAGTCGTTGGGGGCGTGGGCAGGAGGGGTATCCGGTTCTCCTGTCTGATGTGCGGGTGGTTCGCCGCCCCCGCCACAACGTCCGACGATCCGGAGGACCAGGCGCGCGCGTCCTTCGGACGTTGCAGGTACGGCGGCCTGCTGCGCCGCGTGCAGGTGGGCCGGGTGGTACTGCGGTCACCTGGTGGGGACTTCGGACATCTGATCGCGTGTCCGGGGTCCCCGGTAGGTGTACGCGGTTCGGCCGGTCGGCTGGTTATTGCGGGGGCTGGGGAGTTCTACCCGTCGATTTCGGGTGGTAGGACTCCCCAGCCGCGCCGGACAACCGCATACAGCACCCCCAACCAGCCCCTTCTGCCACGAACCATCGTGGCCTCAGGCCCCATCCCCAGAATCTATTGCCTACCGCTCCGGTCCGCCCCAGTTATCCACAGCCGACGCGCTCCCTCGCACCTGTGGATAACTTCGTCGCCGAGCACCAACCGTATGAAACACTGCTACTGTCCGTAACGCCCGCTTCGATGGAGGCTCCATGCTCAGGCGGCTCACCACAACAGCGGCCCTCGTCGGGTTCACCGCTGCCCTCACCGCCTGCGGCCCCAACAACCCCAAACCGCCGCCATTCACCCCCTCGGCGCCGACCAGCGCCCCGAGCACGACGCCCCCGACTGTGAGCGCTCCTCAGAAGGAAGCAGGTGACGGTGCGCAGGCGGGCTACCGCGCCTACCTCGCAGCAGTTACCGCGACGCAGGCGAGCGGCGGCACGAAGGACGCTCAGCTGTCACAGGTCGCCACCGGGCCAATTCTGAAGTCGGAGCTGGAACAAGCAACCATCTTCAGGAAACGGAAATGGCGAGGAACCGGACAGATCGTCGTGATCTGGACGAAGCCGCTGAAGACCGGCACCGTGGGCCAGGACGGACACATCGATGAGGTGACCGTCCAGGCATGCTTCGACTCGTCGAAATCGATCACCGTCGACGCGGCGGGAAAAAGCGTGAAAAAGCCGGGCACACCGACCCGGTGGCTCGATGAGATGCAGATGCGTCGCGACGGCGATGTGTGGAAGGCACACTTCGGCGTCAACAAGGCGGCGAAATGCTGACCAGACTTCTGGGCGTCGGCCTGCTGATCTCCTTCGCCCTGAGCGTTCAACCTTCCTGGGCTGACCCGGCACCGGACCAACCTGACTGCCGACGCAACGTCTCGACCGGCGAGTGCCAACTGTCGGTCGGCGATGAGCCGGCACCGCCGGGCAAGAGCGACGGAAAGAAGCCGGTCAGCGCCGGTGAATCCGGATGTTTCTTCAAGGGAGAGAAGTTGCCGTGCCGAACGGCTGACGGGTTCTTCGACGCGGCGTCCGGCTGCTATCTGACGCCGCAGGACTCGCCGTCCACGCTGACTGGCGACGGTACGCCGTACAAGCCGGGCACGAAGTTCTACCGATGCTGGGTCATTCTCGATGTGGTTGGTGGCCGGCCAGAAGGAATCGAGCGGTTCGAATCTGTCATTCGGGAGCCGGGTGAGCCTGCGACCATCGATCCGCGCGAGGCGGCTCGTCAGGTGGTCGAGACGATGAGTTTCGTCGCACCACGGCTCGGGCTGTCGCCGTACCTTCAGAGCGCCACTCGGGAGGGCATCGTGAATGTGCCGGTCTGGATGTGGGTGGCCGATCCGGGACAGACGACTACTGGGCCGCAGACCAAGAGGGCGACTCTTGGGGGTGTCACGATCGAGGCGACTGGGACGGTCGATCGGATCGAGTGGTCGATGGGTGGTGGGAAGGTCGTTACCTGTAAGGGCGCCGGTACGCCGTTCAGGCGTGCGGATGCGGTTGGCAAGTCGCTGAAGGAGATCGCAGACTCGCCGACTTGTGGCCACAGGTACCAGAAGACCTCGCGCTGTGAGAAGGCCGGCAGCTTCCAGGTGAGCGCGACCGCCTACTGGAACGTCCACTGGACTGGTGGCGGCATGGAGGGCGACATCCCGCTCAACTTCACCCGCTCCGTCCCACTCCGCGTCACTGACCTTCGCCCGGTCCTGGTCGACGCAGACGGCGATCCTGTGAAGGTCGCCCCGCTGCCTCGCCGCTGCGGCTGACTAGCAGTGCCCGCCCCGACAAAAGCACGCCGTACAACGTCAGTTGCGCCCCGGCAGAGCTGTCCGGGACCTCGGAGCTTCTCGGTCCCACCATCGTGCAGGAGAGTGGGGAGTTCTACCGCCCGATTCGGTGGGGTAGCGCTCCCCAACGCCGCCGTACAGGAGGGCGTTACTTCGTCAGGAGCCAGAGCAGCGTGCCGCCGCCCAGCGCGATGACCGCGAAGCCGACGGTGCAGAGGACGATGACCCAGAACGGGTGTCGGCCGGCCCAGCTCACGGAGCCGGGTACCTGGCGGCTCAGCTGGACGAAGCTGAGCGGCTGGCCCGGAACATTGGTGGGCAGGCCGAGGTACCAGACCAGCTTGTCGCGATCGGCGGCCGAATACAGGGCGCCGTTGATGGTGAGCAAGGCGTATCCAGTGGCGTCGCAGATGATGATGGACTCGGAGACAGCCCCGGGCTGGACCACGGTGGCCCGGATCACCCCGGCGGCGAGCGCGCGGTCGCGACGGCGGTGGAAGGTCAGACCGCGCGCCGAGATCTCGGTCGGGGTGACGACGATGCGGGAGACCCGCAGGTACACAGCGACGGTCACCACCAGGAACAGGATGCAACTGATGGCGAAGATCCACTTGGCCCGGCTGGCGTTGACGAAGCCGGCGATCACGAAGGCCCCGGAGATGGCGGCGACGATCCGGTAGACCTGGCGGCGCGGGCCGGTACCCGGCCGCAGTACGAGAACATCGGTTTCAGCCACGGCCAGAACCTTATGACACGGCGCAGGTCGCCCCCTCCGGAGTGGCAGACTCGCGCCGTGAAAGCACTGCGCTGGGGACTGATCGTCGTGACTGTGCTGGCCGGCCTCACCGGGACCTGGCGCCTGGCCGGCCCGCGGCCGGATCCGGTCGGCGGAGCGGTCAAGCAGCTCCACTTCTTGCGGGCGGCGATCGACGACGGTGCCGACCATGAGTCGCAGGGGTTGTTCCCCGAGGGATATTTCTTCCTGAACGTGCTGTACGGACTCACTTGGGTGCAGGTGGCAACAATCCATCCGGAGCGTGAAGCAGAGGCTGTCCGGGAGGCCCGCTGGTCACTCGACCGTCTGCAGTCCACCGACGGTACGGCGCCGTTCGAGCAGCGCCTCGATCCGCCGTACGGGATCTTCCATGCCGGCTGGACGAACTGGTTGCGCGGCGCCATCGCCACCCTCGACGACAGTGCGCTCACCGAGTACACCCAGTCCTCGACGGAGATCTCCAAGGCCTTCGACGCAGCGGCATCGCCTTACCTGATGGCCTATCCGGGCCAGGCCTGGCCGGTCGACTCAACCGTGGCGATCGCTTCCTTGGCACTGCACGATCGCCTCACGACGCCACACTTCACCCAGACCCGCGGCCGCTGGCTCGGGTTGGTGCAGCAACGTCTGGACCCCAGCACCGGCCTGATGCCGCATCAAGCCGAACCAGGACCAACGGGTGCGCGGGCAACCTCGCAGAGCATCATCCAGCGATTCCTGCCGGAGATCGACCGCGAGTTCGCCCGATCGCAGTACCAGCTGTTCCGGGACAAGTTCGTGACTGCCTTCGGGCCTGGCGTCCGCGAGTACCCGAAGGGTCAGAGCGGTTCGGGCGACGTCGACTCGGGACCGTTGGTGTTGGGTGTCAGTCTGTCCGCCACCGTCGTGTCGGCCGGGGCGGCCCGGATCCAGGACGACCCGCTCGGAGACGCCCTCCTGCGAGTCGGCGAGGTCCTCGGAGCCCCGCTCACTGGCCTGAAGACGAAGCGCTACGCCTTCGGCGCGCTCCCGGTCGGAGACGCCTTCGTCGCCTGGTCCGCAACAGCAACACCAACGAACGGCCCAACCACCCCCACGCCCCACCCGCTCACCTGGTGGTGGCGCCTGCCCTGGCTCCTCCTCTGCTGGCTACCAGCTCTCCTGGTAGCCGCGCTGCTACTCATCCGAAAGCGACACCCACGACCCCGAGAAGTGGGGGGATAGGAGAGGATTTGAGGTATGTCGCCATTGGGTCGTCGCCGGGGTCGTGGGTCGGAGCGGGTGGGGGAGAAGGTGGTTGTCGCGCCGGAGCCGCATCCGAGTGGGGCTCGGCCGCCAGAGCTGCCCAAGGAGCTGGTGCCGGAGCATGTGGCGATCATCATGGACGGGAACGGGCGGTGGGCCAAGCAGCGAGGGCTGGCCCGGACCGAGGGGCACAAGGCGGGCGAGGCGAGTCTGCTGGATGTCATCAAGGGCGGGATCGAGATCGGGGTGAAGTACATCTCGGCGTACGCGTTCTCGACGGAGAACTGGGCGCGGTCGCCGGAGGAGGTCCGGTTCCTGATGGGGTTCAACCGGGACGTGATCCACCGGCGCCGCGACGAGCTGGATGCGATGGGGGTGCGGGTGGTGTGGTCGGGGCGCCGGCCACGGTTGTGGAAGAGCGTGATCGACGAGCTGGAGTACGCGCAGGAGCGGACGAAGGACAACGACACGATCACGCTGCAGTTCTGCGTGAACTACGGTGGGCAGGCGGAGATCGCGGACGCGATGAAGTCGATCGCCCAGGAGGTTGCCCTGGGCAAGCTCAGTCCGGACCGGATCACCGAGAAGACGATCGCGCGGCACCTCTACCACCCGGAGGTGCCGCCGGTGGATCTGCTCGTGCGGTCGTCGGGGGAGCAGCGGACGTCGAACTTCCTGGTGTGGCAACTTGCGTACGCCGAGATGGCGTTCCTGAACGTGTTGTGGCCAGACTTCGACCGGCGGGACCTGTGGCGCGCGATCGAGATGTACGCGCAGCGCGACCGCCGGTACGGCGGCGCCGTACCGAATGAGGTCACGCAGAACGAGGGTTAGCCGGAGCGAGGGTTGGGCAGCAGCCCGAGTTCGATGGCGACCGTGACGGCGCGGGTGCGGTCGTCGACGTCGAGTTTGGTGAAGAGGCGTTGCAGATGGGTCTTCACGGTCGCTTCGCCGATGTAGAGCTCGCGGCCGATCTCGGCGTTGCTGAGGCCGCGCGCCACGGCCGCGAGCACCTGCAGCTCGCGAGGTGACGGTTGAGCGACGGCAGATGGTGTCCGCAGACGTGACATCAGCCGAGCGGCAACGGGCGGCGCAAGGACGGTCTCGCCGCGGGCCGCAGCGCGGATGCCGTCCAGGAGCTCAGCATGCGGAGTGTCCTTGAGCAGATATCCGGTCGCACCGGCCTCGACTGCGTGCAGGATGTCGGTGTCCGTGTCGTACGTCGTCAGCACCAGCACCCTGGTCTCGGGGTACCCGGACGCGATCGCGCCGGTCGCCGTCACCCCATCGGTCCGTGGCATCCGCAGATCCATCAGTACGACGTCCGGCCGGGTCGACTCGACGAGGGCCAAGGCCTCGGATCCGTCACCGGCCTCCCCGACCACGGTGATGTCGTCGGTCACGGAGAGCATGCCGATCAGGCCGGATCGCACCACGGGATGGTCGTCGACGACCAGTACGCGAATCACGCGCTCTCCTGAACTGGGATGAGGACCTGGACGGTAGTGCCGTGCCCGGGGGAACTCTCGACCTGGACAGTACCGCCGGATTCCTCGACACGACCACGCATCGCGGCCAACCCGAACCCCGTCGACGGCTCAGCCACCGAGAACCCCGACCCGTCGTCGCGGATCTCGATGCAAACCCGCCCCGCGGACACCCCGAGCGTGATCAGCACCGACGTCGCCCGTGCGTGTTTGCGGATGTTCGCCAGCGCCTCCTGCGCCACCCGCAGCAGAACGACCTGCTGGGACTGGGGAAGCGCGACGACCTCGGACTCGTCGAGATCCAGCAGCACCTGGACGTCCACGCCGGTTTCGGCCGCGAAACGGTCGCCCTGCCGCCGCAGTACCTCGGTCAAAGTTGCCTCTGACAACGCCACCGGGGTGAACGCGGCAACCAATGCACGTGCCTCGGCCAGGTTCTCCCGGGCGGTTGCTTCGATCTGAGCCAGCCGAGCGGCCACGCCGTCACTGCCGCGGGCCAGCTCGGCCGCACCGGTCTGCGACAGCATCACGATGCTCGTCATCCCCTGTGCGAGCGTGTCGTGGATCTCGCGCGCCATCCGCTCTCGCTCAGCCATCACACCGGCGCTGTGATGCGCCTCGGCGAGCTCGTCGCGAGTCGCGCGCAGTTCCTCGATCAGTACGGCGCGTTGGTGGCTCTCGGTGATGACTCGGCTGATCCAGATACCGAACAACAGGCTGACGACCAGACTGACCATCATCCACGGAAGGATCTGCCACAAGGCGTCCCAGCCCCAGCCGGCGCTCCACAGTTGCGCGGTCCCGCACCCAGCCACGAGCGCCAGGCTGAACCCGATCCCGTCCCGCAGGGTTTCCGACAGCAGCCAGACCTGGGCCGAGAGGATGAACATCATGAACACCGAGGTCGGGCTCAGTCCGACCAGCACCATCAGGCACCCGATCAGCACCAGCCGGTAGATGAGCGACGGCACGAACCGGCGCGACTCGATGGCCGGCCGCCCGATGAACTGGTACGCCGTACCCAGCAGCACAATTGCGCCGGCGACGATCCACCGGTGGGAGGTGCTGAGCTCCGAGGTGACCGAGACGGCCAGGGTCATCGTGAGCAGGACCCAGAAGACGATGTTCCATCCAAGCAGGGTGCGGGCCCCCATCACCTGGTCCTCCCGCGTCGTGGTCGCCTCCATGGTGTCCATCTTCCATCAGCCCGCGTCCCGGCGCGTCCAGCGGAACACCCGCTGAGCGATGACGAGCCCCACGACCAGCCAGACACTCAGCACGATCGCCCCGGTCCCCAGCTGCCACGAGCCACCCGGCTCGACGGACTCGAAGCTGTCCGGAAGGAACACCGACCGCATGCCCTGGGCCAGCCACTTCAGCGGGAAGAACTCCGAGATCGACCGCATCCAGGCCGGCAGGCTGCTGTAGACGAAGTACACACCGGAGATGAACTGCAGCAGCAGGACGACCGGGGTGACGACGGCGGACGCCGCCTTGCCGGACCGCGGTACGACGGAGAACGCGATCCCGAGCACCGAACCGGACGCCGTACCGAGAATGAAGATCCACAGGAACCGCAGCCACTTCTCGGGCTCGGCCGGGATCGCGACGTCGAGCAGGAGACCGGCGATCAGCAGCAGCAGCGCGAACTGCAGGATCGACGTGATCAGGACCAGCCCGATCTTCCCGGCGAAGTACGACTGCGGCGACATCGGCGTACCGCGCAGTCGCTTCAGCACATCCTGGTCGCGCTCGATCGCGATCGAGACGGACAGCGACTGGAAGCTGGACAAGAAGATGCCGGAGGCAATCATCCCGGGAGTGAAGTAGGTGGCCGCGGTGACCCCGCCGCTGAAGTCGGTGCCGCTGAACACGGCCGAGAAGATGCCGAGGAAGATGATCGGGAACAAGAACGTGAAGATCAGCTGCTCCCGCTCGCGGAAGAACTCCTTCACCTCGAGCTTGGTCCGCGACACACCGACCTTCAGCGGCGACGGCAGGTTCACCGTGGTGCTCATCGGACTGCTCCTTCCAGGTCGACATCGGCCGCGGTCGGCTTGCCGATCAGTTCCAGATAGATGTCTTCCAGGCTGGGCCGACGGACCTGCAGCTCCGGTACTTCGCCGCCGTACTGCGCCAAAAGCCGGGACACCTCGGCGGTCGGGGTGTCGGTGCGGATCTCCCGCAGGCCGTCCGCAGCCAGCCAGGAGACACGGGCAGTCCGAGCGCCCCGCCCGCCGAGCGTCTCCGGCGTCGCGACCTCGAGCATCTTCCCGTCAGCGATGACACCGACCCGGTCGGCCAACTGCTCGGCCTCGTCCAGGTAGTGCGTGGTCAGCAGAATCGTGGTGCCCTCGGTGCGCAGATTCTCGATCAGCGTCCAGAACTGCCGCCGCGCCTCGGGATCGAACCCGGTCGTCGGCTCATCCAGGAACAGCAACTCCGGATTCCCGACCACCCCGAGCGCGACATCGAGCCGGCGCCGCTGACCGCCCGACAGCTTCCGGGTCCGCGTCTTCCGCTTCTCCTCCAGCCCGACCGCCGCGATCACCTCCTCGGGATCCCGCGGCGACGGGTAGTACCCGGCGAAGTGGTGGACCAACTCAGCCACCGTCAGCTCCGCCTCGTCCCGCGACGACTGCGCCACGATCCCGATCCGCGCCCGCCAGTACCGATCGGCCCGCGCCGGATCACTACCCAGTACGTCGACCTCCCCCTTATCAGCCCGCCGGTACCCCTCCAGGATCTCCACAGCCGTCGTCTTGCCAGCCCCGTTCGGCCCCAGCAGCGCAAACACCTCACCGCGGTAGATGTCCAGATCCACCCCCGCAACCGCCACCTTGTCCGGGTACCGCTTCACCAGCCCCCGCACCCTCACAGCCTTGTCTGTCTCCATACCCTCACTCTCCCGCCGCAGCCGCGTCCCCAGGGAGCACCACCCGGCTGACCCGCTGTCCCCCAACCGGTGGACAGACGAGCTGAGATGCGGATGACACGCCCATGTCACGCACCCGCCGGACCCTCACTCCATGAAGAGGCTGCTTGTCGT
>NZ_SMKA01000349.1 GCF_004348455.1 Kribbella albertanoniae
TGCCGGAGGAGATGTCACTGCCTCGGGTGCGGCAGGAGGCTCGGACGTTTGTGGCGCAGGACGGGGACGTGGTCGTCGGGGTTGGGGTGGTGACGTTTGTGGACTACGGGTACGGCGGCTACGGGACGGTCGAGGAGCTGGTTGTCGATGCAGCGAGCCGTGGTCGTGGGGTTGGGCGGGTTCTGCTCGACGAGTGTCGCGGTTGGCTGGCTGGGCTTGGGGTTGAGGTGGTTTTCGTGTCGGCGGTTGATGAGGGGGTCGCGGGATTCTATCGCAAGGCGGGGTTCGTGAGCTGCACGGGGCCCTGGTTGTATCGGTCGTTGTGAGGTGGGTCACAGGAGTCGTGCGGTTTGGGCGGCCCGTGTGATGTGGTCGGGAGATGGATGCGGGTGCGGCGGCGGAGCGGTTGGGGTTCTCGGGCGAGGGGTGTACACGGTTCGCGGGGATGACGGCGAGCGACGTGCAACTTCCAGAGAATGCGACGGAGCTGCTCGAGTACTGCGGGGTCGCGGAGCGGGATCGCCGGGAGATGCTCGCGGCGCGGCCGGATCCGGAGAAGCACCCGGAGTGGTGGGTGCTCACGTCGGCGCTGGCCACAAACCTGGAGCAGAATCTGGAGAAGCCGTTGCCGTCGACCGGACATCGAGCTTGGCCAGTCGTGCCGGAATCGTCAACGCAGGTTGGGATGTACGCGTGGGCGTGGGCACTGCTGTCCGGTCTGCCGCGGTTGCTTGAGGTGCATGCTCGGCGCGGGGTTCCGGAGGCTGTGACCAGGGCGACGGTCGGCGCACTGGGTGGAGTGATGGGTAGTCATCGCGAGATCTACGGCCGGTCCGGTGTCGGGCTGATGCCGTTGTGGGGACCGCCGCTTCGGTTCCGGGGCGCCGACTACGAGATTGGGCGGCATTCGTTCACCCGCACGCATCTCGGCCTCGGGGACGGGGTTTCCGGCCATCTGCTGATGATCCACGTGCCGCCGATCGGCCCGCTGGACCCCACCGTCTCCGAGCAGTCGATCACCGCGGCCGCCCAGTTCTTCCCGCAGTGGTACCCGAACGAGCCCATCTACGGATTCGTCTGCCCGTCCTGGCTCCTCGACCCGCAGCTGGCCGAATACCTTCCGGCGGAGTCCAACATCCTCACCTTCCAGCGCCGGTTCACGATCCTCCCGCTGCTCCCGCCCAGTACGCCGTACGAGGGTGATCACGAGCTGATGCGGCTCGCGCTCCAGCTCGCACCGCCCGAGGGCCCGCTCACCGCCGACGACCTCGCCCGCGTCCCGCAGGACACCACCCTCCAGCGGGCGTTCGTGAGCCATCTGAGTTCCGGTCGCCATTTCCATCTCCGGACCGGCATTCGCCTCACATCCCACTGACCACTGGGCTGTTGCACTACCGTTTGCCAGGGAGGCACTACTTTCTGCAGCATTCCACCGCCCTCGGGTCTGCATCTTCCTGATGCGAAGGACGGAACCATGGGATCGATCAAGACGACTGTGGCGGCGCTGGCGTTGAGCGTTGCTGCGATCCAGTACGTCGTACTGGAGGCGGTGACGGCGGCTGCGTGGGAGAACCCGGCGTACAGCTACGCCCACAACAACATCAGTGACCTCGGCGTGCCGTCGTGTGGTGGTGAGATGGGCGGCCGGCTGATCTGCTCACCGCTGCACACGCTGATGAACACCAGCTTCATCGTGCAAGGCTTGCTGTTCGGTTTGGCGGCGGTGCTGCTCTACCGGTTGCTGCCAGGACGGCGGCCGTGGATCTATGCCGTACTGGGCTTGGTGCACGCGCTCGGCTTCCTGCTGGTCGGTCTGTTCCACGGCTCCCCGGAGGCGGCCGGCGCCGATGGCGGGCTGATCGTCCATATCTTCGGCGCCGCGCTGCTGATCGTCGGCGGCAACGCGGCCTCGATCGTGGTCGGTCACCGGCTGCGCGCCACCCACCCGCGCTGGGGTATCGCCGGAATCGCCCTCGGTCTCCTCGGCCTGCTATCGCTGGCCGTGATGGGCGCAGTCGGCGGCAGCACGATCGCCTCGGCCTTCGAGCGCGGCTCGGTCTACCCGATCATCGCGGCCGAGTTCATCGCCGGAATCGCACTGCTGGTGTCGCAACGATCGGCGCCCGCACCCGTTCTACCCGATGCTGCCCCGGAGCGGCACGGAGTTTGATGGCAAGATCTGCGGGGTGCAGATCGCGATGCTGGGGCCGTTCGAGGTTCGTGGGGATGATGGCGTCCTCGTGGACGTGCCGGGCGCGCGGTTGCGGGGTGTGCTGGTTGCGCTAGCACTTGACGCGGGGCAGTTGGTTCCGAAGGCGCGGCTGGCGGACTGGGTGTGGGGTGAGCAGCCGCCGGCCGAGGCTGCCAACGCACTGCAGCGGCTGGCTTCGCGGTTGCGGAAGGTGATCCCCGTCGAAGGTACGCCGGACGGGTATCGGCTCGTGATCGAGCCGGACGCGGTGGACGCGGTCCGGTTCGAGCGGCTGCTCGGGCAGGGGCGGTTGCGCGAGGCGCTCGACCTGTGGCGTGGCTCCGCTCTCCAGGACGTCGGGCTCCAGGACAGTACGGCGTTCGACGCGGCCGTGACCCGGTTGGAGGGGCTGCGGCTGACCGTGGCCGAGGACTGGTTCGATGCCGAGATCGCCCGGGGCCGGGGTGCTCAGCTGGTCACCGAGCTCACCGATCTCGTCGCCGCGCATCCCGTGCGGGAGCGGCTCGTCGGTGCGCTGATGCAGGCACTGGCCGCGAGCGGGCGTGACTCCGAGGCACTGCTCGTCTACCAGCGCACCCGCGATGCCCTCGTCGAAACACTCGGCGTCGATCCCTCGCCGGAGCTCTCCGCGCTGCACGTCGCGCTGCTGCGCGGCGAGTCGGTACGGCGCGATGAGCCGAACCGCGAGACGAACCTGCGCGCGGAGCTCACCAGCTACATCGGCAAGGCGGCCGACGTCGCCGAAGTCCGCGAACTGGTCGCCACCCATCGGCTCACCACTCTGATCGGCCCGGGCGGTGCTGGGAAGACTCGGCTGTCGACGGAAGCCGGCCGCACGCTGACCGACGTACTGCCGGATGGCGTGTGGTTCGTGGAGCTCGCCCCGATCGGGACCGAGGCGGATGTCGCCCAGACCGCGATCGCCACACTCGGTCTGCGGGACGGCCTGCTCGGTGACGCCCAAGAGGTGGACCCCACCGAGCGCGTGATCGCCGCATTCCGCGACCGGGAGGCGCTGCTGATCCTGGACAACTGTGAGCACGTGATCGACTCGGCAGCACGGTTCGCCGAGCGCGTCCTCGGGCAGTGTCCGAAGCTGCGGATCCTCGCGACCAGCCGGGAGCCACTCGGCATCACCGGCGAGGCGCTGTGGCGCGTCGTACCGTTGGCCCTGCCGACGGCGGACGCCGACGCCGAATCCTCGCCTGCTGTCCAACTGCTGCGCGACCGGGCGAGCGCCGTACGGGATCTCGGGACCGACGCGCACACCCTCGCGACGATGGCCCGGGTCTGCCGGGCGCTCGACGGGATGCCGCTGGCGATCGAGCTCGCCGCGGCGCGGTTGCGCACGATGTCCCTCGACCAGCTCGCGGATCGGCTCGACGATGTGTTCCGGTTGCTGACCGGCGGCAGCCGTACGGCGCTCCCCCGGCAACGCACGTTGCGCGCGGTCATCGACTGGAGCTGGCAGCTGCTGAGCGACGACGAGCGGATGGTGTTGCGCAGGCTCTCGGTCTTCGCGGGCGGCGCGAGCCTGGCCGCTGCCGAACAAGTCTGCGGTACGGCGGATGCGCTGGAGCTGCTGACCGCCCTGACCGAGAAGTCACTGGTGGTTGCTGATAGCAACAAGACGCCGCGGTACCGGATGCTCGGGATGATCAAGGAGTACGCCGCGCAACGCCTTGCCGATGCGGATGAGGTGGAACTGACCCGGCACGCGCATCTCACCTACTTCACCGAGTTGGCCGCGACCGCCGACCCGCATCTTCGCCGCGCCGAGCAACTGGAGTGGCTGGCTGTACTCGACGCCGATCACGACAACATCAGTGCGGCCATGCGCGGCGCGATCGCGGCCGGCGAGGCGGCCGCGGCGATGCGGCTCGCCTCGGTTGCCGGTTGGTACTGGTGGCTCAGCGGGCACAAGGCCGAGGGCAACGACCTGATCAAGGCGGCCATCGATACGCCGGGTGAGGTTCCTGACGAGACCCGGGCGATGGTCTACTCCTTGTTCATCCTGTTCCTGAACTCGGGACCGGGTGACGAGCATCTGGCTCGGGAGTGGATCCACGAGATCCACCGGATCAGCCAGCGCACTCAGCTCGTCAACCCGGTGCTGCAGCTGGTCGAACCGCTGGAGCGGATGCTGCAGTCGCCCGGCGACTTCCTCCCGGCCTGGGAACCGTTGCTCGACAGCGTCGATCCGTGGGTGCGAGCTCTCGGGCAGCTGCAGCTCGGCAAGATGCGAGTGATCCTCGGCCACGGTGGGTACGAGGCGGACAACTATCTGAAGGCTGCGCTAGCCGACTTCGAGGTGATCGGCGAGCGGTTCGGCATCACGTTCGCGCTCTCCGAGTTGGCCGACCGGATCGCCACCCGGGGCGAGTTCGCGGCGGCGTGCGCGCACTACGACCACGCGATCGAGATCATCGCCGAGATCAGCGGCACCGACGACGTGGTCCGGATGCGGTCCCGGCAGGCTGAGCTCTACTGGTTGCTGGACGACCCCGAGCGCAGCGCGGCGGCTCTTGCCGAGGCACAACGCCTTGCTGAGCAGGTGAACTGGCCGGGTTCCCTGGCCAACCTTGCCCTCTCGAAGGCAACGCTGGCTCGCTGGCGTGGCGATGCGGCCGACGTGCTTGCGCAGCTGACCACGATCACCAGCCTCCTCGGCGAAGCGGCTGAGCAACCGAACATTCGCACCCTCACTCATGATCTGCTGGGCTCGATCGCCGAGGATCTCGACGAGGCTCGGGAGCATTGGGCGGCGGCGTGTGCAGCCGCGACCGAGACCGGACATGCCAGCGGGATCGCGGGCGTGCTCGTCGGGGTGGCCGGTTATGCGCTCCGCCGTGAACGGTACGCCGACGCCGTACGGTTGCTGGCGGCAAGTACCGCCGTACGGGGGTTGCCCGATCGCTCGAACCCGGACTTCGCCCGGATAGAGCAGGCAACGCGCAGCCGCCTCGGCGACGCGGAGTACGCCGAGGCGGCTGCGGAAGGTGCGCAAGCGGACTGGAACCAGCTGGTCGCGGTCACGCTCGCTTCGTGAAGGTGGACGAGGCCCAGAAGTAGCCGACGATCGCGATCGCGAGGCACCAGCCGACGGCCTGCAGTACGTCGGAGGTCTGCGGTGTGCCGTTGAGGAGTCCGCGCAGGGTCTCGATGATCGGGGTGAAGGGCTGGTACTCGGCGAACTGCTTGACCCCCGGCCCCATCTTGTCGGCCGGCACGATCGCGCTGCTGAAGAACGGCAGCATGACCAGCGGGATGGCGGCCATCCCGGCCGTCTCCGGCGACTTCGCCGACAGGCCGAGCGCGACGGTGAACCAGCCGACCGAGATCGCGAGCAGCAGGACCAGGCCGAGTACGGCGAGCCAGTCGACGAGACCGGCCGACGGGCGGAAGCCGAGCGCGAATGCGACGCCGAGCAGCGCGACGATCGCGATCAGGTTGATCAGCACGCTGGAGACGACCTTGCCGGTCAGGACCGCGGACCGCGGGACGTCCATCACCTTGAACCGGTTGATGATGCCCTTCGTCATATCGGCGTTGGCCGCGATCGCCGTACCGCCGAGGCCGTAGCAGACGGCCATCAGGATCATCCCGGGTGTCGCGTAATCGACGTAGTCGACGCCGACACTGAAGGCGTCACCCAGTAGGTAGACGAACATGAACATCATCACGACCGGCATCAGGATCGCGTTGAAGATGCTGGTCGGGTTGCGGGTGAGGTGCTTGACGTCGCGGCGCACCATGACGAGCGACGGGGACTTGGTGGTGGTGCTCATTTCGCGGGTACCTCCGTGGCGTGACCGGTCAGGGCGAGGAAAACGTCGTCAAGATCAGGGGTGTGCACCGAGAACTCCTCGGCACTGAGTGCGTACTCGTCGAGCCGGTTCAGCAGGTCGCGCAACGAGCTGGTCCCGCCGTCGCTGGGGACGCGCAGGGTCAAGGACTCGTCGTCCGGGGTCGCGTCGGCGAACAGTTGCGCGGCCGCGGCCAGCTGCTCGGAATCGGCGAACCGAAGCCGGACATGCGTCCCGGGGATCTGCCGCTTGAGCTCGTCCGGGGTGCCCTGGGCAACCAACTTGCCCTGGTCCAGTACGGCGACCTGGTCCGCGAGCTGATCGGCCTCGTCGAGGTACTGGGTGGTGAGGAAGATGGTCACGCCGTCGGCGACCAGCTCCCGGATGATCGTCCACATCGTCCGCCGGCTGCGCGGGTCGAGCCCGGTCGTCGGCTCGTCCAGGAAGATGATCCGCGGGCTGCCGACCAGCGTCATCGCGAGGTCGAGCTTGCGCCGCATACCCCCCGAGTATGTCGACGCCGGCTGCTGCGCGGAGTCCGTCAGATCGAACCGCGCCAGCAGCTCGGCGACGGTCTTCCGGTCGGTTCCCGGGCTCAGGTCGACCATCAGTTCCAGGTTCTCCTGGCCGGTGAGCAGCTCGTCGACGGCCGCGAACTGACCGGTCACCCCGATCGCCTTCCGGACCGCCTTCGCGTCGGTGGCGACGTCGTACCCGGCGACCTTCACCGTGCCGGCATCGGCCCCGAGCAGCGTGGTCAGCACGTTCACGGTAGTCAAGTGGCGGAACATACCCCGTGGACGTTTCCGCAGGTCAGAGGGCAAGTGTAGGGGGCGACAGTACCCGCCTGCCGCCCCCTGGGCTGTGCCAGATCCGGCCTGAGACGGCCGACTACGGGCCGTCTGAGGCGTGCGCCGTCAGTCGGTAGAGGGCTGCTCTCCCGGCACAAACGCGTACCGCCCCGCGTTCCGTGTGTTGCTATCGCGCCGGAGCATTTCCCAAGGACCCGTGTTCACGTCGAAATCTCGACCAAATCCCGTCCATGCGCCTTTCATCATCGTTCCCGTTGCATCAATGTGCATCTGAACAGCGCCATGGAATATCTGACCTTGATAGTAAGAGTCGTCGCCTGTCTTCTGTTCCCACGTACCTGTCACGATCTGGATTCGCTGTTCAAGCTTCACTATCAGTGACCCGCCGCCAGTGATAGATCCGTCTATTGATCGTGCCGTCATCTGGTTGCCCACGTGCGAGAGGACTAGATGAGACAGGTCAACGAAGCTCTCATCTCGGCTAGATGACTTGTATGTGCATCGTGATTCCCAGATGCCGGAGAGGCTAACAGGGGGGCCACCGACCATGTGACCAGGAATCCGAGTGTCTTGCGCAATTTGCGTGACTCCGGAAATACCAGCGTCGTGGTCTTCCCAGAAGCTGCCGCCTTTCGCGACATAGTCGAAACCTAGTTGGTCAATGCTGTATCCGGTCGCTGCTTCAATCGCTCTGATGAAATGCCGCCGTGGATAGGAGACAGCTCCGGACTCCCAGCGCTGCACTGTCCGCAGCGTGCAATCGTTCCGCTCGTTCAAGCGCTCCCCTGCCTCGCGGATGCGCTTAGCGAACTCGTCTTGAGTCAGCCGAAGTCCCTCGCGTACTGCTCTCAGCGTCGTGTTAGCCACTCGCTCTGTCCTATCTCTGTCGTAAAGATGTCGTCCTGCTGTCGTCTTGACTGTCGTTCCGTGAGCGTGAGATCCACGACACTCTTACGTCACTACTACGACAGAGTACCTGCCGTATCAGCTTGCAGGCAACGACGACCGCGCCCAGGACGAGGGGACTGGTGGCAATGCAAGAAAGAATGCTTCCGAAAAGGTTTCATCTACTGCGACATAAGGATGTTAGCGGCGTATCGGGAACTGGAATAGTTGCTGAGGGCGTCGTCTGGTCATCTGGTGCCGTCGCCTTGCATTGGCCCGGCCACCCGCAAGCAACGTCCGTTTGGTCGAGCATTCGTGACTTGGTAACAGCCCATGGTCACGATGGAGCTTCCGAGATCGTCTGGATTGACCCCGGACCGGTTGCGGAAATTCAGCTGCTGCCACAACCGGAGCAACCATTTCGCAATGGTCGAGGATGGCCCATCTCAGATCCGCACGAGTGTGCAGGCGTGGGCGAATGACCATCATTCACGGGGAAATCATGGAGATAAAGAAACCGACCAGACCTTTCGTTGCAATCTATTTGCGTGAACTGAAGCCCATGACGGCTTCCGAAATGGCTCACGCAACCAGCTTTCTCATGACGCGTGCGCGTCGGAGAGGTTTCAATCCCGACGAGGTTGAAATCTTTGTCGAGAAATTAGAGACGGCTCCGGCAGCTTTCCAGAAAATGGCGGACAAGCTCACCGAACGAGGAGAACGCGTCATGATGATTCCCAGTATCAAGGACCTTGACGGACTGGGTAGTCCTCCGCTTGCCGTGATCGAGGCGCTCACGGCGGATCGCGTTGAGGTGCTCATCACCGGACCCGTCACCTAGTAGGCCCGTCAGGGTGGTTGGTGAGCCGTCGTTCTCCTGCCCGGTCACCCTGGCGTCGGCGGGGGCGCGGTGTGGCGAGTCCATTCCGTACCTCCTCAAGCGGGAAAGTGAACCACACTCCGCGCCCCGTCGTTTCCAAGCTGGGCAGTCCCTCGAAAAGGGCGAGGTTTGAGGGACTGCCCGTAATC
>NZ_SMKA01000034.1 GCF_004348455.1 Kribbella albertanoniae
GTGGGGTGGCGGCGGCCTTCTTGGCGGGGACCTGGACCTGGTAGACGGCTGAGTTGGAGCCTTCGCTGCCGACCAGGACGGTGTTGTCGACCTCGCCGACGGCTATGGATTCGCCTTGGGTGAGGGGGGCCGGGCCGCGGGCCACGAGGGTGGGCTTTTCGCCCCAGGCGACGGTTACCACGTCGACGTAGGTGCGGAGGACCGCGCGCTGGCCGTCGGGGAGGAAGGTGCCGTCGGTGAAGGTGCCGGCGGGGGCTGCTGCGAGTTTGGTGAGTCTGTTGGTGCCTTCGCGCGACGGGGTGCCGGGCGTGGAGTAGATGGCGGCACCCTTGCTCGACTTGGTGACGATGAAGAGCTGGTTGGTCTCGGGCTGGACCAGCAGCGTCTCGGCGTCGTGCGCGCCGTCGGGGTACTTGAAGTCGTAGCGGTGGTACTTGACGTTCTCGGCGTTCTCGAGACTGGACGGCTCGGGGATCGTGTAGATCTCGATGGTGTCCCGGGACTTGGTGTTGTCGCCGATGTCGGCGATGTAGATCGTGCCCTCGCGGTCGACCGCGACCGCCTCGACGTCCCGTACGTCGGCGTTGAACTTCAGCACGGCCTTCACATCGCCGTCGGTGTCGACGCCGAAGACCCGCGCGGTGTCGTTGGAGTCGTTCACCGTCCAGTACAGGTCTTCGTACTTCTGGCTCTTGGCCAGCCCGGACGACTCCTTGATGCGGGAGTCGTCGATCGTGAACAGCTTCTTCGGCGCGGGCGGCTTCGGGTCCGCGGCCACGGCGGGCAGCGCGGCGGCGGCGAGTGTGACGCAGGTCGCGGCCGCGAGAGCGAACGCCGGGCGGAGGAACTTCACGCATCCACCTCCGACGCCGGCCGCCCGGCCCCGGCCGGTGGAGTGTCCGCCGCGGGCAGCAGCAGCTCGGCCAGCCGGGGGCTGACCTGCCACTCGGCGATCAGCTCGGCGTAGTCGGACTCGAGGTCGGCCGTCACGGGGGCATTCGTCCGGGCGGCGCGGAGCAGCAGATTGCGGGGCGTGTGCTGGCTGTCCACGAACTGCACTACCTCCACCCGGTATCCCACCTGTCGAAGGACCGCCGCCCGGAGCGAATCTGTCAGGACGTCGGCGAACCGTTCACGAACGATGCCATATCGCGTCATCAGAGAATAAGGCGCCGGTGGTGTGACGCTTTTGAGCTGCTTCTGGATGTCGTGATGACAGCACGGGGCTGCGAGCACCAGCGGCGCCTCCCACTGGACCGCCCGCGCGAGCGCGTCGTCGGTGGCCGTGTCGCAGGCGTGCAGCGCCAGCACCACATCCGGCCGGACGTCGAGCTCGGCCGCCTGGATCGTGGCATCCACGAACCGCAACTGGTCCTGCCAGCCCAGCGCCGTGACGACTCGGGTGTTCCGCTTCCGCGCGGTCGGGTTGTGGTCCACACCGGTTGTCCGGACGTCGTGCCCGGCCGCCGTGAGCAGGTGATGGGCCGCGAGCGTGAGGTAGGCGTTGCCGCAGCCGAGGTCGACCACCTGGAGCGGCCGGCCGGTCGCGATCCGGCCGGCCGAGATCGCCTCCTCGAGAGCCGGCTCGAGCAGCTTGCAGAACTCTTCGATCTGCTTGTACTTCGCCTGCCGCGACGGCTTCACCCGGCCCTGGTGATCGCTGATCCCGAGCTCGATCAGGAACGGCGCGGCCGGGTCGAGCACCCGCTGCTTCACCCGGTCGTGGCCGGTCGTCTGCTCCCGGCTGTCCGCCTGCCGGTGCAGCAGCTCCTTGCCCTTCTTGGTGTAGCGCAGCCGCAGCGTCTCGCTTGTCGTCTCGACATGCCACGTCCCGTACGGCAGGGCGAGCAGCTTGTCGACCGCCTCCGGCACCTCCGTGCCGACGAAGTTCCGGGTGTGGGCCTGGCGCTCGTCGTACTCGGTGAGTTGGAGGTGGCGCTGTCCCTTGAGGTCGACATACCGCAGCTCGAGCCGCTGGTACGGCGGCTGGTCGAGACCGCGGCGCCGGCCGGACGCGACCGCGCGCACCAGGCCGGTCCGGTCCAGTAGGGCGGCGTGGATCGCCTCCCACGCCCCCACCTCACCCACCGCGTCCGCGGTCGGCGTGCCCTGGTGTCCGGCCGGATCCACCTCTGCCTGCATCGCGCCATTGTGTCCGACGCCTCCGGCTGATCACAAAAGGGTCTCGTCGGCAGGCGGTGGCGGCCATCGGACTCACAGCAACTTCTGGTCGTCCAGGAGCAGCCCGAGCCCCCGCAATCGGGTCGCGATCCCGCCCTCCTGACGGCCCAGCGCCTCGATCAGCTCGTCCTTGCCGGCACCCTTGTGGAACATGTCGGCCAGCAGTTGCTCGTCCTCGGGCGTCCAGGGCCGGAACGCCTTCGGGTGGTGCCGGCGGGCGGCCTTGATCTTGCGGGTCATCGAGCGACTGTCCATCAGCTCCAGGGAGCGGATCCGTGACTGGCGGTGCCGGCCGACCTCCTCACCGTCACGCCAGAACACGACGGCTCCGTCGTCGAACGTCATCAGATCGGCCGGGACGTCGCAGTAGTCGGCGTCCTCGAGCATCACTCGCACCATGGTGGTCTTCTCCGTGTCGTGGGCGGCGGTCGGCGACCGCCGCCATCGGTTTGTCACCAGAGAAGATGCAGCGATTCCACCCCGCCCCGACCACCAATTCGCAACCTGTGGAAAACCCAGGCGGAGGATCAGAGGACCGGATCCGACGGGTCCTCAGGAAACCGGGGTGCCGCAGGGTCGGGTGGCAGTCCGAGCGGCGTCGTCGCAGCCGGCGTCGTCTTCGCCAACTCCTCCTCGCGCTGGAGGCGGTCCCGCTCGGCGCGCAGCAGACCCAGCAGCACCAGGTCCAGCAGCATCCCGCCAGCCGCCGCGAACTGCGTCCCGGCGAACTGGAACACCTGCGTCATCAGCAGCGACACCAGCACCGCCAGCTCGAACAACCGGACCGCCCGCAGCCGACGAGCCCGCCGCAGCTGCCGCCAGCCGCGCACGGTGAAGGTCGCCGACAGCAAGCTCCCGACGATCACCCCGGACACCGAAAGCTGCGCGAGCCCGCTGCCCACCGAGACCGCGATCAGCGGCGCACCGACCGCCTGTACGGCGAGCACCACGACAGCGACCGTTGGTGCCTTCGGATGCGTTGCCACCCGCTCGAACGTCCGCTGCAACCATCGCCACGCGGCATCCACCGGCGCTGCCAGCTCGACCTCGTCCGACGGACACGCCTCGAGCAGCGCCGCGGCCTCCCGACGGCCGCGCACCCGTGGCCCGACCAGGCCGAGCAGCTCCGAGGCCTGCGCCTTCCGCTGCCTCGACAGTCCACCCGCGACCCCCTCGACCGTGTGGTCGATCACGTTGGCCAGCTCCTCGCGCGGGTCGATCGGCCGCCGGGTCGACAGGAACCGGCTGCCCAGCACGATCAGCACGAAGACGACGTACACGATGGCGGCGGTGGGCTTGTAGAAGTAGTTGTTGTCCGAGGTGACGAACTTCCCGACCTCGTCGATGAACAGCCCGAACCCGACCCCGCCAACCAGCGCAGCGGCCGGTCGGACGACCGGACCGACGTACCCGAGAAGCAGGGAGATCGCGACCAGCATCAGGATGCCGCCAGGCAGCACATGCGCGATGTGCAGACCCTTGCCGCCGATCTGCGGGTACCCGCTCAGGCTGAGGATCAGCCGGGTGATCAGTACCGTCGCCACGCCCGACACCACGAAGGTGGTCAGGTGCTCGCCCGAACGGACGTTGCGGACCAGGCCCGCACGCATGAGGTACGACGACCGCGTGGTGGTGGGGGTCATGCGCCAGAAGGTTAGTTGACGAGTGCTGCCACGACCACCATGGCGACGAGTGCTACCAGAACGAGCGATACCACCAAGCGGCGTGTGCGGGGATCCACCGGGCCAGGCTAGTGGACCCCCGCCGAGAACCTAGTAGGGCAGGGGGTAGTTGCCGGTCAGAGTGCCTACCGGATCGACCCGCTGTTTGATCTCGCGGAGCCGCTCCAGGTCCGGTCCGCTGATGCTCTCGTGGATCGAGCCCTTCGTGGACAGCGATGACAGCGGCAGGTCACCCGCCTTCCACGGGGACACTGCCTCCTTGAGCGCTGCCAGTGCTTGCTCGGCCGAGCTGACCAGCTCCGGTACCGGGAGGATCGACACCGCCAGCAACATGTACTGCGCAGCCGGGTCGGCTGATGCGATCCCGGGGTGAATCACCTCGTCGCTGGCCCGGAGATGCCGCAGCTGGACCTGGGAGATGAGTGACGGCTGACCGGCGTACTCGAGCAGCGTGTCGATCAGCTCCGGAGTGACCTCGTCGAATGAGCTGGTGGTCAGCGCAAGCGCGGCCGGAGTGATCGGCTCCTGCGTGATCTGGACGACCCCGCTGGACTCCCGCGGCCCGATGGTGTCGACCAGTACGGCTCCGGCGGCCCGGAGCGGCGCCAGCGCTGCCTCAAGCCCCTCCGGGTCGTACGGCGCCGCTGCGTCGATCATGCAGAACGATTTGCCCCGGATGGCCTCCGGCAGATGCATCGCCGGCGGGTAGTGGGTCAGGTAGGCCCACAGCGTTACGTGCTCCGGCGCCTCCAGCGTGGCCTTCCCGTACGCCGCGAGCACGGCCGGCGCCTGTTCGATGGGGAACATCAACCGCCCGCCGACGATCTCCGGTGCCGGATGCAGTTCCACCTCGACCGAGGTGACGACGGCGAAGTTGCCGCCACCACCACGCAGTGCCCACATCAGGTCCGGGTCGGTGGAGTCGTCGATCCATCGGCGGGCCCCAGCCCCGTCGACGATCTCGGCCGCCCGCAGACTGCCCGCTCCAGAGCCGTACGGCCGGGCGAACCAGGACAACCCGCCGCCGGTGCAGTACCCGACGACGGAGATGTCCCCGTTCGACCCCGGCAGACCGGTCAGCCCCGTCCCGTCCAGAGCGGTCTGCAGCGTCCCCCACCGAACTCCGGCCCCCACCCGGGCGATCCGCGCGTGCGAATCCACCCACACGTCGTCGAGCGCGTTGGTGCGGACGACGATCGTGTTGTCGAGCGCACGGGTTGCGCCGTGTCCCCCTGCCTGCGCAGCGACCTTCAGGCCGTGCGCCGCGGCGAATGCCACGGTGTGCTCGACATCACTCGGCCCGGCGGCCTCCACCACGGCCAGCGGTTGCTGGTCGACAGTCAGGTTCCATGCGGGCCGCACCTGCCCCCAGGCCGGGTCGGCCGCCGTCACCAGCCGCCCGGTCAGTACCTCTCGGAGTTCCTCGATCATGAGCAGAACACTCCGGCAGCCGCTCACCAGGCGGTATCCCAACTTTCTGGGTTGTTCGCACCGCGTCACAGCCCGCGGTAGGCCCCAGCGGTCACTGCCGCCGGACAGATCGGATTCACCATGGCATCCACGGTGGCCCGATCGGGCAGACTCCGGTATCCCAGCAGCCTGGGTATTTCCGCCCCCACCTTTCTGGGATGCCGTCCGGGGCGCTGTCGGGTCACACTGAGTCTGTGAAGACCTACCACGCGGAGTCGGCGCGAGCTGGGCTGCAGGCTGCTGCTGTGGCGGGGCTGAGCTGGGAGGACTTCTGCCTGGCGGCGATCGAGCTGCTGGACCGGGCGGTGCCGAACGACGGGATCTGTCTCGGGCCGGCGGATCCGGCGACCAGCTTGCTGGTGGGGCGGGTGAAGACGCGGATGCAGGATGTGGACGAGCTTGCGTTCCTGGAGCACGAGTACGGCGTCGACGACATCAACCGGTTCTCGGACCTGGCCCGGCGGGAGGTTGGCGTCAGCATCCTGGCCGAGGCCACTCAGGGCCGGCCGGGGCTCAGTACGCGGCACCGGCTGCTGCTGGAGGCGAGCGGTCTGGAGCACGAGATGCGCGGCACGCTGCGGTCCGAGGCCCGGATGTGGGGGTTCTACACGATCTACCGGCACTCCGGCCGGAGCGGGTTCTCACCGGCCGAGGCCGAGTTCATGCATCGCCTCGAGCCGATGCTGGCCGCCGGTCTGCGGCGTGGCCTGATCAGTACGGACGTCAACCGGCAGCAGCGCTCCCAGGGCGCGGCGGTGGTCATCGTCAACGCTGCCGACCAGGTCATCTCAGCGACGGAGGCTGCTGAGGAGCGGGTCGCCGATCTGGGCGGCGAGATGTGGTCGCGGCTACCGGTACCAGTCAAGGTGGTGATCACTGCTGCCCGTGGGATTCCCGGGCAGCCCGCACAGGTGCCTCGGGTGCGGCTGCGCACCCAGTCGGGGCAGTGGGTGTCGGTGCATGCCGCACCGGTGCGTGGGCCGGAGGGGGTCACCTCCGACATCGCGGTGACGATCGAGAATGCCGGTGCGGCGGCGATCATTCCGCTGGTGGTGGCGGCGTACGGACTGACCGAGCGGGAGCGGGGCGTCGTACAGCAGGTGCTGAGCGGTGCGAGTACGGCGGAAATTGCCGGGCGGCTGCACCTGTCGCCGTACACGGTGCAGGACCATCTGAAGGCAGTGTTCGACAAGACCGGTGTGTCCAGCCGGCGTGAGCTGCAGTCGCGGATCTTCTTCGAGCACTACGCCGGCCGCATGGAGAACGAGCTCGACGCCAACGGCTGGCTGGGCGAATGAAGACCTACCGCGCCGACGAGGCGTACGCGGGTCTGGAGACCGCTGCGAACGCAGGGCTCCGGTGGGACGACTTCTGCCACGAGGCCGCGCGGTTGCTCACGCAGGCGATCCCATTCGACTCACTCTGCATGGGTACGGCGGACCCGGCGACCAATCTGCTCTGTGGCGCGGTGATGCACGATCTCGACCAGCTGACGACCGACGATTTCGTCGCGGCCGAGTATGGCGCTCCCGACTACAACCACTTCGTCGATCTGGCGCAACGCTCGGTCGGGGTGAGCATTCTCGCCGAGGCGACCGAGGGCAACCCGCAGCTGAGCCGCCGGTACCGGGAGTTCCTCACCAGAGGGGACATCCCGCACGAGATGCGCAGCACGCTGCGGTCCGGTGGCCGCATGTGGGGTGTGGTCACGCTGTACCGCACCAACGGGCGCACTGGCTTCTCACCGGGCGAGGCCGCGTTCATGCACCGGATCGAGCCAGTACTGGCGCGGGGGCTGCGGCGCGGTCTGATCGTCGGCGACCTGCAACGCGCGAGACGGTCATCGACAGCTGCGGTGGTGATTCTGAACGCCGCGGACCAGGTCGTCTCCGCGACCGATGCGGCCGAGCAGCGGTTCCAGGACCTCGGAGGCGTCCTGTGGTCGTCGCTTCCGGTCCCGGTGGTGAGTGTGCTGGCAGCTGCGCGTGGAGTGGCCGGGCAGTTTGTACCGGAGATGCAGGTCCGCACCCAGGACGGTGAGTGGCTCACGCTGCACGCGGCAAGGGTGCGTGGGCCGGAGGGGGTGACCACGGACGTCGCTGTGACGATCGCACCGGCAGGGCCGGCTGAGATCATCCCGCTGGTAGTGGCGGCGTACGGACTGACCGAGCGGGAGCAGAACGTCGTACAGCAGGTGCTCGGTGGTGGGAGCACCGCCGAAATCGCGCGGCGGCTGTACCTGTCGCCGTACACGGTTCAGGACCATCTGAAGGCGATCTTCGAGAAGGTCGGGGTGTCCAGCCGGCGGGAGCTGACGTCGCGGGTGTTCTTGGACCACTACGTCGGGCGGTTCGGTCAGAGCCCTACTGCCACGGGGTGGTTCTCGGAGGGATGAGGGGCTCGGGGCGGTGGACGCCGCGGGGGCGGTAGCCGAGGGCGTCGGCGTGACCCAGGTAGTCGGCGAGCAGCCAGACGACCGACAGCCACATCTCGGTGCCTTGCAGGCCGGGGATCGCGCGGTCGTCGGTGCCGTTCGGGGCGAAGGCGAAACCCTCGCCATCGACCCAGCGGTCGAGGATGCGGGCGAGCTGCTCCTCGGCCCAGCGGCGCGCGTCTTGTTCGCCGTACGACGTTTGTTTCCGGGCCAGCCAGAGTGGGTGGATCACGTCGAGGACGTTGCAGGCGTTGTCGTTGTCGCCGGTGAACATCCGGCGGTCGTTGCTATGGGCAAGTACTGTGGCAACGGCCTGCTCGGGATACGGCAACGGCAGGCCGAACTGCGCGTAGGTGCCGCGGGTCAGACGATAGAAACCGTTCACCACTTGGAGCCAGCCGTCGTCGGGGTGCGGACTCCCCCAAGCGCCGGTCTTCGGGTCGGCGTTGATGGTGAGCCAACCGATCAAGGGGTCGAGGCCGGCGCGGTCCTGGTGATCGTGGGCGTTGCGGGCGATCGCCGTACCGAGGGCGTCGATCGCTGCACCGGCCGACCAGGCATTTCTTGCCCAGGGCAACTGGTCGAGTTCGGCGGTGGTAAAACTCGTGTCGATGGGGTGTTCGAAGCTGCTGCCGAGGACTTGGAGGGCGTAGCCGACACACAGCACGTGGTACGGCGCTTCGCCTTGCAGGACTGTGAGTTGGGCGTCGGACGGGATCGCGAGACCGGCGTCGGAGAGGTCTCCTGGTGCGACCAGTCCGGTCTTCGGATCCTGGCGCGCACGGAGGCGGCGGACGAGGTCGTCACGGGTGTGGCCCGCCGGAGTACGCCGTACCAGTAGGTCGGCGATCTCGACGGCGTCGCACCACGGCCGGACTGCGGGCTTGTGGTCGAGACCGGGGCGGTCGACGAACCGCTCACCATCCCAGGAACGAGCCACTACGTCGTCCACCTGGTCCCGAGCGCGAGCCGCAAAAGCATTAAGCAGGGAAGGCAGTTCGCCTTGGAAGGTGGTGAGGGGGATGGAGGCACGAGCGGCCGAGCCCGGGAAGGTGGTTGGCGCGGTAGCAGTTGGGGCGGGTTCGTCGGGGAGGCGGGAGCGGAGGACTCGGGCTGGGTTTCCGGCTGCGATCGTGTTCGGCGGCACGTCCTTCGTGACGATGGCGCCGGCGCCGATGATGGTGTGGGGACCGATGGTGACGCCGTCGAGGATGGTGACGCCGGAGCCGATCCAGACGTCGTCGGCAATGGTGATGCCGCGGCTGGAGTGGGGCTGGCGGAAGATGGGCTCGCCGGGGGTGGTGCCGTGGTTGAAGGCGAGGATCGAGCTGTGGGCGCCGATCCGGACGCCGTCGCCGATCGTGACGCGGCCGCGGACGGCGGTGAACGGGTTGATGGTGCTGTCGGAGCCGAGGGTGATGCGGCCGGTGACGTAGGCGTGCGCCGCGATGTACGAGCGCTCCCCCATCCGCAGCTCGTCGCAATAGACGGCCGCCGACTCGGCGACGTACACCTCGGCGGCCAGGGCGACGGAGCCGGAGAGCAGCGTCTGGCGCTCGGACTGGCGGGCACGCTCGGCCGGCGTGGCGGTCCGGGCGTACTCCCACGGCAGGAAATCCAGTCGCAACGGCTCAGCAGCGGTCATGGGATAACGCTATCCAACACTCAGGGATCGCGCTTGGCGCATTTGGGCGCTGCTACTCTCCCGCCATGCGGGGTGGGAGTGCATGACGACATCCGGGTCCTTGACCGACGGCGCTGACGGCGACGCCGACGGTCCGGCCGATGCTGGGCGGCGTGGTCATCGGGTCACGATCAGCGACCTGGCGCGGCAGTTGCAGATCTCCAAGGCCTCGGTCTCGTACGCGCTGAACGGCCGCGCCGGGGTCAGCGAGGAGACCCGGCAGCGAGTGCTCGACCTGGCCGAGGAGCTCGGTTTCCACCCGAATTCGGCCGCCGTCGCGCTGTCGGCGAGCCGAACGCGCACGATCGGAATCGTGATCGCGCGCGACCCGACGCTGATCTCGACCGAGGCGTTCTACATGCGCACCCTGGTCGGCATCGAGCAGTACCTCAACGAGGTCGACTCGTCGCTCCTGCTGCGCCTCACCGGCGAGAACGGCGAAGACCTCGACGTACTGCGGCGCTGGTCGCGGCAGGGCCGGGTCGACGGGTTCGTGCTGTTCGACGAGCACCAGAACGACCCGAGAGTCCCGCTGCTGCGAGAGCTCGGCGTGCCGTGCGTCGTGGTCAGCTCCAACGCTCCGGACGATGGCGTCGGCCGGCTGATCAGTCGGCCGGACGAGACCGTGACACTGCTGCTCGACCACCTCGCCGAGCTCGGTCACCGCGAGATCGCCCACGTCAGCGGGCCGTTCCATTTCATCCACGAACAGCTCCGCGTCCAGCTCCTTCGCGAGTACGCCGAACGTCGCGGAATCACCGTCCGCCATGTCGAGGGCAACTACCGCTACGAGGACGGCGCCGACCACACCCGGCGCCTGCTCACCGGCCCGGACCGCCCGACCGCGGTCATCCTCGGCAACGACCTGATGGCCGTGGCCGCGCTCCGCGTGACCACCGAGCTGGGCATCGACGTACCCGGCGAGGTTTCGATCCTCGCCTGGGACGACTCGCCGCTGTGCGAACTGGCCGGCCCCGGCATCACCGCCGTCGACCAGCAGACGATGGAGCGCGGCCGCGCCGCCGCCGACCTCCTCCTCCGCCTCGCCGCAGGCCAGGAGGAGCTCCACGACGAGGCCCCGCCAGGTCTGCTGCGGGTGCGCACTTCTTCGGGTCCCGCCCGCAGCTGACTACTCTGGGCGAGAGTGATCGCACCCAGTGACGGGGACGTCACGAGGGCGTAACAAAGGGCCCGCAACTGAACCGGTTAGGGTTTCGGTGCTTAACCGGTTAGGGACATAGTGGGCCCCACATCATGACCGCGCGAGGACGAGGAGTCCGACGTGAGATTGCGTTCGCTTGTAGCCGCCGTAGCGGCGACCGCTCTGGGAGTCGGCCTGGCCGCCTGCGGAGGTGGGGATTCCGGCTCCGACGGGGGCTCGGGTGGGGATCAGACGCTGACCTACTGGGCCAGCAACCAGGGCACCAGCCTGGACAACGACAAGCAGGTCC
Source organism: Kribbella albertanoniae (assembly GCF_004348455.1). Classification (GTDB taxonomy): domain Bacteria; phylum Actinomycetota; class Actinomycetes; order Propionibacteriales; family Kribbellaceae; genus Kribbella; species Kribbella albertanoniae. Next base: position 10,903 of record NZ_SMKA01000034.1, read on the forward strand.
TGATCCCGGTGCTGGAGCAGTTCACCAAGGACACCGGGATCAAGGTCAACCTCGAGGTGATCGGCTGGAACGACCTGCAGACGCGGATCCAGACCGCGATCACCTCCGGCCAGGCGCCGGACGTGGTCAACATCGGCAACACCTGGGCGGCGTCGCTGCAGGCGACCGGGGCGTTCCTCCCGTTCGACAACGACGCGATGACGGCGATCGGGGGTAAGGACAAGTTCGTGCCGACGGCTCTGGCGACCGGCGGCAAGGCAGGCGAGGACGTGACCTCGGTCCCGCTCTACGGTCTGGCCTACGGCCTGTACTACAACAAGGCGATGTTCGCCGCTGCAGGTCTGCAGCCGCCGAAGACCTGGGAAGAGATGGTCACCGCAGCGCAGAAGCTGACCAACCCCGCGAAGAACCAATGGGGGATGGCGCTGGCCGCCGGCAGCTACACCGAGAACGTGCACTTCGCGTTCATCAACGGCGCGCAGAACAAGTCCGAGTGGTTCGACGCCGAGGGCAAGCCGACCTTCACCAGCGACGGCAACGTCCAGGGCGTGCTGCGGTACCTCGACCTGATGCAGAAGGACAAGGTCGCGAACCCGTCCAACGCGCAGTACGACAACGGCACCAAGTCGGTCAACGACTTCGCGACCAAGAAGGTCGCGATGGTGATCAACCAGAACAACGCCGACTCCTCGATCGTTGCCAACGGCATGAAAGCCGGCGAGTACGGCGTCGTCCCGTTCCCGTCGCCTGCTGGTGGCGAGCCGGTGGCCAGCCACGTGGCCGGGATCAACCTGTCGGTCTTCAAGAACACCAAGCACAAGGACTCGACGCTGAAGTTCGTCAAGTACATGACGGACGCGCAGACCCAGACCACACTGGGCAAGCCGTTCGCGTCGCTGCCGGTGCTGAAGGACGCCAAGCCGGTGTTCACCACCGACGCGGCCGAGGCGGCGATCTTCCAGGACATCTACAACACCAAGTCCAAGCCGCTGCCGCTGGTCCCGGCCGAGGACCAGTTCGAGAGCACTGTCGGTAAGGCGATGAACAGCATGTTCGCCAAGATCGCGACCGGCGGGACGGTCAGCGCCGACGAAGTGAAAGCCGCGCTGAAGACCGCCGAGGACCAAGTGGCCGCAGGCAGCTGATGTCGGTCGCCACCCACGAAGCGACGCCGGCGGCCACCAAGCCGCCGGCTCGCAAGTCCAAGCCGGAGATCCGTCCTGGTCTGAGCCGTTGGTTGCCCTACGCACTGGTGGCGCCGGCGGTCCTGATGGAGCTCGTCATCCACATCATCCCGATGCTGGTCGGGATCTGGATGAGTTTCGTCAAGCTGACCAAGTTCTTCATCGCGAACTGGTCGGCCGCCCCGAGCGCCGGGATCAACAACTACAAGGTCGCGCTCGACTTCGACAACGCGGTCGGCGAGGGACTGCTGAAGTCGTTCGGCGTCACGCTGATCTTCTCGCTCGTCACGGTCGCGCTCTCCTGGGTGCTCGGGATGGCGGCCGCGGTGGCGCTGCAGCCGACGTTCCGCGGCCGGAGCCTCGTGCGCACGTTGTTCCTGGTCCCCTACGCACTTCCGGCGTACGCCGGGATCCTGACCTGGAACTTCATGCTGCAGCGCGACACCGGCGCCGTGAATCACGTGCTGACCCAACTGGGGGCCGATGACAAGCCGTTCTGGCTGATCGGGAGCAATGCCTTGTTCTCGCTCATCACGGTGGCCACCTGGAAGCTGTGGACGTTCGCGTTCCTCACCCTGATGGCCGGGCTGCAGAGCATTCCGCGCGACCAGTACGAAGCGGCCGCCGTGGACGGGGCCGGCAACCTGCGGCAGTGGCGCAACATCACCCTCCCGGCGTTGCGCCCGGTCAACCTGGTGCTGGTGCTCGTGTTGTTCCTGTGGACGTTCAGCGACTTCAACACGCCGTACGTGCTGTTCGGTACGGCGCAGCCGCCGGCCGGTGACCTGATCACCTTCCACATCTACAACGCGTCGTTCCTGACCTGGAACTTCGGTTCCGGTGCCGCGATGTCCGTGCTGCTGCTGATCTTCCTGATGATTGTCACCGGCATCTATCTCTTCGTGACAGGAAGGAAGACTCGCCGTGCTTGAGACCAAAGGCTTCAAGGCGTACCGAGCCGTCGTACTGGTGGTGCTCGGTCTCTTCGTGACGATCCCGCTCTACGTCATGGTGACGTCCTCGCTGAAACCGCTCAAGGACGTCCAGGGTGCGTTCACCTGGTGGCCGTCGAACCTGACCATCGCGCCGTTCATCGACATGTGGAAAACGGTGCCGTTGGCAAGGTACTTCGTGAACTCCACCATCGTCTCGGTGGTCGCGACGCTGCTCTCGGTGGCGCTCGCGATCCTGGCCGCGTTCGCGGTGTCCCGGTTCAAGTTCCGCGGGCGGACGGTGTTCACCACCACGGTGCTGTCGACGCAGATGTTCCCCGGCGTGCTGTTCCTGCTGCCGTTGTTCCTGATCTTCGTCAACATCAACAACCAGTTCGGGCTGCAACTGGTCGGGACGCGACTCGGGCTGATCATCACGTACCTGACGTTCAGCCTGCCGTTCTCGATCTGGATGCTGGCCGGGTACTTCGACAGCATCCCGCGCGAGCTGGACGAGGCGGCGCTCGTGGACGGCTGCGGCCCGATGGGCGCACTGTGGCGCGTGGTTCTGCCGGCCGCCCGGCCAGGCGTGATCGCCGTCGCGATCTACTCCTTTATGACTGCGTGGGGTGAGGTGTTGTTCGCCTCCGTGATGACGACAGAAGCGAACAGAACACTGTCAGTGGGACTGCGGCAATACTCGACCCAGACCAACATCTACTGGAACCAGATCATGGCCGCGGCCCTCGTGGTCAGCATCCCGGTCGTGATCGGCTTTTTGCTTGCTCAGCGCCACTTCGTCGCCGGCGTTACCGCAGGAGCAGTTAAATAGAGGGTATGTACCTCGAGGACTACGTGGTGGGGACCCGGACCGAGCATCCGGGCCGGGTCCTGGTCGGCCAGGGGGAGATCGTCGAATTCGCCCAGCGGTTCGACCCGCAGTACTTCCATGTGGACCCGGCCGCCGCGGCGAACGGGCCGTATCACGGCCTGATCGCCAGCGGCTGGCACACCGCAGGGCTGATGATGCGCCTGTACGCCGATCAATACCTGTCCAAGGTGGCCAGCCTCGGCGGCCCCGGTGTCGACGAACTGCGCTGGCACCTCCCGGTCCGCCCCGGTGACGTCCTACGTCTCACCACCGAGGTCCTCCAGGCCGACCGCTCCCGCTCCAAGCCCGACCGCGGCCTGGTCCGGACCCGCGCCGAGCTCTACAACCAGGACAACACCCTGGTCCTGTCCTGCATCGCCCTCAACCTGATCGGCGCCAAGGGGCCTCCGCGCCCTTAGGAGTAGCCGCGGATGTAGAAGTTGGTGGAGTAGTACGTCGAGTACCGATCGCCTTTGCCGACCGTCGCTCCGCTGTAGCCGTTCGTCGAGACGCGGTAGAGGCCCTCGAACGCCAGATCCCTGGCCGAATTCGGACCGCTGTCCGGGATGCTCGCGCCCGGGATGGCGAAGGCGACCATCCGCTGCCGGATCGCCGGGTCCTTGACGAACCACGGCAGCACGTTCGGAAGTCCTTGTTTCAGCGCGGCGATCGCGCCCTTGATGCACTGCGGGCAGTCCTTCACCCGGGCCGAGGAGCCACCGCTGATCGAGATCCGCTCGACGTAAGCCTTGTTCCGGTAGTCGGCGTGGACGGTGACCCCCAGGTTGCCCTTCTCGCACTGGATGCCGAGGATCTTCTCGTCCTTGCAGGTGTAGCCCTTGGACTTCAGCGTCTTGACGGCACCGTTGAGCGTCAGGCCGGGCATGCAGCCACGGCACGGCTGCGCCGGTTGGGTGGCCGGAGCGCTGGGGCTGGTGTCGTTGGCGGGTTCGGTGGGGCTGCCGCCGTCGCTGGGCGTGCTCGGGGCGTCGCTCGTCGGCTGGGAGGTGACTGGCGTCGTACCGGCGGTGTCGTCGGAGCCGCCGGTGAAGCGGGTGATCACGAAGAGACCCGCGCCCAGGACCACCATGACGACGACCACGGTGAACACGATCAGGATGGTCTTGTTGCTCCCGGACGGCGGCGGGGGCGGCGGATAGCCGCCGTACTGCTGCTGTCCGTACGGCGGCTGCCCCTGGTACTGCGGCTGCTGGCCGTACGGCTGCTGTGGGGGCTGGCCATAAGGGGGCTGCTGATTGCTCACCGGCACAATGTAGTGAACCGCTGGTTCAGGCGAAGAGCTTCTCGCCCCAGTACGACCCAGGTGTGACACCACCGGGACATGCGAAGATGCCGGACCCGACGTGGTGGATGTACTCGTTCAGGACGTCGGTGCGGGCCAGTTGGGTCTGGATCGGGATGAACTGCTTGCGCGGATCGCGTTGGTAGGCGAGGAAGAACAGCCCGGCGTCCAACCGGCCTAGACCATCCGAACCATCGACGAAGTTGTACCCGCGCCGCAGCAGCTCCGCCCCGTTGTTGAACTGCGGGTGCGCGAGCCGGACGTGCGCCTCCATCGGAATCTTCAGCTCGCCGTCGGAGCCCTTGGCAACGAAATCGATCGGGTCGAACTCCTCGGCCTTGCCGAGCGGTGCGCCGGTGCCCTTGCCGCGACCGATGATCGTCTCCTGCTCACCGAGCGAGGTCCGGTCCCAGATCTCGATGTTCATCCGGATCCGGCGCGACACCAGGTACGAGCCGCCGATCATCCACTCCGCGCCGTCCTCGGGCTGGACCCAGAGGTGCTGCTCGAGCTTCTCGGCGTCCTCGAGCTTCAGGTTGTTCGTGCCGTCCTTGAAGCCGAACAGGTTCCGCGGGGTCGTCTGCGCCCGCGAGGTCGACGACGTCCGCCCGAAGCCCAGCTGCGAGTAGCGCACGGCGACCCGGCCGAACCCGATCCGGGCCAGGTTGCGGATCGCGTGGACGGCGACCTGTGGATCGTCCGAACAAGCCTGTACGGCGATGTCGCCGCCGGACCGTCCTGGCTCGATGTCGTCACCGATGAAGTGCGGAAGGTCGACGAGCGCGGCGGGCCGCTTCGAGGCCAGCCCGAACCGCTTGTCGAACAGCGAAGCCCCGAACCCGATCGTCAAGGTGAGCCGGGCCGGCGGCAGGCCGACCGCCTCACCGGTGTCCTCCGGCGGAGAGCCGCCCGGCCCGTTCACAGCGCCGTACTGACCGATGTCACGGCCGGCCGTGAGCAGCGCGGCCGCGGCCGTCCACTCCTTCAGCAACGCGATCAGGTCGTCACGCTTGGTCGTGGTCACATCGAACGCGGCGAAGTGCAACCGATCCTGCGCCGCGGTGACGATCCCCGCCTGATGCGGTCCGTGGAACTCGACCGGGCCGGTGGTGTCCGCCGCCTGCGACTCCTCGCCGGACAGTACGGAATGAGCGGCGTACCCGGCGACTCCGGTCGCGACCGCGGCACCCGCCGCGCCGAACAGGCCACGGCGGGAGATGCCCTTACGGGGAGCGTCTTCAGCGCTGGATTCTGGCGTCATTTCTTCGCGATCACTCCGGCGACCTTGGAGACGGGCTCGGCCAAACCGTCGACGACCCGGCTCAGCTCCTTCTTCTCCGCATCGGTCACGACGTACGGCTTGAATCCGTCACCCACGCGGTACTTGTCGACCGCCGCGAAGACGGCCTTGAAGTTGGTGTCCAGCGCGGTGACGAGGGCGGGATCGCGCTTCTGCAGGGCCGGGCGGAGCGCCTGGATCGCAGCCTGCGAACCCTCGACGTTGGCCTGGAAGTCCCACAGGTCGGTGTGCGAGTAGCGATCCTCTTCACCGGTGATCTTGGTGGTGGAGACCTCGTCGAGCAGTTCCTTGGCGCCGTTCGCCAGCTGCAGCGGATTCAGCTTCACGACCTTGGCCTTGGCGACCACAGTCTTCACATCGACCAGGAGCTGATCGGCGTACTTCGCCATACCGGCCGTGGTGTTCTTCTCCCACAGCGCCTGCTCGATCCGGTGGTACCCGGTCCATTCGGTGCCCGGCTCGACATCGTTGACCCGGGCATCGATCTTCGGGTCCAGGTCACCGAACGACTCCGCGACCGGCTCGATCCGCTCCCAGTACGTGCGCGAGATCGGGAACAGCTCCTTCGCCTTGGCGACGTCACCGGCCTTCACCGCGTCCACGAACTCGGTCGTCTTCTGCTCCAGCGCGACCGCCTGCGAGTTCACGTACCGCTGGTAGCTCTCGGTGGCCTGCTTGAGCAGGGTGTCCTCGTCCACCTGCGCGGGCGCGTCGCCGGCCACGGTCAGCTCGCCGCGGATCCCGTCGCCGACCATGCCCGGCTTGCAGACCGCCTGGTACTTCCCGGTCGGCAGCTCGACGATCAGATCGCGCTTCAGGCCCGGGCCGATGTTCTCGACCTCACCCATCACGCGGTCACCATCGGCGTACACATAGAACTCGGTGACCTTGCTACCACCGTTGGATACCGAGAACGTGCTGGTCCCCGACTTCACATCGCGGCGGCTCAGGTCGCACGCCGAATCGGTCGCCTTGACGGTGACCGGGCCGGTGCCGTCGTCGGACGCGGCGGGCTTGTCCTCGGCACAGGCGGTGAGAGCGGCGAGCCCCAGTACGACGACTGTGGCCTTACGAGCCTTGGACGGGAACATGCTTCTCCTGAACAGGTGATGAGGAAACCGGACGGAAGTAGAGCACCAGCACGGGCACCAGGTAGACCAGCCACGCGATCGACTCGACCACGGTCGGCGCAGGGTTGAAATTGAAGATGCCCTTGAGGAGTACGCCGTACCAGCTGTCCGGTGGGATGACGTGCGAGATGTCGAACGCCAGATTGTGCAGACCGGGGAGGATGTCGGCCTCCTGCAGGTCGTGAAAGCCGTAGGCGAAGATGCCGGCCGCGACCAGGATGAGGACCGCGCCCGTCCACTTGAAGAAGACGCCCAGGTTGATCTTGACCGCGCCGCGGTAGATCAGCACGCCGAGCACGACCGCGGTCGAGAGGCCCAGGAGGACGCCGATGAACGGTACGGCGGTGGTCGCGGTGGCGGCCGACGCGTACACGATGAAGGCGGTCTCGATGCCTTCGCGGAACACCGCGAGGAACGCCAGGATCACGACGGCCTTCGGGCCGATCGCCAGCGCCTGGTCCATCCGGTCCCGCAGTTCCTTGGCGATGCTGCGCGCGGCCTTGCGCATCCAGAAGATCATCCAGGTGACGAAGCCGACCGCGAGGATCGACATCACTCCCCCGACGGACTCCTGGGTGGTGAAGGACCTGGCGGTCAGCGCGGTCACGAACTGCAGCAACCCCCACGCGGTGGCTGCCACGGCCAGTGCCGCGCCGACTCCGATCCAGACCAGTTTCAGCTGGTCGCGACGTCCTGACTTGACCAGGAAGGTGGCGAGGATGCTGACAACCAGCGACGCCTCGAGGCCTTCACGCAGGCCGATCAGGTAGTTCGCGAGCATGGCGGACGGTCCTCATACCTTAGGGATGGCTAACCTTCCTGAGGTTAACCTAAGAATTCCCATTCGCCCACTGTGGCGTACGCCGCACTTCGGCCCACTCCCTCGCCCAGCCGCGACTCGATCAGCTGCAGACTTCCGGCCGTCCACTCGGCGCCACTGTAGGTATCGAAGACCCGCACCCAGCGAGTGACGTCCATCGGCCGTGGGAACCGCGCCAGCGTCAGATGCGGCACGAACTTCCGCCCGTCCACGGTGACCCCGGAGTGATTGGCCGCCGCCCTGGTCGTCTTCGACAGGTGCTTCAGCGCATCCGTCTCGTCACGGACGCCGGTGTACAGCACCCGCGCATCCGGCACGCCGGGGAACGCCCCGGCCCCTCTGAGGCTCAGCGGGAACGGCTTCTGCCGCTTGGCGGCCGCCTCGAGCCGCTCCCCCAACTCATCGGTCTTCCAGTCCGGCACCTCGCCCAGAAAGGCCAGCGTGATGTGCCAGTGTTCGTCCGCGGACCATCGGATGTCGTCATCCGGATGTTCCCGCCGCGGTGCGACGAACTCGCTCAGATCCTCCACAACTTCGATGGGTGGCACAACGGCCACGAACAATCGCATCCAACCAGCCTATCGCTGCCTGTAAACCACAATTCCGGCTCTTGGAGGAGACTGGTGAGGTGGATGAGCGCAGACTGCCTTCGCCTTGTGTGGTGATTCTGGTGGGGGCGGGGGCGTCGGGGAAGTCGACGTGGGCGGCGGAGCGGTTCGCGGGTGAGCTGGTGGTGTCCAGTGATCGGCTGCGGGCGTTGGTCGGGGCCGGTGAGGACGATCTGGCGGCTAGTGCGGATGCGTTCGCGTTGCTGGAGACGGTGGTGGAGCAGCGGATCGGGCGGCGGCTGACGACCGTGATCGACACGCTCGGGCTGGATCGGGTACGGCGGTTGCGGTGGCTGGCGCTTGCCCGGGCGGCCGGGATGCCTTGTGTGGCTGTGGGTTTCGACACTCCAGCGGCTGAGTGCCGGCGGCGGAATCGCGGGCGGGTTAAGCGGATTCCGGCTGACGTGCTCACCGGACAGTTGCGGGCTTGGGGTGTGGCGAAGAAGGAGCTGCCGGAGGAGGGGTACGACGAGGTACTGCAGCCGGCCGCGGTGCGCGTCGTACCGGAGGCGTTTGTCGGGGCGGATGCCGCCGTGGAGCGGCAGTTGTCGGCGCCGGCGGGATTGCGGTTCGGGTTGCAGCTGAGCAGTTATCCCGGTGGGCGAGCCGGGTTGGGTTCGTGGGTTCGGGAGGTGGCAGCGAAGGCCGAGGCGGTTGGGTTCGACGCGATTTACGTCATGGATCATTTTCGCCAGATCCCGCAGGTGGGCCGGGCCTGGGACGACTTCCTGGAGAGCTGGACGACGCTCGGCTACCTGGCCGCCTGTACGACGCGCGCCCGGCTCGGCACGCTGGTCTCCGGGATCACGTATCGCAACGTCGCGCATCTGGGGAAGATTGCCGCGACTCTCGACGTACTGAGTGGTGGGCGTGCGGTGTGTGGTGTCGGGCTGGCGTGGTTCGAGGCCGAACACAAGGCGTATGGGTGGCCGTTTCCGCCGGTCGCCGATCGGTACGCGCTGCTGGAGGACGCGCTGCAGTTGCTACCGGTGTTGTGGGGACCGGGCAACAAACCGTTCCACGGGCGGGTGCTCGATGTGCCGGACACGACCTGCTATCCACGACCGCTGCAGGAGCGGCTGCCCTTGCTGGTCGGTGGGGGTGGTCGCCGAACGTTGCGCTTGGCATCGAAGTATGCCGATGCCGTGAATGTGTTCGGGGATGTCGCGGCGGTGCGCGAGCGGGCGGCGTACGTGCGGTCGCTGACGGATCGGCCGGTGGAGATCACGCACCTGTCGACGACGTTGGTGGGCGCGGATGTCGATGCGCTGGTTGAGCGGCTGCGACCACGCAACCAGAACCCGGCCCGTTACGCCGCAACAGTCAACGCCGGCACCGTCGACGACCAGATCGGCCGCTTCCGCGAACTAGCCGAAGCCGGCGTCACCGAGGCAATGATCACCCTCCCCGACCTCGACACCCTCGACCACGCAGGCCAAGTCATCTCAGCCTTCCGCCTGTAGACCCGTCGCAGTGAGCCGCCCCGGCGGCACGGCCGACCCGCACATCGGACAGGAGGACGGATATCCGTTCAATGTGCTGGTTCTCCGGTCAAATAACGAGGGGAGAACCGGCAATCTGAGCGGAGATCCCCTCATTTTCCGCGCGACCAGCACAGGCCGGAGGGCCAGGTGCGGGGATGCGTCAGGACGCAAACCCCGAGCTAGTTCTGGGGTTTGAGAGGGAGGGCCAGGAGGGCGTTTTCGATGAGTTCGGGCATGGCGGGGTGGATCCAGTACTGGTTGCGGGCCATTTCGTAGGCGCTTAAGCCGAAGGCCATGGCTTGGATGAGGGGCTGGATGACGGTGGGGGCTTGGGGGCCCATGATGTGGGCTCCCAGGAGCTGGCCGGTGGTGGGGTCGGCGAGCAGTTTGGCGAAGCCGGTGGTGTCTTCCATGGCCCAGCCGTAGGCGATGTCGGCGTACTTCTGGGTGCTGACCACATAGTCGAGGCCTTGGTCTTCGGCTTCCTTCTCGGTCAAGCCTACCGAGGCGATCTGAGGGGAGCTGAAGACTGCGTGCGGGATGAAGCGGTGGTCGGCCTGGATGCGGTTGTCCGGGTCCAGGAGGTTGTGCTTGACGACGCGGGCCTCGTGGTTGGCGACGTGCTTGAGCTGGTGGGGGGAGGTGACGTCGCCGAGGGCGTAGATGCCGTCGACGCCGGTCTGCATGTAGGCGTCGACGACGACGCGGCCTTCGTGGTCGACCTCTACGCCGGTGGCCTCGAGGTTCAGCAGGTCCGAGTTCGGGGTGCGGCCGACGGCGACCAGGAGTTCGTCGACGATCACCTCGTCGGAGCCGTCGGGGCAGAGCATGCCGAGCAGGATCGAGCCGTCGGGGCGGCGGGCGACGCGGATCGTTTCGTGGTTCAGGCGAACGTCGTACTTGGCGCGCGCGATCTCGGTGTAGGCCTCGGAGATGTCGGTGTCCTCCTGGCGCAGCAGCCGCTCGGAGCGGCCGATCAGCGTGACCTCGACCCCGAACGACGCGAAGACGTGCGCGAACTCCGCCGCGACGAATCCGCCGCCGAGGATCGCGAGCCGGCGCGGCAGCTCCTCGAGCCGCATGATCGTGTCGGAGGTGTGGAAGCCGGTCTCCTCGAGCCCTGGGACCGGCGGGACGATCGGGCGGCTGCCGACAGCCAGCACGAAGCGGTCAGCGGTCACGACGCTGGTCTGTCCGTCGTTGCCGTCGACCGCCAGCTCCTTGACCCCGGTGAACCGGCCGGTGCCCTCGTACATGGTGACGTTCTCGTTGTGGTGCCGGTACTCCGAGCCGGCCCCGGAGATCGGGTCGATCCGGCCGAAGATCCGGTCCCGCACCTCGGGCCAGCGGACCCCGAGCAGTTCCTCGTCGACGCCGTACCGGGCGCTGCCGGCCGGGGTGGCTGCCACGTCCGCGGTGTGCACGAACATCTTGGTCGGGATGCAGCCCTTGTTCAGGCAGGTGCCGCCGAAGACGCCGCGCTCGACGAAGGCCACCTTCCAGTCCGCGAACCGGTGGTTCACGATCGTGTTGCCGGAGCCGGTACCGATGACGACGAGATCGTAATGGGTCACACCCCATTATGTGTCTGACAGCCAACTGACCCCACCGGACGCGAGGATGGTCCCTTGTGGAGGGGTTGAGCGGCGACGAGCTGCGCGGGCGGAATGCGACGATGGTCTGGGACGGCCTCGGCACGATCCAGCTGCGGTACCCCGGTCCGTGGCGGCAGCAGAAGAGCGGCCTGACGTACGCCGTACTGAAGCAGCTCGGCCGGCGCACCATCCCGGTCGAGGCGCTGACCGGGGTCGAGATCGTGATGCCCGGCGGAACCGAGACTGCCACGATCCGGCTGATACTACGCGAGCACGCGGACCCGCTGCTGGCCGTTGCCGGCGGGCGGTTCGACGAGCTGATCGATCCCTACCGGCTCGACTTCAGCCCCGACCAGTGGTTGCTCGCCGACTACTACGCGCAGGAGATCCGGACATCGATCGCGCTGCACCAACTCCCGCCCGGGCCGGCGGACCGCTGGCTGATCGAGCCGCCACCGGCACCTGACAAGGTCAAGTTCCAGTTCGTCAAGGTGGAGCTCGACGGCGACGAGCTGGTCCTCAAGTACGGCTTCGGCGCGACTGCCGCGAAGAAGTCGTACGGCAATCCGTGGCGGCTCCCGCTCACCGAACTGCGCGACGTCGAATGGGTGCCGGGCAGGATCCGGAGCGATGGCTTCCTGCGGCTCACCACCGCCCGCACGCCGGCCGAGCGCCCCAAAGCCGCGGACGACCCGGAGACCCTGACGACTTGGCCGTTGTCCGAGCACGACGCGCTGTTCTTCGGCGCCAAGTTGCGGTCCCTGATCAACTGGTGAGCATGCTGCTGCAGACCAACCACGGCGTACTCGAGTGGGACGGCACCGGCACGATCCGGGTCCAGTACGACGCCTCGCCCCGGCTGGGTGAGCGAATCATCCCGGTCGAGGCGTTGCGCGGAGTCGAGGTGTCGGCGGATCTTCGGCTCGAGCTGCGCGAGCACGCCGACCCGTTGTTGAGCGTGACCGGCGGTTCGTTCGAGTCGATCTACCACTTCGAGGTCACCGATCTCACGGCTGCCAAGCGACTCGCGTCCGAGATCCGGATCGCCCGCGCGCGCCGCGCCGTACCGGAGACGGCTGCGCCTCGGTGGCTGGTCGCGACCCCGCCGGCAGCCGATGCGCTGGAGGGGAAGGACGCGACCGTCGCGGTGGCGCAAGGAATGCTCATGTTCGCCTATCCGCGGTCGGCGACGAGGCGGAAGAAGGCGGACGGCAACCCGCGGTCGGTGCCGCTGACCGACATCCTGAATGTCGAGTGGGTGGCGCGCGCCGGGCGGCACGCCGGGTTCGTCCGGGTCGGTACGGCGCAGACGCCGGTCGACCGGCCGAAGCCGAAACATGACCCGGCGGCGGTGCGGGTCGCTCCCGACGGTGAACTCGACGCGCTGTTCTTCGCAGCGCGCCTGCTCACCCGCGTCCAGCCCTGATCCCAAGGCCGGCCAAGGGCTCTCCACCCGAGCCGGCACGACGTTGAGCACGGTTCAACCAAGTGCGCGGCCGGACGGTGGTTGATGGGTGCTCAAGGTGAGCCGGCCGCGCGACGTTGAGCACGGTTCGACCATCCCGGCGGGGTGTCAGAGGGTTGAGGGGTGCTCAAGGTGACTCTCGCCCCGCGATCTCGGGTCCCCGGCGGGTCCTCCCCGAACCGGTTCGGGGAAGGCGGTTCGGCGACCCGTTCGCTGCAGGTTTCCATAACGTCCGAACAACCGGAGACCGGCCCTCCGATCCTTCGGACATTAGCCGGGGCCGTGATTTACGTCCGAACAACCGGAGACCGGCCCTCCGATCCTTCGGACATTAGCCGGGGCCGTGATTTACGTCCGAACAACCGGAGACCGGCCCTCCGATCCTTCGGACATTAGCCGGGGCCGTGATTTACGTCCGAACAACCGGAGACCGGCCCTCCGATCCTTCGGACATTAGCGGGGGGGGTGTCCCTATGGGTTTCGTCAAGCGGCTGTTGGGGTTGGGTGTTTGTAGAGGGTGCGGGTTCGGAGCATGGCGTGGAGGACGTCGATGCGGCGTCGTGCGAGGCAGATGAGTGCGGCGTTGTGTTTCTTGCCGGCGGCTCGTTTTCGGTCGTAGTAGGCCCGTGAGGTGGGGTCGGACAGCGCGGCGAACGCGGCGAGGAAAAAGGCTCGCTTGAGCTGCTTGTTCCCGCCCCGGCTGGGGTGCTCGCCACGGATCGAGGTGCCGGAGCGGCGGGTCACGGGCGCGAGTCCGGCGTAGGCGGCGAGGTGTCCGGAGGTGGGGAACGCGGTGCCGTCGCCGACCTCGAGGAGAATCCGTGCTCCGGTCCTGACGCCGATCCCCGGCACCGAGGTCAGGACCTTGGAAAGAGGGTGCGCATCGAGCATCTCCTCGATCTGCCGGGCGGCATCAGCTCGCTGGGTCAGCAGCCCGGCGAGGGTGGTGGCGAGCTGTGGCACGACGAGCTCGGCAGCGCGGGTGCCGGGCACGGTGACGGTCTGTTCGGTCAGCGCCCGCTCGATCGCGTCGACAAGCTTGGCGTATGAGCGGGGAGCCCGGGGCTTGGTGGCGGCGACCAGCTGCCGTCGCGTCGCGGTGGCTAGTCCTTGAGGGCCGCCGAAGCGGGTCAGCAGTTCGAGCACGGCGGGGTGCTGGACATTCGGGCCTAGCGCCCGTTCCAGCGCTGGGTGTATCTGGGTCAGCAGGCCGCGGATGCGGTTGCTGACCCGGGTGACCTCGCCGGCCAGGTCGTCGTCGTAGCCGACGATGACCTGCAGGTCAGCCAAGGCATCGTCGTCGGTGCCGACCCGGCGCAGCGTATGCGGCATCGACCGGGCGGCTTCGGCGATGATGTAGGCATCACGCGCGTCGGTCTTGGCGTTGCCCGGGTGCAGGTCCGCGATCCGGCGCATCGCCAGCCCGGGCAGGTAGGCCACGTCGATACCCAGCTCGCGGGCCACCGTGACCGCCAGCGCGCCGATCGAGGCCGGCTGGTCGACGACCACCAGCACGGAACCGCGGACCGACAGCGCCTCGAACACCGCGCGGATCTTCGCCTCCGACTGCGGCAGCGGCTTGTCGTGGACCCGCTGGCCGTCCGGGTCCACGCCGCAGGCATGGTGCTCCTCCTTGCCCACATCCAGACCCAGGAACACGGCGTACTCGCGACGGCCCACACTGCCTCCTCAAAACGGAATCGACCTGGCCACCAGATCAGGCGAAGGATGCCGGCACCCACGTTACGAAGAGACCTACCCATCGGTGGCCCTGTCCCTATCAGCGGTCAACCAACGCCACCAGACCTGGCGACAACACCCCCCGGATCATGCACACGACAGGGGCAGTAAGTCATACCAGGCCCGGCGACCAGACACCGCTTGTTCACGGCGCACGAAGAAGGTAACGGGTGTGATTTACGTCCGAACGTCCGGAGGCGGGCCCTCCGGTCTTTCGGACGTTGTGGGGGAACGGGATATCGCAGGGGCGCGCACTGACTGACCGGGGTTGGGCTTGATCGGTCAGCATCGGTTGGTCAGGTGGTTGATCAGCGCGGCGGCCCAGGAGGTGATGGTGGACGGTGTGAAGAGGTCGGTGGAGTACTCGAGGTCCAGGGTGAACGTGGTCTCGGTGAGGGTGAAGACGACGTACAGCTCGGTTCGGGCCTGATCGGCGGAGGGTTGTGAGCGGACAGCGAACTCGCCGAACGGGAGAGTCAAGCTGGCGGGTGGGTTGGTGATCACGGTGAAGAGGACGGCTGGGTAGGGCAGGCCGGCCTCGTGCGGGAGTGCGACGCGGACGACCTCGGCCAGCGGTAGCGCCTCATGGTCGAGGGCGGAGTAGACCGACCTGGCCGTCTCGGCAACCAGGTCGTCGGCATCGAGCCTGACTCGGACGAGGACGGCTTCGCCGAGATACCCGATGATCCCCTCGTGGTCGGTATGCCGGCGTCGAGCGCTGGACACCGGCAGGACGACTTCTTCGTGGCCGCAGAGCCCTCCCATCCACTCGGCGAAAGCGGTCGCGATCAGGATGTACGGCGTGGTCCCGGCGGCGGCCGCGGCCGATCGGAGCGCCTTGGTCAGCTCGCTCGGCAGATCCACGTGGTGGGTGGCACCACGGCCCGACAGTACGGCGGGACGCGGGTGATCGATCGGAAGCGCCGGGCGAACTGTGGCTCCCGCGAGTTCGTCTCGCCAGAAGGCTTCGAGTTTCGCCCGGTTGGTTCCGGTCAGGGTTTCCTGTTCCCAGCGGGCATAGTCGGCGTACTGGGCGTCCGGCCCGGTCAGCTCCTCGCCCCGGTACAAGGCGGACAGTTCCGACCAGAACAAGCCCTGCGACCAGCCGTCGAAGATGAGGTGGTGAATCGCCAGCACCAGGACCCATCGATCCGCGGCTACCCGCCCGAGCCGGACCCGCCAGAGTGGCGCCTCGCCCGGCTCGATCGCCGGCTTCGCGGTCGCGAGACACCAGTCCCGGATCCGCTCCTCGTCGTCCGGCAGATCCTCTACCGGTAGCGCGACTGCCACGCTCGCCAGTACTTCCTGCCGATCCTCGAGGACCCTGGTCCGCAACGCACCATGACGTTGCGCCAGCTCCTGCAATGCGCGTCGCAGCCGCTCCGGATCGAGAGCGCCCGTGATGTCGACCCTGCCGAGGCTGGTGTAGATCGAGCCGTCTGCCCGGCCTCGATGCCGCTGAAGCGCCCGTCGCTGAGCAAACGTCACCGGTGCAACCTCTGGTCCGGCCTGTGCCGCGAGGGCGCGGATGGTGGGCGCGCGGAAGAACTCGGTCAGCGTCAGATCGGTAGCCGTTGCCTCCCGCAACCGATTCAGCAGACGGACAGCGAGGAGGGAGTGCCCGCCCAGCTCGAAGAAGGAATCGGTCACGCCGAGGTCGTTACGTTCCAGCACCTCGCACCACACAGCATGAACTGCCGTCTCCGCTGCTGTTGCCGGGGGCACCTTCACCTGGCCGATTGTCGGCGCCGGCAACGATTTCCGGTCGAGCTTGCCAGTGGTTGTCAACGGCAACTGCTCCAGGGACACCCATCGGCGCGGCACCAGATACCGCGGCAACCGCTCCGCGAGGTAGTCCGTCAGCTTGCCGTGGTCGACACCACCGACCGTGTACCCGACCAGCTCGCCGTCGATGACCACCACAGCAGCCGCACTCACGTCTGGATAGTCCAGGATCGCCGCCCGTACCTCGCCCGGTTCGATCCGTATGCCGCGAAGCTGGACCTGGTCGTCGACCCGCCCGTGGAATTCCAGCGTCCCGTCGGCTCGCCAGCGCCCGAGGTCGCCGGTCGCGTACCAGCCGGGCGCGAAGAACGCCGTGGCAGTCTCGGCCGGTCGGTTCAGATAGCCGTCGGTGACGCACACCCCTCCGACACAGATCTCGCCGACCGCTCCGATCGGTGCCGGCCAGCCATCCGCGTCGAGCAGGCGAACCCGGACTCCATCGATCGGCCGTCCGATCGGTGGCTGGGTCTCGCCCGGATCAACCCGGTGCTCGGTCACGATGATCGACGACTCGGTCGGGCCGTATCCGTTGTACAGAACGCATTCCGGATGAGCGGAGAGGAACTCGTGCTCGGCAGCACCTGGTGTCGTCGCCTCGCCGGCCGAGTAGATCTCCCGCAGCGACGGCAGCTCGGGCCTGGTCGCGAGCAACGCGTGCACGGCGCTGAACGGCATCGCGATCCGCGCAACGTCGTACCGGCGGATCTTCCCGGCGAGTTCGGCGGGGTCGTACCGGCTGTCGTCGTCGATCAGGACCAGCGTCTGGCCCGCAGCGAACGTCGTGAAGATCTCATGCATGCTGACGTCGAACGTCGGCGAGACCCACTGCAGGGTCCTGGTGGGCGGATGGGTCGCGAGGTAGCCCTGGATGTGGTTCACCGGGCCGCGGTGTGGGACCAGCACGCCCTTCGGTCTGCCGGTCGACCCGGAGGTGTACATCAGGTACGCGAGATCGCCGGGCCCGACCTTCGCCGCGACCGGTGCCGCACGTACGAGATCTTCCAGGCGAAGCGTCGGCCCCTCCCCCAGCTCCGGCATCCCCGCGCAGGTCACGCGAGCCATCGGGCGAGCATCCTCCAGGAGGAACCGCAGCCGATCCGCTGGCGTTTCAGGATCGAGCGGCAGATAGCCGGCGCCGGACTTGAGAACCCCGAGCAGTACGGCGATCTGCTCGATCCCGCGCGGAAGACAGCAGGCGACCAGCTCCCCCGGGCCGACCCCGAACTCGATCAGCGCGGCGGCGACGTCGTTCGCCCGCTGATCGAGTTCGGCATAGGTCAGCTCCCCGAAGTCACCGGAGAGGGCGACCGCCAGTGGGTTCAGCGCGACCTGATGCTCGAACAATTCGTGCAGGCAGTACTCCGGCGCTGCGCCCGGCTCGCCTTCCAGCTCAGGCAGCAGTTGCTCGTCCGCGCTGGACAACACCAGGTCTTGCTCGCCGAGAGCACCCTCGAGTGTCAGCTCGAGATAGTCCAGCAGCCGCTTGATGGTGGTTTCGTCGAACAGGTTCGTGTCGTACTCCACGACGCATTCGATCCCCGTCGGTGGAGCGGTCAGGTACAGCATCAGGTCCATCGGCGCGCGCTCGCTCGGCAGATCCAGGAGCGCGACCGAGACATCGGGTGCGAACGTGACCTCGTCGGCTCCCCGCTCGAACTCGACCATCACACCGAACAACGGATTGCGGCCCGCGGAGCGGTCCGGGTTGAGCTCGGCAACGATCTGCTCGAACGGTACGTCGCGATGGTCGACCGCATCCATCATGGCCAGACCGAACGAGCGAGCCAGCTCGGTGAAGCTGGCATCTTCGGGGAGGCGGAGGCGGAGCGGGAGGGTGTCGATGAACATGCCGACGGCGTCCGTCGCTGTCCGGTCGCGGCCGGATACGCCGGTGCCGATGACGAAGTCGCGTTGTCCGCTGAAGCGGGACAGCACCACCCCTAGGCCGGCTAGCAGCACGCTGAAAACGGTGACGCCCTCGCTCGCAGCGAAGGAGCTGACCCGCACGCTGAGCGAGCTGTCCAGAGTCTTGGTCAGCGAGCGGCCGGTGGCGGCGGTCCAGGTCTGCGAGCGCGGTCGGTCGGTGGGGAGCCGGAGCTCTGGAGCGCCGTCGAGCTCGGCCAGCCAGAAGGCCGCGTCCGCTGATTTCGAGGCGTTTTCCCGAAGACCGTCGACGGCAGGAGGCAGGCCGGGGTCAGTAGGCCAGGCTTGGTAGTAGGTGCCGAGGTCGCGGACGACGACCGGGGTGGACGCGGCGTCCCAGACGATGTGGTGGCCGACCAGAAGCAGAACGTGGTGGTCCTCAGCGAGGCGGACCAGCCGGGCCCGAACCAGTGGAGCGCTCCCGAGATCCAGCTCGCCGAGGCGAACGTCGTACAGCAGGGATTGGAGGTCGTTGCCTTCAGCATCTACCAGCGGACAGTCGATGCGGGCGGTCGGTCTGACGTAAGCCCGGGGCTCGCCGTCGATGTCCCGGAACTCTGTTCGGAGGGCGGGATGACGGTCGACGACCCGCTGCAGCGCGGCACGGAGGGCAGTCGGATCCAGCGGGCCGCGGAGCTCGATCGCCTTCGGTTCGTGGTAGGTGTTCGCTCCTGGGTTCAGTTGTTCCAGGAACCAGATCCGCTGCTCGGGTGGTGTCAGCGCGCGGCCTTGCTCGACCGGGTCGTCGGTCGAGGGCCGGCGGTCGACGTACTCGGCGCGGAGTCCGTCGACTGCGGACAGGCTGTGCATGACCTGGTCCGGGTTCAGGCCGAAGTCGACGAAGCAGGCGACCTCGTTCACGCCGATCGCGATCAGCTGGTCGACGATCGCGCGGGAAGTGTCCGGCGTACCGATCAGGGCGCGCGATTCGCAGTACCGCTGATAGGCCTGGCCGAGGAGGAAGTCGACGTCGTCGGGGGCGGTCTTCTCCAGATCGATCTGGAATCCGAGGCTGTTCGTGACCTGTCCGAAGAGGGAGAGCGAGGAGCGGAGATAGTCGCAGAACGGCTGGTACGCCGCCGCCCGGACCGCCTCGAGGTCGTCGCCGAGGTAGGTGTGCAGGAGGACGACTACCCGGCCCGCGGCGGGGTCGAGGCCGTGCTCGGCGCGGGTGGAGCGGTAGAGGGCGATGTTGGCGGCGAGGTCCTCGACCGATTGCGCCATCAGGTTGGTGACAACGCCGAGACCGTTGCGGGCAGCGAGTTTGTACGACTCGGGGTTGCCGACGACGGCGGTGAACAGTGGAGGCTCGGGTTGGATCGGCCGGGGGTGGAGCTGGATCTCGGTGGGTTCACCGTTGCCGGCCGTTGCGGTGATGGTCTCCCCGGTCCACAGGCGGCGGACGGTGTCGAGGCGGTCGTACATCTCGGTGCGATGGTTGCCGTAGGCATCGGGTGCGAGGACGAAGTCGCGGGCGTGCCAGCCGCTGGCGATGCACAGTCCGACGCGGCCACCGGAGAGGTTGTCGACGACGGACCACTCCTCGGCGACCCGGATCGGGTGGTGCAGCGGGAGGACGACTGAGCCTGCGTTGAGGCGGATGCGGGTGGTTCGGGTGGCGAGGGCGGCGGCCAGGACGGAGGGGTTCGGGAAGAGTGCGCCGAAGGAATGGAAGTGCCGCTCGGGGAGCCAGACGGAGTGGAAGTTGTGCTGGTCGGCGAACTCGGTGGCGCTGAGGATGAGGCCGTACTTGTCGTGGGCGGCGGAGTCGGGGTAGTCGCCGAAGAAGTACAGGCTGAAGTCGCAACTGGTCTGCTGGGTGGTGGCGGTGGGCGGCGGTGTCGTAAGTGGTTGCCGTGGCGCCTCTTGAGTCGGTACGACGGGTGTGGTGGTCGCCGGACTGCCACTGAGGGCAGCCAGCTGCTCGGACATGAGATTGGTGAGCCGATCCATCATGCGCTCGGCCAAAGTGAGCTGCCGGTCAACCACCTGCTGCAGGTTGGCAACCGGCTGGCCCGGGGCGCTGACCGCAGCCGGCTGAAGCGGAGCGGCGGGTGCGGACGGCTGGGGCTGAGTGGTGAGTGCAGGTGGCGGGGGCTGCGTGGCAGGTGCGGGTGGCTGAGGTGGGTTGAAGGTTGTCGAGGTGGTGAGGTGGTTGGCGAGTTTGGTGAGGGTGTCGACGTCGCCGAAGAGGGAGCGCATGGGAACGGTGGCGCCGAAGGTGTCGGTCAGGTCGCCGACCAGGCGCATGAGCGAGAGGGAGTCTGCGCCGAGGCTCAGGAACGACACGTCCGGAGCGATGTCGTCCGCCTGCACCCCGAGCACCGGCGCCAGCAGCTCCCGAAGCTTCCCAAGCACCGCACTCCCGTCTGGAGCGTCTGGAGCAGCCGGGGCGGCGCTCTCCTCCGGAACAGCCGGGCCGGCAGTCCTTGTGAGGGGGTGGCCGGGGAGAGGGATTCGGCGGCCGGTGGTCATCGCGCTCCAGGTGAGGGGGGTGCCGGTGCGGTAGAGGGTGGCTGCTGTTTCGGCGAACTGGGTTGTGGAGTTTTGGCGCTGGGTCGCGAGCCAGGTGGTGTCGGGTGCGACTCGGCGGCCCAGTGGGCTCAGGGTTGTGTCGGGGCCCAGCTCCAGGAAGCGGGAGGCGCCGTACTCAGCTGCGGCGGTGGCGGCGAGGTCGAAGCGGACTGGCCGGCGCGCCTGGTCCACGACGTACTGGCTGTTCACGTGAGTGCGGAGTGAGCCATCGAGGCCGCTGAAGAACGGCGTGGTGAGGGGCTGGAAAGCGAACTGCTCGGCGGCTGCGAGAAGGTCGTCCAGTACTGGCTCGACCAGGGCGGAATGGAACGCCAGGCTGACCGGCATGCGGCGCCAGCTCACCCCACTGCGGTCCAGGATCTCGGCCGCTGCGGACATCAGCTCCTCAGCACCTGACAGCACCAACCGGTCCCGACCGTTGACCGCGGCAACTTCCAGGCCGCACTCGGCAGCGAGCTTCTCCCCCGCCGCGTGGTCGACGGCGACGGCGATCATCGCGCCCAGCTGCATCCGCGTGCACATCAGCTCACCGCGTCGTGCCATCAGCCGCACTCCATCGGCCAGCGACAGCCCGCCGGCCGCGTACAGAGCGGCGTACTCGCCAGCGCTGTGGCCGATGACCACGTCCGGTACGACGCCAAGCGCCCGCCAGACCTCTGTCCAGGCCACCTGGTTCGCGAACAGCCTGATCTGACCGAGTTCGTCCCGCTCACTATCGAGGACGTCCTCCCCCAGTACCTGCGCCACCTCGTCGAACACCCCACGCGCCACCTCGAACCGCGCGGCGAGCCAATCGGACATGCCTGGGTACGACGCTCCCTGGCCCGAGTACGCGAACGCCAACGGGCCTGGCACACCCGGCTCCGAGACCGTCACCTGACTGAGCGCGGCGGCGAGCGAACTCGCATCGGTGCCGACCACTGCGACCCGATGCGGATGGTGCCGCCGCCCAAGCGCCAACGTGGTCGCGACATCAGCCGCTGCCAGATTCGGCGCAGCCACCAACTCGTCCCGCAGCGAACCAACCAGCTGCTCAAGAGCAGCCGCCGACGTCGTCGACACCGGCACAACCACCGCCTCGCCCGCACTGACCGGGCCAGCAGCGGAGGGCGGTTCCTCCAGTACGACGTGCGCGTTGGTCCCGCCAACCCCCAGCGCAGTGACGCCTGCCCGGCGAGGCCCTGCACCGGCCGGCCAGTCGCGGGTCGACGTGACCAGCTCGAAGGGGCTGGTCTCGATCCGCAGCTCCGGATTCGGCCGGCTCAGGTTGATCGTCGGGACCAGCTGACCGTGCCGCAGCATCAGCACGGTCTTGATCAGGCCGGCCATCCCCGCGCACGAATCCAGATGCCCGACATTCGCTTTGACCGATCCCAGCGCACATTTCGCCGGACGCGGTGAACCGAAGACCTGGGAAAGCGCCGCGACCTCCACGGGATCCCCCAGCGCAGTCCCCGTTCCGTGCGCTTCGACGTACGAGATCGTCTCGGCACCGACACCAGCTCGCTCCAGCGCCCGCCGTACAACCTCCGCCTGGCCTGACACGCTCGGCGCGGTGAATCCGACCTTGCTCGTCCCGTCGTTGTTCACCGCGCTGCCGAGGATCACGCCGTGAATCGTGTCCCCATCGGCGATCGCGCGGTCCAGCCGCTTCAGCAACACCGCCGCGACACCGTTCCCGCCAACCGTCCCGTCCGCTTCCGCATCGAACGGCCGGCAGTGCCCACTCTGCGACAGGATCGACCCCGGCACGTACCGGTACCCCGCGTCCTGCGGCAACCGAACCGCCGCCGCACCCGCCAGCGCGAGATCCGTATCGGATGCAAGCAACGCCTGAACAGCCAGGTGTACGGCGACCAGCGACGTCGAGCACGCGGTCTGAACTCCGATCGCGGGCCCGGTCAGCCCGAGCCGGTACGCGACCCGGCTGGCGAGGAAGTCCGCCGTGGTACCGATCGTTGCCTGCATCGCGGTCGGCACATCGTCGGGCCGGTCGCCGGCAGGCGAGTTCAGCAGATCCTGGTGTCCGTAGAGGTTCATTCCCGAGCCGGCGTAGACACCGATCCGTTGCCCGGCCGAGTCCGCGTAACCCCCGTGTTCCAAGGCCTCGTAGGCGACCTCCAGGAACTGCCGATGAGCCGGTTCGGTGAGCGCGGCCTCCTTCGGCGACAACCCGAAGTACGCCGCGTCGAACGCCTCCGCATCGTCGAGCACTCCACCCGCGCGCACCCACCCGTCCGCGGCACCGGCAGTGGACACGCTGTCCACTCCCCCACACAGGTTGGTCCAGAACTCGCCGATCGTCCGCGCCCCGGGGAACCGCGCGGCCATGCCGACGATCGCTACCCGGCGATCCGCACTGTCTGCGACCGCACCGTCCACATCATGCGGTTCAGCACCGGTGATCCAGCCAGCCAACGCCGCCGCCGTCGGGTACTCGAACGGAACCGTCGCCGGTACGTCGATCCCGAAGCGCTCGGCCACGATCGCCCGCAGCCGCGTCAGCTTGATCGACGTCAACCCCAGCTCGTAGAACGGCACGTCCGCATCCACCGGCCGCCCCGCCAACTCCGCCAGCAACCGGCTGACCTCGGCCACCACTTCACGAGCTGTGGCTGGGCGGCCGTCGTACCGGCCTTGGAGGTACCGCTCGCGCAACTCGGTACGGCGAACCTTCCCGCTCGCAGTCCGCGGAAACTCGCCCGCCGGTACGACGACCACGTCCGCCGTCAGCCGTAGTCGCTCGAACACGGCCGCCTGGACCGCCGATTTCACCGCGTCGCCCGCCTCGACGAAGACCACCAGGTCCTCGGTCCCGGTCGCCGTGTTGGGGATCCCGCACGCCCCGACCGAGTGCAGGTTCATGCCTGCCGCCGCTGCCGCCACACCCTCGATCTCGTGGCAGAACACCGTGTTGCCGTTGACCACTACGGTGTCGCCCTCGCGGCCGGTGAACACCACTTGCCCATCGGCCACGAAGGCCAGGTCCCCCGTCCGCAGCCACTCGCCATCCGGCAATGCAGCCGCCGTCGCAGCGGCGTTGTTCGCATACCCAGGAGTGACGCGGTTGGACTTCACTTGCAGCCGGCCGATGTGGAGTTCCGGCAGTACGTCGTCGTTCGCATCAACGACCCGGATCGACGAACCCGGCGCCGGCGCGCCGACAGCGATGAACGTCGAACTGTCCGGCTCGTTCGGGCCCCCGAGCTGCAACTCACCGTTCAACGACGACTTGAGCACCCGAACCACGCAGCCCTCGTCGGTCAAGCGGCCGACGGTGATCGCGGTGGTCGTCTCGGCCATTCCCCACGCCGGCCGGAAGCAGGACCGCTCGATCCCCGACCCGGCCGTGGCCGCGAAGAACCGGTCGACGACGGGGAGGACGATCTGCTCGCCTCCGGACACGAGTGACCGAACGCTCCTCAGATCGGGCGTCGTACCAGCCGTCAACGCATCGGCCACCAGCTGCAGTCCGAACGTCGGCGACCAGGTGTGCTGGACCTGGAACTGCGCGACTTTCTCCAACCAGAGCAGGGGATTCGCGAGTACGTCGGCCGTCGGCAGATGCATTCCCGTTGCCCCGACGAACACCGGCAGCACGTGGTACAGCAGCAGCGCGCCGCTGTGATCCAGCGGCAGCCAGTTGAGCATGGTCTCGCCGGGCCGCAGGTCGAGGAGCAGCCGCGATCCCATCGCGAACTCGGCGAGCGCCTGGTGCGTGAGCGCAGCGGCCTTCGGTGCGCCGGTGCTGCCCGACGACAGCATCAGTACGGCGACGTCGTACGGCTCTGGTTGATGCAGTTCCTCGGCCGGCTCCAGGCCGACGAGATCGGCCACTGCCACCGTCGGCAGCTCAAGCGTGCGATCGGTCAGGATCAGTGGCTCTTCCAGCAGCTCCCAGGTATGACGAAGGCGTCCGATCGCCGCCGGATCGCTGATCGGTGCAGGCCGCATCCCCCCGAGGACGCACGCCCAGAACGCTCCGAAGAAGTCCTCCGCCGCGAGCCCGTGCAGGATCACCGCGTCACCGGACGTGGCACCGCGCTCCCGCAGGCCGGTCAGAATCCGTCGGGCTCGGTCGAGCAGCTCCGGGTAGGTCACTAGCCCGGCGGGCGTCCGGGCTCCGGCCGTTGGGAACTCGGCGGCGGCCCGCAGCAGCGCCTGAACCGCATCGGGCGAATCAGCCGCGGTCGGCACCAGCCGGGGGCCGTGCAGGATCGACGAGTTCACCATGATGCCTCCTCGGGAACAGCCCACTCGACAACAGCAGAAACATCAGTACGCCGGTCACCGCGACCGCGTGCAGACCGGCGACGACCGGGAACACCGGCAGCACGTCGAGCAGGCCGCCGGCGAGCAGCATGCCGCCCGCGAAGGCGGAGTTCTCCACGCTCGCGGACAACCCGAAGACCCGGGTCCGCTGATGCTCGGGCCGGCTCTGCAAGGTCGACAGGTAGCCGATCTCGCTCACTCCGTCGGCGATGCCGGCCAGGAACGCGACCGCGATCAGGCCGGCCGCGGGCAACCCCGTGAAGGCAAGCACGAAACACACAGACATCGCGCAGGTGGCCGCGGCGAACGCCCGGTGTTCGAGCCGCTTCAGGAACCTGCTGACCAGCTGATGGGCGCTCACACTGCCGATCGCCCAGGCGGTGAAGAACTGCGCACTCACGGCGGCGGGGTTGTCCGGCGCGGTGAGGGTGGCATAGATGGGCAGCGCGACATTGTGCCCGGCGGAGGCGAGCGCATCGACACCCCGTACGGCGATCATCCCGACGATCAACGCCGGCAGATACTGCCACGGCCACCGTCCCTGCACGGGCTCCACTCGACCCTCGGCCGGCTCGGGCGAGCTTTGAGCGGGCCAGGTCACGAAGGACTGCAGAATCGCCGAGACCAGGAACGACGCAGCGTTCACCCCGAAGGCCAGGTCGTAGCCGCCGAGGTCGATCACCAACGCCGCCGTACCGAAGCCGAAAACGCTGGCCAGCGACCGCCCGGTCACCAGCCGCCCATTGGCCCGGGCCCGCTGATCCGCACCGACCAGCTCCGGGATCGCGCTGCGCAGCGCAACCACGAACGTGGTGTTGCCGAACCCGAGGACCAGCGCCACCGCCACCAGCGTGACCAGACTCGGTGCCAGGATCAGCACCACCATGGCCGTCGCCTGCAGCAGGTCGAGGCCGACCAGCAGTGGCCGGCGCGGCAGCCGGAGCAGGACCCGGCCGGAAATCAGCCCGGCCAGGAACCCGGAGCCGAGCCGGATCGCCATCACCGCGCCCGTGACCCACGTGCTCTGCGACCAGTGGTAGCTGAACAGCCCGAGGGCGACCAGGTTCAGGTAGTTGCCGTACGAGGAGGCGGTGTAGCCACTCAGCAGCAGCCAGAAGGCGCGCGCAGGCGGCATTCCGAGGCTCCGTCCTCCTGGGCGGGCGGGTTACCCAGGTGGCGCACAGCTTAGAAAGGATCCGCCCAAGTGGCTACGGATTCGGTGAGTCTTCAACGCCCACCGGACAATCCCCGGGCTCAGGCGACCCGGGGATCCTTGACCGGGCCGGTCTCGACGACGGCCTTGTCGGCGAGCAGCTCGGACTGCGGGAGGATCTCGAGCCGCGGACGCGGGAGCAGCCGCGGGCGGATCGAGATGCCGCGGCGGTGCGAGAAGTACAGCACCGAACCGATCGCGCCGAGCGTGGTCAGACCGCCGCCGACGATCAGCGCCCAGCGCGCGCCGAGCTCCTGCCCGACGAACCCGATCAGCGGCGAACCGATCGTCGTACCGCCCATCAGGACCGTCATGTAGAGCGCCATCACCCGGCCGCGCATGGTCGGCTCGATGCTGAGCTGCATGGTCGCGTTCGCGGTGGTCAGCATGGTCAGCGACGCCAGGCCGACCAGCGGGAGGATCAGTGCAAAGGTCAGGTACGTCGGCATGATCGCGCTCACGACCTCCAGCAGACCGAACGCGATCGCGGCACCGATCACCATCCGAGCGCGGATCCGGACCCGGCGGGCGGCCAGCAGCGCGCCGGCCAGCGAACCGATCGCGAGGATCGAGCCGAGAATCCCGTACTCCCCCGCGCCCTTGTGGAAGGCCTCGACGGCCATCAACGCCGACGTGAGCTGGAAGTTCAGCCCGAACATGCCGGCGAAGGCGACCGTGACCAGGACCATCATCAGATCAGGACGACGCCATAGGTAGCGCATGCCGTCGCGGATCATCCCCTTGTCGCGGGCCGCGACCTTGGGCGTGTGCAGCTCGGAGGTGCGCATCAGGCGCAGCGACAGGATCACCGCGGCGTAGCTCACCCCGTTGATGATGATGACCGGGCCGGTGCCGATCCAGTGAATCAGCAGGCCGGCCAGACCGGGGCCGATCAGGCGGGCCGCGTTGAAGGAGGCCGAATTCAGCCCGACGGCGTTGGACAGGTCGTCGCGGCCGACCATCTCCACCACGAACGACTGGCGGGCGGGGGCGTCGAACGCCGTACCGATCCCGAAGAGGAAGGCGATCACGAAGACGTGCCACGGCTCGACCAGGCCGGTGACGGTCAGGCCACCCAGGGTGAGCGCGGCGATCGCCATCCAGACCTGGGTGATCTGGAGCAGCTTGCGCTTGGGGAAACGGTCGGCGACGAGACCGGCGTACGGGCCGATCAGCAGCGCCGGGGCGAACTGGAGGCCCGTGACGATGCCGAGCGCCGTACCGGAGTGGGTGAGCTCGAGCACCAGCCAGTCCTGCGCGACCCGCTGCATCCAGGTGCCGACGTTCGAGACGATCGCGCCGGTGGCATACAGCCGGAAGTTGCGGACGTGGAAGGCTCGGAAAGTGGGACTCACTTGGCCGCCAGCCGCTCGAGAACAGGTGCTGCCTTACGCAGGATGTCGCGCTCCTCAGGGGTCAGTTGTTTGAGCTTCGCGTGCAGCCACTCGTCGCGGCGCTTGCGGTTGGCAAGGATCAGCTCGTCCGCCTTGCCGGTCAGCTCCACGGTGACCTGGCGCTTGTCGGTCGGATGAGGACGCCGCACGACGAGGCCGGCCTCCTCCATGTTCGACACGATGCGCGTCATCGACGGCGGCTTCACCTGCTCGTGGGCGGCCAGCTCGCCGATCGTCATCAGCTCATGCTTCGACAACGCGCCGAGGACGCCCAGCTGATTCGCGGTCAGGTCGTGACCGGGCTCGCGCTGACGCCGAATCTGCCGCGACAACCGCAACGTCGACGACCGCAGGGCACTTACGAGCCCTACATCACTCTTCACCTGCTGTGCTACGACTTCCGGCATATTCCTTACCTTAACTCATTACCTTTGCTAAGGATAACGCCGTTCCGCCTGACGGTATTCCCGGCTGCCCCGGGCGAGGCACTAGAGTTCGCTGCCATGGAAACGCCGCGCGAGCTGGTGCGCTACGAACGACGGTTCCGGCGGGCGGGGCTGCCGCTGTTCATCGAGGACTTCTCGCCGACCCACGACATCTACAACCGGGCCGCGCCGCTGCTGACGCTGGTGTTCCTGGCCGAGATGCTCGGCGCCACCGAGCTGACGTGGGATTGGTACGAGAACATCCTGGCCGCCGCTGTGGGACTGACCATCCTGGTCGGCGCGTTCGGGGTGCTCAACGGGCTGCGGGGCCGGCCCTTCTGGTCGTTGCCGACCCGCTTCGGCCTTCCGGAGCTGGCGGTCTTCGTGCTGCTGCCGGCGTTGTTCCCGCTGTACCCCGACTACAGGTGGCCGCAGTTCTTCGGGATTGCCATCGGCAACTTGTTGCTGGTCGGAGCCGTGTACGTCGTGGTCGGCTACGGGCTGATCGCGACGACGTACTGGAGTCTGCGGCGGATCGTCGGGGAGCTGGCGAACTCGCTGGCCAGTCTGATCCGGGCCTTGCCGCTGCTGCTGGTGTTCTCGCTGGTGCTGTTCATCAACACCGAGATGTGGCAGGTGTTCTCCGGGATGCCGGTAGCGTTCATCGTGCTGCAGGTGGTCGCGTTCACGGTGCTGAGCACACTGTTCCTGATGCTGCGGCTGCCGAAGGAACTGGACGCGATCGAGGACGACGTGAAGTCGGATCCGCCGTTGCGCCGGCTCCAGCGACTCAACCTGAGCGTCAACCTGGTGATCCGGCAGTGGGTTCAGGCCCTGGTCGTGAGCACCGGCGTCGGGCTGTTCTTCATTGCCTTCGGCCTGCTCTCCTTCAACACGAAGATCTACGAAGGCTGGGGTGTGGAGCCCGGGTCCTGGTCGATCCCGCTGCAGCTGATGGGTCACGAGATGGTGCTGACCGCGAGCCTGGTGAAGGTGGCCGTCGGCATCGCCAACTTCACCGGGCTCTACTACTCGATCGCGCTGCTCACGGATTCGTCGTACCGCGAAGAGTTCCTGGACAACGTCAGCGCCGAACTGCGGGATCTGTTCATCGCCCGGGCCGACTACCTCGAACTACGCCAACGAGTCCTCGCCGAATAGCTCGCCGACGCGCTTCGACCACACCGGGAACCGCTCCCGCTTGGCCGCGACCTCGGCGTACATGGCCTGACCGATCGCCGGATCGTCATCGCTGAACCGGACCGCGCTCATCTTCTCCAGCTTGTCCATGATGACCTCGTCGCCGGACAGGTGCACCGGGTCCCAGGTGTAGCGCTTGAACGCGTCGAGGTCCGCGATCACGGCCAGGTAGGCGTGGGTGAATCCCTCGGCGGGGTCACCGAGGTCCGCCCCGACGACCCCGAGCACCGACGACTCCAGGCTCGCGGTGCGTCGCATCACCGTGAGTACCTCGTCCTGCTCTTCGGCCGTCACACCCTCCTTGAACCGGAACCTCAGCACGTTGACGAACATGAGCTCTCCTTTGCTGAATTGCACTGGCCAGTGCAATATAACGTACCGAACAGTTCATCAGTAGGCTGATGCGGTGACGGTGACGAGGGGACGGATCGACAAGCGGCAGGCGATCCTCGGCGCGGCCTTCACCGTGTTCGCGCGGGACGGGTACCGGCCGGCGAGCGTGGATGCGGTCGCCGCGGCGGCCGGGGTCGCCAAGCACACGATCTACAACCACTTCGGCGACAAGGAGAGCCTGTTCCGGGCGACCGTCGCCGCACTCACCGCGGAGTCCCTCACCCGCAACCTCGCCGCGGTGGACCTGCTTCGGCTACCGACCGGCGCCGAGGACCTCGCCGCGGTTCTGAGCAAGGTCGGGCTGCGGCTGGCCGAGTGCTACTGCGACGAGCGGTCCCAGGCCTGCCGGCGACTGCTGCAGGCCGAGATCCAGAACCTTCCGGACCTGCAGGACATCGTCCGCGAGGGGGCCACCGACAAGGTGAACGAGGCCCTGGCCGATCGCTTCGCCCGGCTCGCACTCGCGGGGCAACTACGGCTCACCGACCCGGCGGTCGCCGCGGAACAGTTCGGAGCGCTACTGACCGCGCCGCTGGAGACCCGGTCGCGACTGGGCAGCCGCCCGGTGCCCGCGGCCGAACTGACCGAGGTCACGCAGAACGCCGTACAGACGTTTCTGCGTGCCTTCGGCAACGATTGATCAGGCTCAGGTCAGCCAGTCCGACAGCGGGCCGATCGCGAAGTAGAGCACGAACAGGGCGCTGACGATCCACATCAGCGGGTGCACCTGGCGGGCCTTGCCGCGAACGACTTTGAGGATCACGAACGAGACGAAACCGGCGCCGATCCCGGCCGTGATCGAGTACGTGAACGGCATCAGGATGATGGTCAGGAACGCCGGGAACGCGAGCTCGATGTCGTCGAAGTCGATGCCCTTCACCTGGGTCATCATCAGGAACCCGACCAGGATCAGAGCCGGCGTCGCCGCCTCGTAGGGCACCAGGGTGACCAGCGGTGCGACCACCATCGAGATCAGGAAGCAGATCCCGGTCACCACACTCGCCAGACCGGTCCGGGCGCCTTCGCCGACACCGGACGCCGACTCGATGTACGACGTGTTGCTGGAGACCGAGGCTGCGCCACCGGCGGCTGCGGCGACGCTGTCGACCACCAGGATGCGCTGGGAGTTCGGCGGGTTGCCGTCCTTGTCCAGCAGCCCGGCCTCGGCGCCGATCGCGGTCATCGTGCCCATCGTGTCGAAGAAGTCGGCCAGCATCAGCGTGAAGATCAGCAACAGCGCGGAGATCAGGCCGACCCGCTCGAACGAGCCGAACAGGTTGAACTCACCGACCAGGTCGAAGTTCGGCGTCGTGAACACCTTGTCCGGGAGTGCCGGGACGCTCAGGCCCCAGCCGCCCGGGTTCTCCGGGGTCCGGCCGCCGACCTTCGCGACCGCCTCGACCACGATCGCCAGGATCGTCGCGGCGACGATACCGATCAGGATCGCGCCCTTCACCTTGCGCGCGTACAACGTGATGATCAGGATCAGGCCGACCACGAACACCAGCACCGGCCAGCCCCGAAGGTTGCCACCGACACCCAGTTCGACCGGGGGACCGCCGGCCGCGCCTGGTCGCCGTACAAAGCCTGCGTCGACGACCCCGATGAACGCGATGAACAGGCCGATGCCGACACTGATCGCCACCTTGAGCTGCACCGGCACGGCTTCGAAGACAGCTTTTCGGAAGCCGGTCAGGACCAGCAGCAGGATGACCAGACCCTCCAGCACCACCAGGCCCATCGCGTCGGCCCAGGTCATCTTGCTCGCCACGCTGAACGCGATGAACGCGTTCAGGCCGAGCCCGGTGGCCAGGGCCAGCGGGAAGTTCGCCACCAGCCCCATCAGGATCGTGACGACGCCCGCCACCAAGGCGGTGGTGACCGCGACCTTCGCGATGGCGGCACCCGAGTCGAGTCCACCACCGATGAACTGACCGTCACCGTCCTTGGCCGAGCCGATGATCAGTGGGTTCAGCACCACGATGTAGGCCATCGTGAAGAACGTGACGAGGCCGCCGCGCAGCTCCCGGCCGAGCGTGGACCCCCGTTCACTGATCTTGAAGAACGAGTCGAAGGGATTCGATCCGGAGCGGGCCGTCGTGGCCTGGGACGAGCTCATGACGGCATGGTGCCAGGTCGGACCCGCTGGTAGCGAGCACTAACCGCAACCCTTTCGGGCAGGGCGTCTATGGTGGTGGCGTGACGGAGGAGCAGCCCGCGCCCAAGAAGCGCACCGACCCCACCAGCCAGCTCGCCCGCGGCGAGCTGGTGCACGCCGAGGTCAAACCCCTCGACCTGTCCGGGATCCCCACTGTCATCGTCGGCATCGTCCTGTGGGCGATCGCCTTCGTCGTGCTGCTCTTCTTCCGCTCCACCCTCGAGCGCGATGGCCTCGAATGGTGGCTCTGGGCCGCCGCCGCCGGCTTCGGCCTCGGCTGGATCGGCCTCTGGTACTGCACCCGCCGCTGGAACAAGATCAAAGCCGGCAAACCCGTCCGCGACTGATTCTCCCCAGTCTTCGCCTGGGTCGAGGTCTGCGCTCAGATATTGTCGGTGGGGACAGTTTATGGTGTCGCTATGGACACTAAAACATGGTTGATCACCGGCGGGACGCCGGGTGGATTCGGGCTGACCTTCGCGGCGGCCGTGCTGGCTCGGGGTGAGCGGGTGGCGATCACCTCGCGCCGCCCGGCCGAGCTGGCCGACTGGGCATCGCCGTACGGCGAGCGCGTGCTGGTGCTCGAGGTCGACGTGACCGACGAGGAGCAGGTGCGGGCGGCGGTGGCGACTACCGAAGCGCGGTTCGGCGGCATCGACGTACTGGTGAACAACGCCGGGCGTGGGTGGTACGGGTCGATCGAGGGGATGCCTGCGGAGGGTATTCGGCGGTCGATGGAGCTCAACTTCTTTGCTGTGCTGGCGGTTACGCGGGCGGTGCTGCCGGGGATGCGTGCGCGCGGCGGCGGTTGGGTCGTGAACATGTCGTCGGTCGCGGGGCTGCGCGGGATCAGCGGGTTCGGGTATTACTCGGCGGCGAAGTTCGCGCTCGAGGGTGTGACGGAGGTGCTGCGGGAGGAGGTGGCCGAGTTCGGGATCAAGGTGCTGGCGGTTGAGCCGGGCGCGTTCCGGACGCGCGCGTATGCGGGGTTCGCCGATGAACCGCTGCGCGAAACCGTCGATGCCTATCTGCCGCAGCTGGATTTGGTGCGGCAGGCGATGATCGAGCAGGACGGCAATCAGCCGGGCGATCCGGTGCGCGGGGTTGACGCCGTACTGAGTGCGATGGAGCTGGAGTCACCGCCGCATCGCCTGGTCCTCGGCAGCGGCGGCTTCGACGCGGCCGTCGGCACGCTCGAGGCGAACCTGGCCGATATCCGGGCCGGCGAAGCGCTCTCGCGAGGTGCCGACTTCTAATCCGTACGGCGAGTGAGGCCGTTGCGGCGCATCTCCTCGGCGGCCGCGATCGCGTCCGTGGTGAAGCGTTTCGTGAGCTCGGTGTATCGGGCGATGTCGCGGGACGACCAGCGGGACAGTACCTGCGCGATCATGTCGTCACCGAGATCGTAGATGTGCCGGGCGGCCGCCGTACCGGCCTCGGTCAACGTGATCCGGGTCGACCTGGTGTCGTCCGGATCCGTCTCGCGGGCCACCAGCCCGCCGGCCTCCAGCCGCTTGACGATCTTGCTGATGTTCGACGGCCCGGTCCCCATCGCCTGCGCCAGCTCCCCGGCCCGCAGCGGCTGCCCGGCGAGCAGATGCCGCAACGCCTGATGCGCCGGCTGGTCGATCGGCTCCCCACTCGCCGTCAGAATCTCCCGCTGCAACCCCGGCGACTCCCACAACAGGATCAACGCGCTCAAACTAGCCAGCAACTCCGACCGATACGGAAAGTCCCCCGCCTCCCGCTGTTCACCCATGCCCGCACCCTAGCGAGCCACGTCGATAAGAACACGTAGATGTCCCTCCCACGGCGACCCCGCACCCCGATCCACGCCTGCCTGATCTCCCAGCAGCCGACTACTACATGTCCTTAGCGACGGATCTTCCGACCGACAGGACGTATCCGTCTGCGTAGACGGAGTTGCCCGCAGGGAGTTGCTGGGCGGGTGGCTTCGTGGGCGTATACGTCCTGTTCTTAGTCGCGAACGACACGTAGTAGTCGACCTGCCGACTGCCGCCCACGCCTGCGGACCGCCGGCCGGATCACCTCGGCGGGTACTACTACGTGTCGTTACCGACGTCGCCCCCGGATGCCGCACCGCCCACGCGTGCTGACGATCCCCCGACCGACAGGACGTATAGGTCTACTTGCCGTCGCCGGCACGCTCACCACCGCCGGCGCCGGCCCCGGATCGGCGTATACGTCCTGTTCCTGTACATCTCCCCGGGGCGCCCGGCGCCCGGATGCCCTTCTGGCCCGCGCGAGTGACCCACCCGTGCCCCGCGAGCGGGGGTTGCCTGTCGAGATGGGGGGTTGCCCCCTGAGATTTTCGATGGGCAACCCCCCAGCTCGAGGGATATCCCCGCAGCTGGACTCCCGGGCTGTGGCGGTCACGCGGAAAATGAGGGGATCTCCGCTCAGCTTGCCGGTTCTCCCCTCGTTATTCGAGCGGAGAACCAGCACATCGAACGGATACCCCTTCTCTGTGCGATGTGTGGCTGATTTCCCATCCTGCCCGTCACAACGTCCGAAGATCCGGAGACCACGC
Organism: Kribbella albertanoniae; assembly: GCF_004348455.1. Classification (GTDB taxonomy): domain Bacteria; phylum Actinomycetota; class Actinomycetes; order Propionibacteriales; family Kribbellaceae; genus Kribbella; species Kribbella albertanoniae. Next base: position 45,184 of record NZ_SMKA01000034.1, read on the forward strand.
CCTCGGATCCTTCGGACGTTAGCCCCGAGCAGCGATTAACGTCCGACGATCCGCGGACCAGGCCTGCGGGTCCTTCGGACGTTGCGGGTACGGCGCTCTGCTGGGCCGCGTGCAGGTGGGCCGGGGTGTACTGCGGTCACCTACTGGGGACTTCGGACATCTGGTGCGGTGTCCGGGGTCCCCAGTAGGTGTACGCGGTTCGGCTGGTCGGCTGGTTGCCACGCGGGCTGGGGAGTTCTACCCGTCGTTTTCGCGGGGTACGACTCCCCAGCCGCGTCGGACAACCGCATGCAGCACCCCAGCCAGCGTCGAACCACCGCGGCTGGTCAGCAGAAGGCCTCGTCATTGTCGGCAGCAACCACAGCCGTCAGCGAGCACAGTCGCGCAGGTATTGGCGGCGTACCGCAAGCCTCGTTCACCTCTGACCGCCGACCTCGCCGTCCGGCTCAGCCATCCGCTCGGCCCGCCTTGCGCTTGCAGTCGACCGCCTTGTCGGCCGAGTGATTGAAGCGCGAAACGCGGTTCCTCCCCAAGCCGGTTCGGGGAGCGCCGGCGCCATACGCGGGGGATGTGGGGAGGATCCACCCCCCGAATCCGTCGCGAATCCTCCCCAAACCGATTCGGGGAAGAAGGCCCGGCGACCCGTTCCCTGCAAGTTCCCTAACGTCCGAACAGTCGGAGGCGGGCCCTCCGATCCTTCGGACGTTAGCTGGGAACCGGGGGTAACGTCCGAACAGTCGGAGGCAGGCCCTCCGATCCTTCGGACGTTAGCTGGGAACCGGGGGTAACGTCCGAACAGTCGGAGGCAGGCCCTCCGATCCTTCGGACGTTAGCTGGGAACCGGGGGTAACGTCCGAACATGCGGAGGCAGGCCCTCCGATCCTTCGGACGTTAGCTGGGAACCGGGGGTAACG
>NZ_SMKA01000350.1 GCF_004348455.1 Kribbella albertanoniae
GAGACGCTGGAGCAGTTCTGGGACAACCTGGTGGGTGGGGTCGAGAGCGTCCGGCGGTTCACGGCTGACGAGGTTGATCAGGGCGACGGTGTGATGGCCGTCAGCGGCGTGCTGGAACACGTTGAGTCGTTCGACGCGAAGTTCTTCGGGTTGAGTGACCGCGAGGCCGAGTTGATGGATCCGGCGCAGCGGTTGTTCCTCGAGGTCTGCCACCAGGCGCTCGAACATGCCGGGTACGGCGGGACCACCAACCGGGTCGGCGTCTTCGCCGGTTCCGGCATGAATCTCTACAACCGTCAGCCGCAGGCGCGCGATTCGCTCGCGGCCCGTGTCGCCTACCGCCTCGGCCTGACCGGTCCGGCGATCGGCGTGCAGTCGGCGTGGTCGTCGTCCCTGGTCGCGGTGCACCTGGCCTGCCAGGCACTGCGTTCAGGTGATGCGGATCTCGCGCTGGCCGGGGCGTCCGCCGTACAGGTGCCGCAGGCAACGGGTTACCAGCCGTCGGCGGAGTCGATCCTGTCGCCGACCGGTCACGTTCGCGCGTTCGATGCGGCCGCGGACGGCACGGTCGGTGGCAACGGTGTGGCCGCCGTACTGCTCAAGCGTCTCGACCAGGCGGTCGCTGACGGCGACACCGTGTACGCCGTTATCCGCGGCACCGCGGTCAGCAACGACGACACCGCGAGCGGCAACCAGACGCTGATCGAGCGCGCGCTCGAGCGAGCCGGGTTCGCCGCCGATTCTCTGAGCTACCTGGAAGCGAATGCGATCGGCAGCGCCACCGCGGATGCCGCCGAGGTCCAAGCGCTGACGACCGCGCTGCGCCGGCACACCGACAAGGTCGGCTTCTGCACGATCGGTTCGGTCAAGCCGAACATCGGTCACCTGGACAGCGCCTCCGGCATGGCCGGCCTGATCAAGACCATCCTGATGCTGCAGCACCGCACGTTGGTCCCGACGATCAACTACACCGAGCCCAACCCGGAGCTTGCCCTCGGCAACAGTCCGTTCGTGATCGCCACCGAGGCACAAGACTGGCAGGCCGGTACGACGTTGCGCGCAGGCGTCAGCGCTTTGGACGCGGGCGGCACCAACGCACACGTGATCTTGGAGGAGCCACCGCGCCAGGTCCGCCGCGGTGACGACGGCCCCGTCGTACTGCCGCTGTCCGCCCCCGACCCCGACGCCCTCACCGACCTCGTCGAGCTCTACCGCGCCGACCTCGACCACGGCACCGGCCACCGCCTCATCGACCTCGCCGGTACGGCGGCGCTCGGGCGACCGGCGCATCGCCATCGCATCGCCGTCGCGGGCGCATCGGAGGCCGAACTGGTCGACGCGCTCGGCTCGGCCCAAGCCACCGAGATCCCGCGTGGCGGACCCGGCCCGCTCGGCTATGCGTTCACCGGCCAAGGGGCCGCCCGCCGCGGCATGGCCGCCGGCTTGGCTGCACGCTTCCCCGTCTTCCGCTCGGTGCTCGACGAGTGCGACCGCGTGTACGCCGAGGAGACCGGCGGCAGCCTGCTCGACCTGCTGCTCACCCCAGCCGGTCAGTCGGAAGGCGTCTGGCCGACTGAGACCGCGCAACCGGCACTGTTCGCGTTTGAGCTTGCGCTTGCGCGGCTGTGGCAGTCGTTCGGGGTGCAGCCGGCGCTCGTGGTCGGTCACAGCGTCGGTGAGTACGCCGCTCTGTGCGTCGCCGAAGCGTTGTCCCTGGCGGACGGCGTGCGGCTGACCGCCAAGCGTGGCGAGCTGATGCAGCGCGGGACCGCGCCGGGCGCGATGGTGTCGGTGCGTGCGGATGCGGATCGCGTTCGTGAGCTGGCACAGACGTCCGGCGTGGAGATTGCCGCAGGCAACGGTCCGCAGTCGTTCGTGCTGACCGGCTCCGAGGTGATCGTCGGGCAGTTGGCCGAGCAGCTCGATCAGCTGCAGGTGGCCTGGCAGCGGCTGGATGTGGATCGTGCGTTCCACAGTTCGCTGGTGGATCCGATCCTGGCGGACTTCGCGACGATCGTTCGTGGCATCACGCTGCGGCCGCTGCGGACGCCGATGGTGTCGAGCTGGTCGGGTGACCTGCTCGAGTCCGGGACGGTTCTCGACGGCGACTACCTGGTCGGGCAGTTGCGGCAGCCGGTGCTGTTCGGGGATGCGGTCGAGGCGGTGACCGCAGCCGGGTGCCGACGGTTCCTGGAGCTCGGACCGGACGCCGTACTGAGCCCGGCCGGACGGCGGATCGCGCCGAACAGCACGTGGATTCCGGCGCAGCGTCTCGGGCAGGACCCGGTGCTGGCGACGATGAACGGTTTGGCCGAGCTGTATGAGCAGGGCACCGAGATCACCTGGTCGAAGGTGTACGCGTTCGGCGGTCGGGTGCCACTGCCGACGTACCCGTTCCGTCGCGTGCACCACTCGGTCGACACGTCGTCTGCGGCGCCCGCGGCCGTGCCGGATGGGGCTGTGCGTGGTCAGGTGAGTGCGTTCGAGCGCGCTGCCAGGGCGCAGGCCATCGGGTTCGCGCCGTCGAGTGCCGCGGTGAAGCGAATCCCGCTGGACCCGCCGGCCGAGGTGACGGAGGTCGCTGCGGCCGACGACAACGCGGAGTTCGAGGAGTCGCCGTTCGCGCTCCCGGAGGAGACCCACTCGATCGACGCGGACTACCTGGCCCAGGCCGGGTCGCTGTCGGGCGACGAGGTGTCGGCCGAGCGGTATCGCGAGTCGCTCGATGCAGTTCTCGATCTGACCTGTGACGCGCTGCGGCTCGACCCGTACGACCTGACCGTCGACCACACCTTTGCGGAGCTCGGTGCGACGCCGGAGTCGATGACGCCGGTGATCGACCGGATCAACGAGCAGTTCTCGGTCGAACTGTCGGCAGAGACGCTGTTCTCGTCGTACACGACCCCGCACAAGCTCGCCACCGCTGTCGCGGTGCAGACGACCCGCGCCGATGATGTTGCCGAGAGCAATGAAGCCGCCGAAACCGCTGTGCAGGCTGAGGAAATCGTCGAGGAGCCGGTGGAGATCGCGGTCTCCCAGGTCGATGCGGACTCCGCCTCCGAGCCGGCCGGTGAGCCGGACGCCCGCGTCGCGCTCGCAGTGCTCGGGACCGGCCTCGCCGAGCTGGCAGCCCGGGTCGAGGAGGCCGCCACTGCGACGGGTGCGGCCGACCTGCCGGGCAGTGGCGTCGCAGCGCTGATGTCGCAGCAGCTCCGCGTCGCCGGCCAGTTGGTCGACGGCGTCACGAAGCTCATGCGCGAACAGCTCTCGCTCCTCAGCGAGTCCACCCAGCCTGAGCCTGAGCCTGAGCCTGAGACGCAGCCTCAGACGGCCGGTACGACGGACGAGCCCGCTGCCGACCGTGATGACGCGACCGACAGTTCCCCGGAACCCACCTCCGGACCCGCGAGCGCCGCCGTACCGGAAGACTTCGCCACCGTTGCCGAGCTCCCGCAGTCGGATGGCCGGGTGGGGGAGTTGCGACGGGTCGTGGTCGAGGGCGAGATGGCCCCGGCCCTCGGTGGTCGGCGGCGCGATGTCGGGTACTGGCAGGTGGCTTTGGCCGGCGCCGAGCCCCTGGTGCTGCCGGCCGATGGTGGGAGGCGGAGTGAGCTGGCTTCGGTGAAGCTCGAGTTGGAGGACGAGCTCGGCGATGCCGTGTTCGTGTTCAGCCGGGAGCGCAAGGTCAGTCCGCTGATGACGATGCTGGCGGCCGTTGGGACTGTCCTCGGACGGTTCACCGCGCAGGACGATGTCACGATCGGTTCGGCGTTGATCCGGCCGCACGGCGACACTTCTGCAGGAGTACGGCGAGCGCTGCCGATCCGGATCGATCTGTCGGGCGAGCCGGATCTGGGCGAGCTCGCACACCGCGTGCGCGACGTGACGACCGGTGCCTTCGACCACGCCAGCACCGACCTGTCGATCCTTCAGCGCGATCCGCTCTTCCAGGTGCTGGTGGAGTTCGAGGACGGCGACGAGGATCTGCCCGAGCCGCTCGACCTGCGGTTGCGCCTGACCCACCACGGCGCCGGAATCACCTGTACGGCGGACTACCGCGCCGGGCTGTTCCACCGCAGCACGATCGACCGGCTGCTCAACTATCTGCAGGCTGTGTTGCGCAGGGCAACGGCTGAGCCGCGCCTTCGCCTTCCCCAGTTGATGATGCCGATCGCCGCCGACCTCGAAGCTCTGCGCCGGCTGGAAGGCGACCTCGAACCGGTCGGCCCGATCGGCCGCGGTCGCAGGGATGCAGTCGTCGCCGGTGAGCTGAGCGGACTGCACACCCTGTTCGAGCAGCAGGTCGCCCGGACGCCGGATGCGGTCGCGCTGATCCAGGGACAACGCGAGCTCACGTACGCCGAGCTGGAGCGCCGGTCCAACGCAATCGCCTGGCAGCTGACGGATCTCGGGGTGAAGCCCGGTCAGCTGGTTGCGGTTCGAGTTGCTCGCGGCACCGAGCTGGTGGTCGCCGTACTGGCGGTGCTGAAGTCGGGAGCGGCGTACCTGCCGCTGGATCCCGGCGTACCGGAGTCGCGGTGGGCCTTTATGGTGAACGACGCCTCCGCAGTCGCGCTCGTCGGTGACGATGCGGCGCTGGCCGACCGGCTCGGGCTGCAGCTCGTCCCGGTCGCGGCGGTCGACGGTGATGCGCGAGCGCAGCAGGCGCCGCCGGTTCAAGCCGCCGCCGATGATGTTGCCTACTGCATCTACACGTCGGGTTCGAACGGGAATCCGAAGGGCGTGCTGGTTCCGCATCGTGGGCCGGTCAACCTGGTTCGGCACTACCTGCGGACGCGGAGTTCGCTGCGTACTTTGCAGTGGACGTCGTTCGGGTTCGACGTACATGTCCAGGAGATGTTCACCGTGTTGGCTTCCGGCTCTGCGCTGGTGCTGATCGGTGAGGACGACCGGTACGACCCGGACGCGGTCATCTCGGCACTGCGGGACCACGGGGTCGAGCGGCTCTTCATGGCGTTCAGCCCGCTGACCGCCTTGCTGGCAACGATGCGCCGCCTGCCCGAGCTGCCCGCGCTGCGGGAGATCGTTGCGGGTGGTGAGGCGATGGTGCTGACCCACAAGGTGCGGGACTTCCTCGACGCGCACCCGGAATGCCGGCTGTACAACGAATACGGGCCGGTGGAGGCGTCGATCGTCACCACGATCCACGAGGTCGACCCGGCCGAGGACCGCCCGTCGATCGGACGTCCGGTCGACGGTGTCGCCGTACGGCTACTGGACCAGGCGCTGCGGCCGGTTCCGGTCGGCGGGGTCGGCGAGATCCACCTCGGCGGCGCAGCCGTTGCCCAGGGCTACCTTGGTCGCCCGGACGAGACCGAGCGCGCCTTCGTCCCCGACCCGGCGCACCCCGGCGGTCGGCTCTACCGCAGCCGCGACCTCGGCCGCTGGCGCCCCGACGGCACCCTGGAATACCTCGGTCGCGCGGACGACCAGGTCAAGATCCGCGGCCACCGCGTCGAACCGGGCGAGACCGAACACGTCCTCGCCGCTCAGACCGGAGTCATCGACGCGGTCGTCATCGCCCTGTCCGACCATGGCGGCGACACCTGCCTGGTTGGCTACGTCGTCCTCGAAGACAGCGACCCCTCGGTCCTGGCCCGCCTGATGCTCGACCTGGGCAAGGAGCTCCCGCTCTACCTGGTCCCGGCCGACCTCATCCCCATCGAAGAGCTCCCGCTCGACGACAACGGCCGCCTCGACCGCACCCGCCTCCCCGAGCCGGAGTGGCTCCACCCCTAACAGGTGCGCGAGGCAACGGATGCGCCGGCTGTGGCCCGTAGTGGTGGTGAGCGGTCCTCCACCCTCCTGAGGACCGGTCGCACTGCGGGCCGCCGGCGGTACTCCATCAGCTGCCTGAACGCGAGGGCGGCGGAGAGTTTCCTCTCCGCCGCTCCCACGTTCCGGTCGGTCCACGGCCCCCCATCGACCGACCTTGTTTGGCTGGTCCAGGCCCCCTTGACCAACCGCGGATGACGTGCCCCCACCCCATCCATCCGTTGCATCGCGTGGGAAGGGGTCGCCGTTACACAGTTCCAGGCAATTGCGTAAGAATTGCGCAAAGATGCGCAGGAGAAGCCTTCCCTACGCACGGCGTTGCCCAGAACCCTGCCCGATCGGGCAACCTGAGCGGGCAGACCTCAATCAGCGGATCGAGGACCACGCCTGGTGGGCCGCGCCGAGCAGGCCGGCGTTGGCGAGCTGTGCCGGCACAACGGTGAGGTCGGCAACGAATGGCAGCTGCGCCAACCGTTTCACCCACGCCTGAACGGGATCGAACAACACCGACCCAGCCTTCGACACTCCACCACCGATCACGACCGTCGTCAGGTCGACGGTGACCGCGGTCGCGACGATGCCGGCCGCGAGCGCCTGGGCGCCGTCGTCGAAGGCCGCCAGGGCGAGCTCATCACCTGCGGCCGCGTCAGCAGCCAGTACGGCGGCATCCACGCTCTCGCCGGTCCGCCAGCCCCGGCGCTGCGCCCGCGCGACCATCCGCGGGCCGCTCGCATACGTCTCGACGCACCCGTACGAACCGCAGGCGCACGTCTCGCCGTTCAGATCCACGACGACGTGCCCGATGTGAGCGGCGTTCCCGGACTGCCCCAGCAAGGGCTGTCCGTCCACCACCAGCCCACCGCCGACACCGGTCGACACCACGATGCCCAGCAAGGTCTGGGCCTCCCGCCCGGCGCCGGTCCAGAACTCACCCAGCGCGAAGCAATGCCCATCCACCCCAAGAGTCACCGGTACGTCGACCAGCGCGCGAACCCGTTCGACGATCGGGAAGCTCCGCCAGCCGGCGATGTTCACCGGCGACACCAGCCCGTGCGTGGCGTCGAGCGGCCCGGCCGAACCGATCCCCACCGCCACCGGCGACGCATTCCCGAGCACCCGGCCCACCAGCTCACCGAGCGCCGCGAACACCTGGTCGGCATCCCCGACCGGGGTGGCGATCCGGTCCTCGACGACGATCGTCCCGTCGGCGGACACGAGAGCGGCGGCCATCTTCGTGCCGCCGATGTCGATCCCGAGAACCGTGCTCACCGTGTCGTCGCTCATCGTCCCCCCGCCAGTAGCCGAATCAGGGCGGCGTGGTGGCTGGGCCGGGCAGGCGGCAGTTGCTCGCGCGCGGCAGGAGCCGGCGTGGCGGTACGGGGGTTCTGCTCGGTCACGTGTCGGGCTCCGTCGGGGGCGGTCAAGGTCGAGAGACAACGTTATCTGTAGTCGGCCGGATCGGCGAGGGGTGATTGGGGTCAATCTGCGCGGAACCTGCAGGAACAGGCGTGGGTGACGCCTTGACAATGCTTGACAACGATACCCCTCAAGCGGGTTCTGAGGGGGTCAGCCAGAGGTTTTGGGACGAGTAGCATGAGGCCCACGGGAGGTCGGATGGCGGAGGTTGCGTTGACCACCGCGGAGCGCGAAATGCTCGACGGTGCGGGCGGTCCTGCGGTCGCGCTGGCGATGCGGCTGATCACCGGATTGGCGCGGACGCTCGGCGCCCGCTCGCTGATTCCGATCAGGTCGGCCCATGTCGACGGCTGCCTGCACCACGGTCAGGCCGGGCTCGACTTCGCGGAGCGGCTCGTCGAGCTGGGCGGCCAAGTCGTCGTACCGACAACCCTGAACGTCGGCTCCCTCGATCTCCTGCACCCCGGCCTCGTCCGCCTCGCCGGGACCGAACGCCGCGACGCCCGCCGGTTGATGGACGCCTACACCGCCCTCGGCGCCGCGCCGACGTGGACCTGCGCGCCGTACCAGGACACCCAACGCCCCGCCTTCGGCGAACACATCGCCTGGGCCGAGTCCAACGCGATCGCCTTCGCGAACTCGGTCCTCGGCGCCCGCACCGACCGGTACGGCGATTTCGTCGACATCTGCGCCGGGCTCACCGGCCGAGCGCCGTATGCGGGTCTTCACCTCGACGAGAACCGCCGCGCCCGGATCGAGCTCGACCTGAGCCCCCTGCCCGCGGGTGTTCTCAGGCTGGCTGCCGCATGGGCCGCGCTCGGTCACCTCACCGGCAAGCTCGCCGCCGACCGCGTCCCGATGCTGACCGGCTGGCCCGAAGCCGTCCCCGAAGACCACCTGAAGGCCTTCGGCGCCGCAGCCGCCTCACGCGGCGGCACCGGCCTCTTCCACGTCGTCGGTACGACGCCCGAGGCCGCAACCGAAGCCGATGCCACCCAAGGCGTCCCGGTCGACGAGGTGCACCGCATCACCCCCTCAATGCTCCGAGCCGCCCGCGACGAACTGTCGAGCCCGCACGCCGGTCCCCTCGACGCGGTCAGTCTCGGTACGCCGCATTTGTCGATCACCGAGTTCGCCGAACTAGCCGCCCTGGTCCGCTCCGGTGCCCCCATGTCACCCACCGTCGAAGTCTGGGCCGCCACCAACCGCCGTACCGCAATCGTTGCCGAGAGCAACGGCTGGCTCGCGGAACTGGAGCAAGCCGGCATCCGCGTCCTGGTCGACACCTGCACCTACGTGACCTCGGTCCTCAACCCGCAAACCCGCCACGTGATGACCAACTCCGCCAAATGGGCCTGGTACGCCCCCGTCAACCTAGGCGTCCAAGTAACCTTCGGCTCCCTCACCGACTGCCTAACCTCAGCCCGCACCGGCCAAGTAACCCGAGACGATTCCTCCTGGCACTAACCCCCCACCCAACCC
>NZ_SMKA01000351.1 GCF_004348455.1 Kribbella albertanoniae
GGGCTGGGACATCGTCGACACCAACGGCGAGATTCCGGCGCAGTACGTCCGTGATGAGCAGACCCAGGCGGACCACCTGGTGACCATGCTCAAGGTGTTCACCGCCGAAGGCTTCCTCGGTGCCTCGATGTACACGTTCATCTCACCGGACGTCCCGCACCGGCCGGACGACCGCCCGCACGACCTGGACATCGCGGCGTACAGCCTGTGCAAGGTACTGCGGAAGGACCCCGACGACCCAGCATCGCCGTACCGCTGGGAACCGAAGAAGTCCTTCCACGCCGTCTCGAACTACTACGCGAACTGCTAAGCCACGTTGAACTTGTCCGGGTGCGGACCGGTGCGCTCGTCGCGGTCCAGAGGGGTGATCGTGGCGAGGTCCTCGTCCGACAGGTCGAAGTCGAACACGTTGAGGTTCTCCTTGATCCGGGCCGGCGTGACCGACTTCGGGATGACGATGTTGCCGAGCTGGAGGTGCCAGCGCAGCACGACCTGAGCAGGGGTGCGGTCGTGCTTCGCGGCGAGCGCCTGGATGACCGGGTCGGTCAGCAGCGAACCGCCCTTGGCCAGCGGGCTCCACGCCTCGGTGCGGATGCCGAAGTCGGCGCCGTACGCGCGCACGTCCTCCTGCTGCAGGAACGGGTGCAGCTCGACCTGGTTGACCGCCGGTGTGATCCCGGCGACCTCGGCGAGCCGATCGAGGTGCTCCGGCTGGAAGTTCGAGACGCCGATCGCGCGCACCCGACCATCGGCCAGCAGCTTCTCCAGCGCGCGCCAGGTGTCGACGTACAGGTCGAGGTCCGGGGCCGGCCAGTGGATCAGGTACAGGTCGAGATACTCGAGGCCCAGCAGCCCGAGGCTCCGATCGAAGGCCCGCAAGGCCTTGTTGTACCCCTGATCGGCGTTCCACAGCTTGGTAGTCACGAACAGCTCGGAGCGATCGATGCCGGAGGCAACCAGTGCCTTCCCGACCCCGGCCTCGTTCTGGTACGCCGCCGCCGTGTCGATACTGCGGTAGCCCGCCTCGAGCGCCGCCGCCACGGCCGCGGTGGTCTCCGCATCCGGGACCTGGAAGACGCCGTACCCGAGCTGTGGCATCTCGACGCCGTTGTTGAGTTTCACGGTGGGAATCATCGGTGGATCAATCCTTCAGACAGTCGTGAGAACAGGTGAGGTGCGGCGCTGCCGGTCCAGTGCCCCGGAGAGCAGGGCGACACTCAGGCCGGCGATCGCCAGCGCGGCGCCGACCCAGTTGGGGGCGGTGTAGCCGAGACCGTGTGAGATGGTCAGACCACCGAGGTACGCGCCGATCGCGTTGCCGAGGTTGAAGGCGGCGATGTTGGCCGCGGACGCGAGCGCCGGAGCACCGGCCGCCTTGTCCATGACCCGCTTCTGCAGCGGAGCCACGGTCGCGAACCCGGCCGCGCCGAAGATCGCGATGGTGATTGCCGACGGCAACTTGGCGTGCGCGGTGAAGACGAACACGACCAGTACGACGGCCAGCAGTGTGAGGATGAGATACAGGCTCGGCATCAATGAGCGGTCTGCCGCCTTGCCGCCGAGCAGGTTGCCGACGACCAGCCCGCCGCCGAAGAGCACGAGCAGCCAGGTGACGGCGCCGGACGAGAAGCCCGCGACCTCGGTCATCATCGGCGCGATGTAGGTGAACGACGCGAACACCCCGGCGAACCCGAGCGCGGTCATCGCCAGCGCCAGCCACACCTGCACGTTCTTGAACACAGCCAGCTCGACCCGCAGGCCGGGGCCTTCAGCGGTGTCCTGTCGTGGCACCAGGAAGACGATGCCGAGCAGACCGATCACGCCGAGCGCGGTCACCGCCCAGAACGTCGACCGCCAGCCGAACTGCTGACCGAGCGCCGTACCGCCGGGGACGCCGAGCACGTTGGCCACGGTCAGCCCGGTGAACATCAGCGCGATCGCGCTGGCCTGCTTGGCCTTCGGGACCAGCGAAGCGGCGACCACCGAGCCGACGCCGAAGAATGCGCCGTGGGCCAGAGCGGCGACGATCCGGCCGGTCATCAGTACGCCGTACGTCGGGGCGAGCGCGGAGAGCAGGTTGCCGGCGATGAAGACGCCCATCAGCGCGATCAGCACGGTCTTGCGGGACACCTTGGAGCCGATCGCGGTCAGCAGCGGGGCGCCGACCACGACGCCGAGCGCGTAGCCGGAGATCAGCAGCCCGGCCGACGGGATGCTGACCCCGAAGTCGGTCGCCACTTCGGGCAGCAGGCCCATGATCACGAACTCGGTGGTGCCGATCCCGAACGCACCGATTGCCAATGCGAGTAACGCCGCAGGCATGGGTTCTTTGCTCCTCTATCTGTAGTCTTAAGACTGTTACCGGCGGCCGCGCCTATTTGCTAACGCTGGTAGTTGCAGACGCGGGCTATTGCATAAGCGCTATGATGGCGCATGCAATCGTAAAGTTCAAGTGGAGGAGCCGTGGGACTACCGGACGACGCCGCCGAGGCGCGGGCGCAGGGCTGGCGCACCCTGGCCGCTCTGCACGCCCGGATCGAGGACGAGCTGGAGCGCGCGCTGCAGAAGCAGCACGGTCTGTCCGTGAGCGAGTACGGCGTGCTCGACGTGCTGGCCCGGCAGGATGAGCACCACCTGCGGATGAACCAACTGTCGACCGCAGTCGTCCTCAGCCAGTCCGCGACCACCCGCCTGGTCAGCCGCCTCGAGGACCGCAAACTCCTCGAGCGCTACCTCTGCCCCACCGACCGCCGCGGCATCTACACCGAGGTCACCCAGGCCGGCCGCGACCTCCTCGACCAGGCCCAGCCCACCCACGACGCCGTACTGACAGCCGCCCTGCAGAAGGCATCCGAGCTGCCCGAGCTCGCGCCCCTGGTGAGCGCGCTGGGCAAGCTGACGCTGACGGTCTGACCATGCTCGGCAGCAACAAGAAGCTGTACTTCGCCGTGATGGGGACCTGCGTCGGCCTGATCATGCTGGCGTGGATCGTGGTCCGGCTCTACTCGATCCCGGCCGCGATCATCATGAGCGCAGTCGCGGCCGTCCTACCCCCAGTCGCCGCGATCGTCGGCAACCGCGGTCAGGACTGAGCCAGTACGTCGATGAATGCCGCGGCAAGGGAGTCCGGGCGGCCGCGGGTGTAGGCCGTCAGGGCGCGGCTGATCGGGGGATCGGGGCGGAGGATGTGGCCGTCGTACGACGCCGGCAGGATGTTGCTCGGGACCAGGGCTGGGCCGAGGCCGGCGGCCGCGAGGGCTGGGGCGGCGGCGGTTTGTTCGGTGCGGATGGCGATGCGGGGCTCGAAACCTGCTTGTGCACAAGCGATATCGAGTACGTCGGACAGTCCGTGGTTCGGCGTGTAGTGGACCCAGGAACGGTCGGCCAGGTCGATCAGGTTGACGGTGTCGCCGGCGGCTGCTGGGTCGTCGGCGGCGACTACGACCACGAAGTCCTCGGAGCCCAGTGGGTGCAGGGATCCTGGCCAGTCGGTTGGTTCCGGGCCGATGGCGAGGTCGGCCTGACCGGCGTACATGGCTTCGACGAGCTCGTCGGTGTGCCGGTGCTCGAAGAGGCGGATGCCGACCTCGGGGTAGGACTGGCGCCAGCGGCGTAGGGCGGCCGGGAGGATGCCCAGGGTGATCGAGTAGAGGGTGGCGATCTGCAGCTCGCCGACCTCGAGGCCGGCGGCTTGGCGGGCGGCGCATTCGGCGCGGTAGGCGTCGGCCAGGGCGGCTCGGGCGTGCGGGATCATCGCGCGGCCGGTCGAGGTGAGCCGGACGTTGCGGGGCAGCCGTTCGAGCAGGGGGCCGCCGGCCGAACGCTCGAGGGCGCGGATCTGGTGGGACAACGCCGGCTGGGTCACGTGCAGCTGCTCGGCCGCCTTCGTGAACGAGCCGGTGTCCACGACGGTGACCAGGTACTCGAGCTGCCGCAGGGTCGTCATGAGCACAGCTTATGGGATCGGTGAAAACTATGCCTTAGCCTTATCTGTGCAGGTCAGGCAGGCTGTTGGGCATGGAGAACGTGGCGTTGGTGGTCGGTGCACGAGGTGTGATCGGGACGAATCTGGTCGATCACTTGGCTTCGCTGGGCGACTGGCGAGTGGTCGGATTGTCGCGGCGCGGGGGCGTCGACGTACCGGGGAAGGTGCGGCAGATTGCGGTGGATCTGCTCGATCCGGACGACACCCGGGCCAAGCTCGCCGGGCTCTCCGACGTGACGCACGTGTTCTACGTGGCGTACCAGGACCGGCCGACCTGGGCCGAGCTGGTGCCGCCGAACCTGGCGATGCTGGTCAACGTTGTCGATGCGATCGAGCCGGTGGCGCAGGGGTTGCGGCACATCAGTCTGATGCAGGGGTACAAGGTGTACGGGGCTCACCTTGGGCCGTTCAAGACGCCGGCCCGCGAGGACGATCCGCCGCATCTGCCGCCGGAGTTCAACGTCGATCAGCAGAAGTTCCTCGAGGCGCGGCAGGTGGGGAAGGCGTGGGACTGGTCGGCGTTGCGGCCGTCCGTGGTCGGTGGTGTTGCCCTGGGCAACCCGATGAACCTGGCGGTCGCGATTGCCGTCTACGCCTCGCTGTCGAAGGAACTCGGCGTACCGCTGCGGTTCCCGGGCAAACCGGGCGCGTACGACGCGTTGCTGGAAGTCACCGACTCCGGCCTGCTGGCGAAGGCCGCGGTATGGGCCGCGACCGCGCCGGCCGCGGCGAATCAGGCGTTCAACATCGCGAACGGCGATCTGTTCCGGTGGAGTGAGCTGTGGCCGAAGATCGCTCGCTGGTTCGAGATGGACGTTGCGCCGCCGCTGCAGATGTCACTGCAGGACGTGATGGCCGACAAAGAGCCGGTGTGGAAGCAGTTGCAGGCGACGCGCGGGTTGGCGGCGACGTCGTTCGCGGAAGTGTCGTCCTGGCCGTTCGCGGACTTCGTGTTCGGCTGGGACTACGACTTCTTCGCCGACGGCTCGAAGGCACGGCGAGCCGGCTTCCACGAGTACGTCGCCACCGAGGAGATGTTTTTCCACATCTTCTCTGAGCTCAGGCGGCAGCGGGTGATTCCGTGAAATGGCGTACAGAAGAACTGTTAGTACGTGTGGTCCCCACCCGGCTGCAGGCGTGAATCGTCGCCGCCGGCGACTCGACTGCCGCCTATTAACAGTCCTTCTGTACACCCTCTAAGCTCCCGGTGTGGCTGCGATGGGTGCGGGACGGGTGCTGGGGGCGAACCTGCGGGCGCGCCGGGACGAGCAGGGGATCTCGCTGTCCGAGCTGGCCCGGCGCTCGGGGATCGCGAAGGGAACGCTGTCGCAGCTGGAGTCGGGGAGCGGGAATCCGACCATCGAGACGGTGTTCAGTTTGTCGAACGCTCTCGGCGTGCCGGTCTCGGCGCTGCTGAGTGATGCGCCGACGGCCGATCTGATCCTGGTGCGGGCGGCGGAGGTCGACGTACTGTCCGGTGAGGCGATCGACCTGCGGATGGTGCGGCGGCTGGAACCGGCTGGCGGGTTGTTCGAGATCTACACGCAGGACGTGCGGCCGGACGCTGTACAGCACTCGGACGGGCATCCCGGGATCGAACACCATGTCGTGTTGAGCGGGCGGCTGCGGGTGACATCGCGCGGGCGGACCGAGGAGCTCGGGCCGGGGGACTACCTGGCGTTCCGGGCCGGTGGGCCGCACGAGTACGAGGCGGTGGACGGGCCGGTGCGCTCGGTGCTGCTGCTGGAATACCCGCCGGATGCGGCGCCGTCCGGGCCGGGGCCGCATCGCAGTTGAGACGTTGACCGCGGGACCGTCCGGGACGTACTCTCGAAATCGTTCAGTTTAATGAACGCTCTCGAGGAGGTTGCCGTGCCTGCACTGCCCGACGTGGTCGTCGTCGGTGCGGGGATTGTCGGTGCTGCCTGTGCTGAGGCGCTGTCGGCGGCCGGGGTCCGGGTGCTGGTGATCGACCGCGACGGACCTGCATCAGGTACGACGGCGGCCGGGGAAGGCAATGTGCTTGTCTCCGACAAGGAGCCGGGGCCGGAGCTCGAGTTGGCGCTCGCGTCGCGCTTCGAGTGGGAGACGGTGCTCGCGCGACTGCCGGAGCGGGTTGCGGATGTCGAGTGGGAATCCAAGGGTGGCGTAGTCGTTGCGACTGGCGATCCGGCGCCGTTGAAGACGTTCGCTGCCAAGCAGCAGGCGGCCGGTGTTGATGCTCGGGTGATCTCCGCGGCTGAGGCATTCGAGTTGGAGCCGTTGCTGACGCCTCGGGTGACAGGGGCAGTGCACTATCCGGATGACGCGCAGCTGCAACCGGTGCTGGCGGCAACGGCTTTGCTTGCTGCGGTTCGGGATCGTGGTGGTGAGGTTCGGTCCGGGGTGACGGCGCTTGGGTTGCGGCGATCGGCTTCGGGCCGGGTGATCGGGGTTGAGACGACTGACGGCGTGATCGCGTGCGGCGCCGTACTGAATGCTTGTGGGCCATGGGCTGGTGCGTTCAGCGCCGAGGCTGGTGCGCCGATCCGGGTGTTGCCGCGGCGAGGGATGGTTTTGGTGACGGCGCCGCTGCCGGAATGCGTTCTGCACAAGGTTTATGACGCCGATTATGTGGGGGCGGTCGGGAGCGGGGACGCCGAACTGCAGACGTCGACGGTGGTTGAGTCGACGCGAGCTGGCACGGTGTTGATCGGGTCCAGTCGGGAGCGGGTTGGGTTCGACGAGTCGCTGCGGGTTCGGGTACTGCGGGAGTTGGCTCGGAAGGCTGTTGGGTTGTTTCCGTTTCTGGCCGAGGTGGCGGTGATGCGGGCGTACGGCGGGTTTCGGCCGTATGCGCCAGATCATCTGCCGGTGATCGGGCCGGATCCGCGGGTGCCGGGGTTGTGGCATGTGACCGGGCATGAGGGTGCGGGGATCGGGTTGGCAGCTTCGACTGGGCGGTTGGTGACTGAGCTGTTCCTGGGGTTGGCGCCGCATGTTGCGGCCGAGCCGTTCCGGGTGGATCGGGAGGCGGTGATTTCCGGGTGACTGCCTTCTTCTCGCGGGATTCGGTCCGTACGGCGGACGTCGTACCGGTGACTGTGGATGGTTCGCCGGTCGAGGCGGTTGCTGGGCAGACCGTGGCTGGGGTGTTGCTGGCGCGAGGGCAGGATGCTTGGCGGACTACACGGGGTGAGGGGCAGCCGCGCGGTGTGTTCTGTGGGATCGGGGCTTGCTACGACTGTTTGGTCGTGGTGAACGGGGTTCCGGACGTGCGGGCTTGTCAGCGGACCGTTTCGGCGGGGGATGAGATTTCCTCGCAGGGTGGGGCTGTGTTGCCTCGCGGTGGTGGTGCTGGTGGGTCGGCTGGTCAAACGTTGCGTGCCGACGTCGTGGTGGTTGGGGCTGGGCCGGCGGGGATGGCTGCAGCGCTGGCCGCGGCTGACGGTGGGGCGTCGGTGGTTTTGGTTGATGCTGGACGTACTTTGGGCGGGCAGTTTCATCGGCAGGCTGCGGCAGAGTTCGGCGTACGGCGGAAGGCTTTTGTGGGGGATCGGGTGCTGTCGCATGAGCTGATCACGTATCTCCCGGAGTCGTCGGTGTGGGCTGTTGAGGGGACCCGACTGTGGGTGCAGCGCGGGGCGGCAGATGCTGCTGGGCGGTCTGTGTTTGCGGTTGACGGTCGGGCGGTGGTGTTGGCTACTGGTGCTTACGATCGGGTTTTGCCCTTCCCTGGTTGGGATCTTCCCGGGGTGTATACGGCGGGCGCTGCGCAGGCGCTGGCGAAGGGGCAGCGGATTGCCGTTGGTCGGCGGGTGGTGGTTGCGGGGACTGGACCGTTCCTGCTGCCGGTTGCGGAGTCGCTGATCGGGGTTGGCGCCGCGGTCGTGGGGTTGTTCGAGGCGAATCGGTTGTCGACGGTCGCTCGTGGGTGGGCGCCGGATGCATTGGTTGCTGTGGGCAAGCTTGGCGAGGCAGTTGGGTATGCACGCACGCTGGCCCGGCATCGTGTCCCACTCCGACATGGGTGGACCGTCATCGCGGCACACGGAACCGACCGGGTAGAAGCGGTCACCATCGCCCGCCTGGACGCTGGGTGGAGGCCCATCCCCGGAACCGAACGTCGGTTGGATTGCGATGCAGTGTGCGTGGGCTTCGGGTTCACACCACAGTTGGAGCTGGCGGTTGGAGCCGGGTGCAAGCTCGCCGACGACGGGTTGTCGGTCGTCGTGGACTCCGAGCAGCACACAAGCATCCCCGGAGTCTTCGCCGCCGGCGAGCTGACGGGTATCGGCGGCGCCGACCTATCCGCAGCCGAGGGCCGAATCGCAGGTGCCGCAGCAGCCCGACACGCGAGCACGGCGCGATCAGACGCTTCGGCTGGCGGCTCGGAGCTGGGGAGGTTGCGGCGGTTTGCGGAGGCCTTGGGTCGGGCCTATCCGGTGCGGGACGGGTGGAAGAGCTGGAGTGCGTCCGACACCGCGGTTTGCCGGTGTGAGGAAGTGAGCCGCGGGGAGGTTGAGGCGGTTGTGGGTGTGGAAGGGCGGGCGTTTCGGCTGAGTTGTCGGG
>NZ_SMKA01000352.1 GCF_004348455.1 Kribbella albertanoniae
AGAGTCTGCTGCTGCCCCGCCGCGGTGGTTTGAGGCAGCTCTCACTCGTTGGGGTGCTGTACACGGCTGTCCGGCATGGCTGGGGAGTCGTACCACCCGAAAACGACCGGTAGAACTCCCCACCCCCCGCAGTAGCCGGCCAAACGGCCGACCGCGTACACCAACTGGGGACCCCGGACACCCGACCAGATGTCCCAGGTCCCCACCAGGTGACCGCAGTACACCCCGCCCACCCGCACGCGGCCCAGCAGAGCGCCCCCACATCGGACAGGAGAACCGGATATCCACTCAGCTGGAGGGTTGCCCACTGAAAATTTGAGGGGGCAACCCGCCAGCTCAAGGGGCCAGCTAGTGCAGGAGTTCTAGCTGGGTGAGGGTTACCGGTGCGGGGAAGGTTAGGCGGTAGTGCTGGTACTCCCCGCGCCCCGGGATCTGGAAGGGGCGGAGCTGGTGGCGCCAGGGGAAGGATTGGTTGGTGCGCTCGTCGAGGAGGGACCAGCTCACGCCGTCGGGGGAGGCTTCCAGGCGCCAGGCGGTGGGGTCGTTGCCCTCGGCATCAGCTGAGGTGAGGGTGTAGAAGGTTGCGGTTGCCGGGGCTGGGAGGGACCACTCGACAACTGAGACCTCGGCCGACGTGGCGGAGGTGTTGTCGAAGAGCGGGTTCGACGGATCCAAGGGGATCAGGTCGACCAGCGGGGAAGGGACCTCGGAGGACAGGGACGGCGGGGATTGCAGCGTGCCCCAGTCGGAAGGCTCCGGGCCCAGGACGAACTCGACCAGCGAAGCACCTTGCAGGGCGGCATCCGTGATCGATGCCACGGGCAACGAGCACCCGTCGACGCGGAGCTCTTGTACGTAAGGGTGTTCCACGTCCGAGGCTGCAATAACCAACGGCGAACCGCCCAGAGGCGACACCGTGACGCGCGGGAAGAGCGGCGACCCGATGGTGTACTCGGGAGCACCGACGCGGAGCGGGTACAGACCGAGCGCGGCAAAGAGGTACCAGGCGGACATCTCACCGTTGTCTTCGTCGCCCGGATAGCCCTGGCCGATCTGCTCACCGACGTACAGGCGGTCGAGGACCTCGCGAGCGATGGCCTGCGCCTTGTGCGGAGCGCCGGCGTAGTTGTACATCCACGCGATGTGATGCGCCGGCTGATTGCTGAAGCCGAACTGGCCCATCCGGACCGCCTGCGCCTCGAGCATCTCGTGGATGACGATGTCGTAGCTGCCCTTCTTCGTGGCCAGTTCGGGCGTCGCGAAGAACTCGTCGAGCTTGGCCTCGAGACCGCCCGGACCGCCGTACAGACCGGCCAGGCCGCGCGGGTCGTGGGCGACGTGGAAGGCGAAGTTCCAGCCGTCGGTCTCGGTGAAGTCGCCACCCCACGCGCAGGGATCGAACTCCTCCGGCGTCTGCGCGAAGGACCCGTCCGGCCGCCGGCCCTGGAAGAAGTTGATCGCCGGGTCGAAGAGCAGCACGTAGTTCTGCGAACGCCGGTACAGGTACGCCGCCTCCTCCCGCAACTGCTCGCGGCGATCAGGAAACACGTCCGCCAACCGGGACGCCATCGCGGCCAGCCCGAAGTCGTTGAGGTACGCCTCCAACGACCAGGACACACTCTCCTCGGTGTCATTACTGACGTACCCGTTGAAGAATCCAGTCGTCGCGCCCTTCCGCCCAACCTCGGTCGCAACCGGTACGACGGTCGCGTTCCGCAGCCCGGCGTCGTACGTGGCCAACGGGTCCGGCAGCTCGACCCCGCGCAGGTACGCATCGGCGAACGACACATCCGACGAGGTCCCGGTCATGCAGTCCGCATACCCCGGCGAGGACCACCGCGCGATCCACCCACCATCGCGGTACTGCTGCACGAACCCGTCCACCAGCTCCGCGGTCAGCGTCGGATACAGGAACGCGTACGCCGGCCACGCGGTCCGGTAGGTGTCCCAGAAGCCGCTGTTCACGTACATCTTCCCCGGCTTCACCACCGCCTGCCCGTCGACGGTCGGCAGGACAGGACTGGCATACGCGTACGACGGTGCGTCCGCCGTACCGGTGTTCTCGAACTGCGAGTTCGGGTAGAGGTTGAGCCGATAGAGGTTGCCGTAGACCGTGCGCAGCTGTGGTTCGGTTGCGCCCTCCGGACGGATCACCGCCAGTCGCTCGTTCCAGATCGCGTTGGCTGCCTGCTGAATCTCCTCGAAGGATCGCCCCTCGAGCTCCAGCGACAAGTTGTGCCGCGCTTGATCCACGCTGATGAACGACGTCGCGATCCGCAGCGTCACCTCATCCACGTCGAAGCTCGCCGCCCGCGCGTTCGCCCGCCCGCCGTCCGCGGGTCCAAAGGACGCCGGCGCTGAGAACAGGCCGTAGCAGAACATCCGGGTCCGCCCGGTCTCCGCGCCGCTCTCGACCCAGCCGGTCAGCGCGCCGTCGTCGTACGAGAAGGCACCGTTCTCGTCGATCGTGTCGAAGATCAGATGCCGTCCAGCCGCATCCTCAGGGAACGAAAAATGGAAGATTGCACCGTGATCAGTCGGCGCCAACCGAGACAGCAGACCATCGATGAAGCGCACCGAGTAGAGATCCGGCCGAGCCACCTCGTCGTCGTGACTGAACGCCGCTGCCCGCGCCGCGGGATCACCGAGAGGCGTCGCAGCAGCGACCGGCATGATCGTCAGCTGATCGCGGTCGCCCATCCACGGGCTCGGTTGGTGCGAGAACGTCAGCCCCTGCAGCTCGGTCAGGTTGTCGGCGTTGTTCAGCCGGTGATACTCGTACGCCCACCTGTACGTCGACGCGTCCGTGACCGGCGTGATGAAGTTGAACCCGTTCGGCCAGGCCGTGATCGGCAGCGTGTTCCCCCGGGAGAAGGCGAAACTCGCGTTGGTCCCGCGCCGGGTGTCGACGTACGCGGCCAGGTCTGACCCATCGAGCCGCGGCGGCGCCGGCCCGATCTCCACATCGTCGATCCAGCCCACGAACGCCGTACCGGAGGTGGGTGCGTCGATCGTCAGTACGACGTCCGCGACCGTCTTCCCGACAGCGACCGAGAGGTCGACCTGTACGTCGTTCCACTGGTTGGCGTAGAGGACCTTCGAGTCGCCCTGCCCAACGGCATGGAAGGGGTTCCCGTACTGATCCTTCGCACCGAGCTCCGACAACCGTGTCCCGTCGGTGAAGACCAGGTCCACCGCCACGTACGTCGCGCCGTACTCCAGGCGCTCGTCCAGCTCCGGATACACCTTGTAGCGCAGCCGTTCCGCACTGTCGACCACCCCCGCGGTCACGCTCAGCGACGCTGTCTGACGCCCACCGGTCGTCCCGGCGTAACGCACCGCGTCCACACTGCTGAAGCCTGCCTGCGGGCTGGTCGGGCCGCCCGGCCCTCCACCTGTCTCAAGGATCACGGCGGCAATGTTAGAACATTCAGGGGGTGTCTCTTGAGTCCGCGCCGTAGCGAGCATGTGCTCGGTGCGGTGCATCGGTGCGCTGGAGGGGAGGCCTCGATGCTTTTCCATCGTGGCCTTTCCTCCAGTGCGGCGAGGTGCCGTGCCGAGTGCAGCGCAGTAGGCGTGGGCTCAAGAGACACCCCCTAGTGCGGTGGGTCAGGAGGGATGTTCCCATCCTGGACCCAGGCCACGTAATCCCTGGCGGTCTCCTCGTCCGGCCGCAACCGCAGACCGGCCGCCAGGGCCCGGCCGTTGTCCAGCCGAAAGAGCCCTTCGTCGTTCAGGTGGAAACGATCCACCGTCGGCGCCCAGTCCATCGGCGCCGGATCCGGTACGACGGAACGCCAGGCGGCGGCGAGTTCGGCCATCGTCCGGGTCGGGCCGACCGCGTTGTACGGACCCGACAACTCCAGCAGCAGGAAGTCAGCGAGATCACGGGCATCGACGTACTGGACCGGCTGCGAAGGCGGTGCCGCGGACTCCATCCGGTTGCCGGAGGCAAGCGCCGTACCCCAGTTGCCGAAGTCCGGGTTGTAGCGACCGACGACAAAACCGGACCGTACGGCGGCCGCCCGGCTTCCGAAGGTGGCTGCGAGCAACGATTCGCAGCGCACCTTCGACGGTCCGTACAGGTCCATCGTGAACTCGTTGTCCGGGGCACCTACCGGCCAGGGGAGCAACCCCCCGGACTCGTCCTGACCCGGTGTCGTCCGGTCCGCGTAGACCCCGATCGAGGACATGTACGTGTAGCGGCCGACCCGATCCCGGAGAACCTCGGCACTCAACCGCACATCGCGCACCAGGAAACCGGACATGTCGATCACGCAGTCCCACTCCCCCGCGGCCAGTGCCGACGGATCGGCCCGGTCCCCGATCATCCGGCGAACCTCGGGGAACAGCCCGGGGTTCGTCGTACCGCGGTTGAAGAGCGTCACCTCATGACCGTCACGCAGCGCGGCCTCAACCACATGCCGACCGAGATTCTTCGTGCCGCCGAGTACCAGCAATCTCACGACAACTGCTCCACCAGATCCGCCAGCTCGGCCAGCAGCGGGTCGATCCAATCCGCCGACTCGGGGATCGTCTGCAGGCCCTCGGTGACCACGAAGTCCAGTGCCCGCAGGCAGAAGCAGGCACCGCCAACCAGGATCTGCCGGTCGACGAGGAAGGGATCCGCCTCCGCAGCGGCGACGTACTGGGCGACCAGCGGGCCGCGATCGTGGCCGAGGGCAACTGCATCGCGGATCAGGGTGTACAGATCGCTGAGGTGCGGTGCGAGGTGGGCGAGCGGCCAGTCGACCGCGGTCCAGCGGACCCCGTCGGTGACCAGGTTCTTCGGCACGAAGTCGCTGTGGACCACGCGCGACGGGGCCTGGTCGTGCAGGGCCGCGAGGGCTTCGGTCAGTGGCGATACGTCGAAGGTGATCCGACCGATCCGGGCCGTCAGCTCCTTCACTCGCTCCGGCGGGAACTCACTCGATCCGTCGACCGGCGCGGTACGGATCTGGGCAAGCAGTCCGGCCGCGGCGACGAAGCCCTCGGCCGTCGGTTCCTGCTCCAGCGTCACCCGGCCGACGTCTTCGAGCACCAGCACCTCGTCCGCCGCGTACAGCAGCCGGGGCGCCGGCAGCTCGAGTGGAATCACGAACCGCTCGTACGCTGCTGCCTCACCCGACTGGGCGTCCGTCCGGCGCTTGACGATCACGCTGCGCAGTCCGTACGACAACCGCCATACCTCGGACGACGCCCATTGCCGTAGCAGTTCACCGTGCAGCGCCTCGACCTCCGGTGCCTGTGTCGCCTCGAGGACCGCGGGAGGAAGCCAAGCGGGAAGCATCCGACGAGTAGATCACGTCTCGCCGGGTGCCTCCCAGTCGTTTGATCAGCTCAGGTTGCCGGGGCGGAAGGACTGGTAGAGGTCGGGTAGCGCGTCGGCCATCGCCTGTTCGTACTCGAACGGATCGTCGCGCACGAAGACCGAGGTCCGGCCGCCTCCGCCAAGCTCGAACTCGTACCGGCCGTTCGGCGTCGCGCGGACCGTGCACGGGACCTGCTCGTTGCGGATCACGGTGTCCCCGGCCGACACCTCGGTGGCCGGAATGATCGAGTGGCAGCCGTCAGTACGCCGTACCAGGACTCGGCCCGCTACCTGCATCCACGCGGCGGTCTCCCAGACCGAGTGGGTGCGATGGTAGATGTCGGCCATCGAGTCCGCCGGCGCGTCGTCGTCGAGCACGCGTAGGAAGTCGGGCTGCGGGGACCGGCCGCCGAGCGTGTAGCCGAGGTAGCGGCACAGCCACGGGTGCATCTCCTCGATCCACTTCAGATCCGGCAGCATCCAGTACGTGTTGTGGCTGTCGTACATGTCGTCGGCGGCTACCGGGTAGAGCGACAGCGGCAGCCCGGAGTCCACGATGCGGATCACCGCCTGCGGGTCCATCGCCGTACCGGCGGACAGGTGGACCCGGGCGACCTTCTCCCGGAAGAGCTTCGGGGCCCGGTTGTAGGCGACCGCCACCGGCCTCGCCGATCCGAAGGACAGGAGGTGTACCGGTTCCGGGCTGTCCGCCAGTGCGTGAATGAGCAGGTCGATGCCCCGCTGCTGGGCCGGCGGCGCGTCACACATCCTGTCCGTCGGGTCGCTCATCCGGGTGGACGGGCACCAGGCGGTCGGGACGTTCCGGCCGAAGATGGCGTTCAGCTGGGTGACCGCGGCGATACCGGGGTCACGCGCCTCCAGGATCACCGCGCGCAGGTCGAGCTCGGGCAGGCCGTAGGCCATGATCAGGTCGACGTTCCCGCCCGGATCCTCCGGCGGGTGGTCTAGGTCAGTGATGCTGATGACGGGGACGGTCATCTCAGCCTCGCATTCGAGTGGTCTCCTGTGAACTAGACGCCGCTCACGGAGAGAAAGTTGCTAGCTCAACGGCGCTGTCGTCTGCCAGAGGGTGTAGGACCAGAGGGAATCCGGGTCGTAGCCCGCCGAGGTATAGACGACGGTCAGCTCGGATTCGTTGGGGAGCGTGCCGTAGGCGGTGCGGAGAAAGCCCGGGTTGTGGGTCCGCGGCCGGCCGGTCCGGGCGCTGGTAATCGTGCTCTCGACCGTCCAGCTCACTCCGGGTGTCCCCCAGAAGCCGGCGCCGGAGATGCTCGCGATCTGCAGGTGGTCGGAGATGTAATCCGGTTGCGAGCCGCTGGGGTACGGGTGGCCTTCGCGGACCAGGTAGAAGCGGTCCCGCGGCGGCGAGTAGACGAGGTCGAAGTTGTTCAGGCCGTCGTCCGGCTCGCCGGTCGACTTGGTCAGCCCGGCCATCGGAAGCACCCGCTCGAACTGGACGACCGGCGTACCGGAGGCGAAGCTGACCTGCGCAGCCTTGCCCACGTTCCCGCTCGGCAGACCCTGGGTCCAGGCGAGCACGACAGTGCCGTCGGCCGCGTTGATCGTGGTGGCGGTCGGCTGCCCGGCGCCCCACTCGGTCGGCGCGTTGCCGGGGAACTGGATGACGGGGTTCGGCAGCTTCACCCACGGGCCGTCGAGATTGTGCGCGACCGCGACGCCGATCGCATTGTGCGCCGAGGCGTCCACGTCGTTGCCGAGGTAGAACATCGCGTAGCTGTAGGTCTGGCCGTTGAACGGCACGTTGACCCGGACGACGCTCGGGTCGCAGTTGTGGAAGTGGTCCCAGCCGGAGCCGCTGCCGGTCAGCACGGAGGTCGACGTACCGCCGACTTTGGTCAGGAAGATGTCGTCGCGGATCGTGTTCGCGGCCTTGCTGTGGCAGGTGTAGATGCGGGTCGGGCTGCCCGCCACCACGCTCGGCGCGTAGGCGTAACCGCGGGCTTGGATGTCACTGGCGGCGTACAGGCGGATCGGCGCTGACCAACCACCGACTGCCGCCTGGGCGGAGGAGTGCGGGAGCAGGGCCAGGACGGCGGCTAGGGCGGCGATTCGGCGGATCATCAACGACTCCAGGGCTAGGGGCGGGAACAACCACAGGACCGGCGGATCACCAGGTCCACCTCGAGTACGGCGTGCAGCGGCGGAGCGTCGGGCGCGGTCAGCTGGCGGACGGCGAGATCGGCCATCTGGGTGATCGGCTGCTGGACGGTGGTCAACGACGGCACCGCGAACGCCGACGCGGCCGAACCGTCGAACGTGGCGATGGCGAGGTCATCGGGCACCGACAGACCTTCGTCGGCGGCCGCGCGCAGCAGCCCGATCGCCTGCCGATCCGAGGCCGCGAAGACAGCCTGCGGTCGCAGCTGACCACCGAGCAGCTCCAGCCCACCGGCGTACCCGCCGTCGACCGTGAACGGCTGATGCACGAAGGCGGCGTCATCCGCTGCACCGAGCGAGGTGAGCGCTTGCTGCCACCCCTCCCGCCGAGCCTCGGCCACCTCGGCGTCAGCAGGGCCGCCGATCATCGCGATCCGCTCGTACCCATGGCCGACCAGATGCATGGTCGCGGCCACCGCCCCACCGAAGTTGTCGACCCCGATCGACGAGTCGTCCGGGGGCGCGGCACCCAGGAACACCCGGCGCGTCCCCGCCCGCTCCAGCAACCGAGCGGCCGTGATCGGGGCCTGCGAGATGATCACCACCCCGTCGATCCGGCGCTGCAGAAACGTCTCCAGCAACGCCAGTTCGGTCTCCGCATCCCCCTCCGAGTTGGCCAGCAGCACGGTCCGCCCGGCCTTTCGAGCAGCATGCTCGACCGCCCGCGCCAGCTCGGCGAAGAACTCGTTCGCGATATCCGGAACGATCAGCCCCAACGTCATCGTCGACCCACCGACCAGCGCGCGGGCGACCCCGTCCGGCCGGTACCCGGTCTGCTCGATCGCCGCCAGCACCCGCTGCCGAGTAGCCGCCGCCACCGGCCGCGGCCCGCCGTTCACCACATAACTGACCACAGCCATCGACGTCCCCGCCGCCCGAGCCACATCAGCCTGCGTAACCCTAGCC
>NZ_SMKA01000353.1 GCF_004348455.1 Kribbella albertanoniae
CAACTACCCCGTCATCAATCGACAGACTCACCTCCCACCCGCTCCCCCGCACCCGCTCAACCAGCGCGGCAACATCCCCCAGTCCAACGGCCGGCTCCACCGACTGCTGCGATCCATCCCGCAGTACCCCAAGGATCCGCCGCGTGTCCCCGAGCGCCTGCCGAGCATGCGCACCGATCGTCTCCAGCGCCTGTACGGCAGCATCAGTGCGGGCGGCGTAGCGGCCGCCGTCTGCTTGAGCTATCACGACGGCGAGGGAGTGGGCGACCACGTCGTGCATCTCGCGGGCTATCCGCGCTCGTTCGGCCAGCACGGCCAACTCGCGTTGCGCGTCGACTTGAGAGCGGCGGAGGCGTTGGATGGTGCCGACAGCCCACGCTGCGATCACCGTGCTGGCGAAGAAGGCGCCGATCACCAGATGCGCCACCACTGTGTCCCGCAACCGAGGCCACTCGAGGCCGCCCAGCGCAGCACCAACCAGTCCGGCAATCACACCAGCCCGTCCGGCCCAGCGGGGTCCATAGGCGGCTGCTGCGTGTACAGCCAGCGGTACGGCGACATCGGCCGGCAAAGCCCCGACTGTTCCGCGGACGGTCAGCCACTGGGCCAGCGCGGCGAGTGCGATCGCGATCAGGCACCACACCGGCCGGCGCCGCCGTACAGCCAACGGAATCAGCAGGAGAGCCGAGAAGAGGAAGTACGTGCCTTCGGCCTGGACCACCCGGCCGAAGACAAGAGCAGCGGCCAGGAGTACGGCGGCGAACACCGCATCGACGGCTGATTCGTGCCCGCGGGCCCAGGCCTCGATCCGCTCACCGCGCACGGTCGTGAGTATAGGCTTCCCTCACTTTGTGGCGGCCCGCGACGAGCCGACCACAGCCCGCCGCGACAGGCTGCCGGCAAGGGCTTCTCCCAGCTCCAGGATGCTCGTTGTTCAGCTTGCGTTCCCCGTACGGCAGCCGTGTGCGGGGGAGGATCAGGACGTTCCACCTACAGCGTCCAAGGAGCACCATGTCCGTCGATCGTCGTTCTGTCCTGCGTGGCGCCGCTGCCGGCGCCGCCGGTGTCGGTATCGCCACCGTTGGCTCCCTGCCGACCCTGGCCGAGGCCACGCCGGTCTCGCGGGGCCAGCACTCGCCGTTCCCGCAGCACAAGCCGTTCCCGCCCCTGCTGGACGACCCGGACGGAGTGCTCGCACTGCCGCCGGGATTCAAGTACCGGATCGTCACCAAGGCCGGTGAGACCAAGCTCAAGTCCGGGGAGCTGACCCCGAACGCGCACGACGGCAACGCCGTGTTCCCCGGCAGCCGGCACGACACCTACCTGCTGATCCAGAACCACGAGATCAGCGGCAACACCGCTCTCGGCGTACCGCAGGTCCCGGGGACCGTCTACGACACCGGTGTCGGCGCGGCCGGTGGCTGCACGGCCATCTCGGTCGACCGCAACGGCAAGAACCTCGGCGAGTGGGTCGCCATCTCCGGCACCCTCACCAACTGCGCCGGCGGCCACACGCCGTGGGGCACCTGGATGACGTGCGAGGAGACCGAGAGCAAGGCCAACGGCACCACCCGGCTGAAGGACCACGGGTACGTGTTCGAGGTCTGGGGCGACGGCGAGACCGCGCACCCGGTCCCGCTGAAGGCCCTCGGCCGCTACGCCCACGAGGCGCTGGCGATCGACGAGAAGCGCGAGCACATCTACCTGTCCGAGGACGCCTCCGGCCCGAACGGGACGTTCTACCGCTGGTCCGGTCCGCGCGGCTACCAGCTGAGCCCGCGGAGCTGGAAAGACCTGCAGGACAAGGACTTCGGCACCCTCGAGGCACTGGCCATCCTGGGTGACGACGGCAAGCCGATCCCGGATGTCGCCTACCTGACCTCGGCCCAGCTGCTGCGCCCGTTCCGGGTCGCGTGGGTGAAGGTCCCGGACCGCGACGCCGCCACCACCTCGGTGCGCAAGCAGTTCACCGACGGCCAGATCACCCGCGGCAAGAAGTTCGAGGGTGTCTACGGCACCAGGGACGGCGTGTACGTTGTCAACTCCTACGCCAAGTCCGGTACGACGGACCTGCCGACCGATGCGGTCCCGCACGACGGCATGGTCTGGTTCTACAACTACGCGAACAAGACCATCCAGCTGGTCACGTACTTCCCGGAGAGCGCAGCGGCCGACCAGGGCGCCGGCGCGAGGTTCCAGGACTTCAACTTCGACGGGCCGGACAACGTCACCGTGACGCCGTGGGGCTCGCTGATCCTGGCCGAGGACGGCAACGCCAGCAGCCACGTGCTGAGCGCCGTACCGGGTGGGCCGACCTACGCGATCGCCCGCAACATGCTGAACGACTCCGAGTTCTGCGGGCCGGCCTTCACGGCCGACGGCAAGGTGCTCTTCGTCAACATGCAGGACCCCGGGCTCACGCTGGCCATCACCGGCCCTTGGCGCGACTACCTGGGCTAGTCAACGGTGGCTGGGTTGCGTCTCAGGGCGTGACCCAGCCGGTCAGGATCGTCGGGCCGTCGTCGACGATGCACGTCAACCGGTACGGCGTCTTCGGCAGCGGCTTGAGCACGAAGAACCCGAGGTCGTCGATCCGTGCCGTGGCCAGTACGCCGGAATCGGTGCTGGCCGTGATCTCACCGGCCGCGGGTGGATCCAGCTGGCCGAGCAGACCCTCCGAGGTGAGCTCGATCTCGATCGTCCAGCCGTCCGAAGCGAACGTCAGCGCCCGCAACGTCGCGCTCTCGGCCGAGCGGACCGAGGCCTCCTCGAGGCCGGCCCAGGCCGAGTCGTAGGTGAGCGCGGCCAGCTCGGCATCGATGGTCCGCCAGGCGAAGGCCGCCTTCCCGGCTTCGACAAATGCACGGGGAACCTCCTGCTCGGTCACCAGCGCATCGCGTAGGGCCTCGAGCAGCTGGCCATCGTCGTTCCAATCGGTCTCCGTCACCGTACTCACCTCCTCGTCGTCGATCCATGGTCGTCGGCCAGCCCGGCCAGAGCCGGTGTCCGGCGCAGCCGTTCCAGGCAGCGGGCCCGGTTCGGGCCGATACTTCCGACCGGCATCGCCAGCTGCCGGCTGATCTCGTCGTACGCGGTCGGTGGGTCCTTCATGATCATTGCCAAGAGCAACTGACAGCGCTGGGACAGCTGCCCGAACGCACTCCGCACAATCGTCCGCTGCTCGTGCCTGAGCACCTCTTCCTCGGCCACGGCCGGCTCGACCGCGTCACGCTGTTCGGCCGGGTCGACCGGGTCGACCCGGCTGGACGCCCGCAGCAGGCGGAAACACTCCCGCTGCGTGGTGGTAGCGATCCAGCCGGGCAGTGCGGCAGGCTCCCGGAGACTTGGCAGGTGCTCGATCAGGCGCAACCAGACGCCCTGGCCGACATCGTCGATATCCGCGGGCGTCAGCCGGTACCGGCGTCCGATTCCCCAGATCAACGGTGCATACCTCTCGACCAGTTCGTCCCACGCGCCTTTGTCGCCGTCCACCGCCTTCGTCACCAGAGCGACGACAACTGGATCGTCACGCATGCCTTGTCTCCTTCCCCCCGATACTGCTACGGAGCGACCTGGGTCGCTGATTGATACATGCCGCTCACGCACCGAGCGCGACGAACGACCGGCCGGCCGCATCGACCGCCGGATCCGCACCCGCCGTACCGCGGGCGAGTGCGAAAGCCTCGGCCAGTGAACGGCCCGCCTGCAGATGATCGTGCACAGCGGTCATCAAGGGAACCGTTGCGGGATCATTGACCGGTACGACGCTCGCCAGGATCCCCGCCGCGCCGAGTGGCACCAGGCTGCTGCTGAGCCCGAGCAGTTCGTCGGCACCGACCGGTTTGGCCAGCCCGGAGTCGCAACTCGACAACACCAGCCGGTACGGCGCTCGCCGCAGCCGCTCGAAGTCGTACACGGTCAGCGGCCCGTCGTCGAGCCGCAAGGACGAGAACAGCGGACTGTCCGCCCGGAACGTGCCGTGCGCCGCGATATGCGCGATCCACGCACCGTCCAACTCGTGCAGCACCCGCTCCGCCGTCGCGTCGCCATCCCGCAGTACGACGGCCTTCGGGTACTGCTCGGTCAATCGGTTGATCTCGGCGCGCCCCGCGGCCAGCCCCGGCCCGAGCACCAGCACGACCCGCCGATCCGCCGGGGGCTTGAGTTGGCGCGCACGCAACCACATCGCCGCCGAGGGCACAACGTTCACCGGCCGATCAGCCAACGCCGGAACCAGCGCCCACGGCACCGCCTGCAAGCTGGCCGGCGGGACCATCACCACCGCCCGCTCCCCCAGCACGTGCTGGACCGGCCCGAGAATCGCCTCCCCCAACCTGGCGCCGAGCACCTCCAACGGCGGCCCCGACTTCGAGCGTCCGTGCGCCAACCATCGCAACCGGAATCGAGACCGCTCGACCTCTACCGCAGCTCTTGCCAACGGACCGACCTCGTACCGCGTGAGCTCACCGTCGGCGGCAACCACCGCATGCAGCGTCCCACCAACAGCAATCAGCTCGACCAGCGCCGTACCGTCGAGCTCTTCGTGCAGTGCAGCAAGGTCGAACCCACCCCCGGTCTTGGCAGAATTGTTGCCTTGGGCCCTTAATGCGCGATCGCGGACGGCCGCCTCCAACCGGCGGCGGTCGCGTTCGAGCGACGGCGGGCGAACAGGCTCGGGGGTGGACTCGAGGCGCTGTACGACGTCGCGCAGCTGGGCGAGGTCGGTGATCAGCTGCTCGTCGCCCGGGGGACGGACGGGTGGGACTGTCAGCGCGGTGGCGCGCCAGCGCTCGGCCCAGAAGAGCAGATCTCGGGGGTCGTTTCGGCCAAGTGCCTCCTGGAGGGCGAGCTCGGCCAGCTCGGCACCGTGCCCGGTCGTGCGGGCCCGCAGTTCGGTCGCGCCCATCATCAGCCGGTACTCGTCCAACGCGTCGAGACCGCGACCACAGGCCGCCAGCATCCGCCGTACCTCACCTCGCGCTTCCGCACGTAACGCCCGGCCGAGCCAGGCCGCGCTCCGAACCGGCGGTGGAACGTTCTTCGACAACCGGCCGGCCAGCTCGAGCTGCCGGTCCGCGATCCGCCGGCGTCCCTCGGACAACGCCAGCCGACCGGCCAGCAGATGCGCCGCGGACGCCTCGGCCGTGCTGAGCTCGTCCAGCCGACCGGCGGTCCGGACCACCTGACGTAACAGCCCCGGCCCACGCTCACCCGACCGATACCGCGCCTCCAGCTGCAGCATCGACGCCCGGACCGACCACCAGGAACGCCGTTGGGCCGAGAACAACCGGCGAGCCTGCTCGGCCCGTCCCTGCGCGGTCGCCGGATCACCCACCGCCAGCGCGGCCGTCGCCGCGGTGAACAGCACCTCGGCACGCTTGGCCGCCGGCACCCCGCCGGGCTCCATCCGGCCGATCGCCTCGTCCGCCTCGGTGAGCGCCTCGGCGGTCAACCCGGCAGCCATCAACACTGCGCACCGATCGATGGTCAGGTCCGGCCACTGCACACCGACGTCGTCGTACCCCTGCGCGGCCTCCCCCAGGAACTGCAGCGCCGCCGGCAGATCGCCGCGCATGAACGCGACCCAGGCACGGTTCTGCCGAGTCTCGGCGTACTCGAACTCCTGCCCGACCTCCGCATACAACTCACCGGCTCGATCGAAATCCGCCTCCGCCTGCCGCGTCCCGCCGAGCGTCAACTGGATGACGCCGCGATAGTTCAGCGTCCGCGCCTCCCACACCTGGTCGCCGGAGCGCCGCAACCGGCTGATGGCCAGCCGCAGGTCGTCCAGCGCCTCCCGATGCCGGCCGAGCATCAGCAGGACGTCGGCCCGCCGCAAGAGCACGCGCCCCGCCAGCGCACCCCGACTCAATTCGACCGCCCGATCCAGCCGCGCCAGCCCCTCGCGGCTCCGGCCGGCGCGCCCGAGCGTCGCGCCGAGCGTGGCCAGTACGTCGGCCTCCCGCTCGGCCAGGCCCGACTTCCCGGCGAGCTTCAGCGCGGTCCGCAGCTCCGCGATCGCGGCATCCACCTCACCGAGCTGCCGGAACCCGATCCCGCTGGCCTGGTGCGCGATCGACGCTGTCTCCGGTTCGAGCTTGCCGGCCAGCAGCGCCTTCGCCGCCGCGATCGCTTCGTGCGGGCGCGACAACGCCAGCGGCAGCAATTCTTCCGGTGCAACCGTCATGCGAGTCTCCCCCAGTACGTCGGCGGGGTGGAATGATATCGATTTCGGACTCGACCATTGCAGTGATTCGAGGGGGGCGCCATTCCATGACCGAAGAACGCACGAAGAATCCGGCCGCCGAGCGCGACCAGAGGTACATCGCCCAGATCAACCTGATCCTCAAGAGCTTCGGCAAGGAGGTCGAGGTCTTCCCCGCCAAGTGGCAGGAGGTCGGGGCCGACTACCTCTACCACGCCGGGTACGTGCTGGTCCGGGACGAGGACGTGGAGCGCGTGATCCGGCTCTTCGAGGGCGGTACGACGGGTGAGGGCGGCATCGGTGGTGTCACCCGGCTGAAGCTGCCTCCGACGGTGCCGCCGGGCGCCCCGGAGGACCGCTCACCCACCCAGCGGTTCCTGAAGTACGCCGACCTGCGGCTCGGGCGTGGCGTCGTCACCCCGGAGCACCTGTTCTATGTGGTGCCGAGCGTCAGCCCGTGCCCCGCGACTGAGCCCGAAGAGGTCGCGCCGAAGACTCTGCCGAGCCCGTTCATCGACGACAAGACGACCACCGGCAAGGGCGTCAAGGTCGTCGTACTCGATGTCGGCTGGTCCGACGCTCCTGCGGCAGACTGGCTGAACGGCGTCACCGGTGAGCCGGAGGACGCGTTCGACCCGGCCGGACTGATCAAGCCGTACGCCGGACACGGCACCTTCATCGCCGGTGTCCTGCGCTCGATGGCCCGCGAGACCGAGGTCGTCGTACAGAGTTACTTCACCACCGCCGGTGCGATCTGGGAGTTCGACCTGGCCGCGGCCCTCGACGAGGTGCTCGACCTGGCTCCGGACATCATCAGCCTCTCGGCCGGAACGCGGACCAGGTTCGACCTGCCGCCGCTCGGTCTCGACGTGTTCATCGAGTCCCGGCTGAACCGGGTCAACGGTCTCGTCCTGGTCGCGGCCGCGGGCAACGAGTCCACCCGCGACTACTTCTGGCCGGCCGCCTTCCCGGAAACCGTCGGCGTCGGCGCCCTCGCGGAGAGCGGCACCGATCGGGCCTGGTTCAGCAACTTCGGCGGCTGGGTCGACGTCTACGCACCCGGCGAGAACATCATCAACGCGTTCCTGACCGGCGAATACCACTGCACCGAGCCGCCCCACACCGGCGAGGTGCGCAAGTTCTACGAGATGGCACGCTGGAGCGGTACGTCGTTCTCCACCCCACTCGTGGCCGGCCTGATCGCCGGCCGGATGTCCCGCACCGGCGAGAACGCCCTCCAAGCCGCCGACGCCCTACTAGCCTTCGCCCTCGGCCAAGCAGTCCCCGGCGTAGGCCCAGTCCTCAACCCCGGCGACGCCCACAACAGCACCCCGTAGCTGTTCTCAAAGGCCTGGTGCGTGTAGGTGATTTGCCGTCCGCCCCGCCGCTAACGTCCGAAGAACCGGAGACGGGCCCTCCGATCCTTCGGACGTTAGCTCAAGGTCGCGCGCAACGTCCGAAAAACCGGAGGCGGGCCCTCCGATCCTTCGGACGTTGCGAGTACGGGGGCTGGGTCCGCCCGGCGACGCCCACAACAGTCCACAAAGAAGCCGCCCTCTGCCAGCTCAGTCAGGTGAGTTGGCAGAGGGCGGCAGCACGCACTGACGCGGTACGGAGAAGCTTCGGCCTGACCACCGAAACTCCTCACGCACCGCGTCAGCCCCTCCCCCCACGGAGACCCTCGAACTGCCTTCCCCCCGGAAGCAGTTCAACGGCGTTCCATAGTGCGGAGTCCTGGCGCCGTACCGGTGATACAGGGAATTTCAAAAGTTTTTCAGCGGGGCTTTGGGTTCTCGCAGAGGAACGGCGCGCCCTGGCGGCCTGAGTGGTACTCGTACCGCTTGCCGTCGGCCTCGAGGATGATCCGCATCCCGTCGATGAGGGCCTGCGTGTACATCATCCCCGGCTCCGGGCAGCCCATACTTCCGTCCGACCAGGTCACCTCCTCGGCCGAGACCACCTTCACCGCGGTCGCCTGTACGCCGAGCTTGCCGGCCAGGTGGGCGGTCGCCTGCTCCACCGTGGTACCGCCCGGCGTCCCCGTCGGCGCCGCACCACCCGGCGTCGGGGTGGGGGTCGGGG
>NZ_SMKA01000354.1 GCF_004348455.1 Kribbella albertanoniae
ACCCCACCCCCGCGAGCCGTCAAACCGAGGGTTGGTCAGTGGCACAGGTCCGCACTCCCGGTACGACGTTCGCTGCGGACCGCCAGGCCATCACAATCGGCCGAATCGCCACCACCCAGGCGTGGGCCCGCCGCGCGCACGCAATTGTGATGGCCCGGGTGTCCGCCCCGGCGGTCAGCAGGTGCCGATTCCCCCCGGCCGCGACCGGTCGGTGCGTTAGCCGGTGGATTTTCGTCACCGGTGACGAAAATCCACCGACTGGCAACCACCCACTCGCCGGGCAACCCCATAGCTCGAGCGTTGTCCGGTTCTTCTGTCCGATGTGTGGGTTCGCCGTCCTGCCCGTCACAACCTCCGACGATCCGAACACCAGGCGCGCGTGTCCTTCGGACGTTAGCTCCGGGCAGGGATTAGCGTCCGACGATCCGGAGACCGGGCGTGCGTGTCCTTCGGACGTTGCGGGTACGGCGGCCTGCTGGCCGGTGTGCAGGTGGGCGGGCGTGTACTGCGGTCACCTCATGGGGAGCTCGGACATCTGGTCGGGTGTCCGGGGTCCCCAGTTGGTGTACGGGGTTCGGTCGTTCGGTTGGTTATTGCAGGGGGCTGGGGAGTTCTACCCGTCGTTTTCGGGTGGTACGGACGCCGGTCGCAGCGGCGAGCAACCTCAGCCGCAGGAGACCGGCCGCATCCGAGCGCACCGCCGCCATGGCCGCCGTACAGAACCCACACATCGAGCAGAAGAGCCCGATATCCCCTGAGGTGGGGGGTTGCCCATCGATAAATTCAGGGGGCAACCCCCTGGTTGAGGGGGCAAGCTCCCACTCGCGCAACGATGTCGAACCTCAGCCCAAGCCCGTCGGCCCCGGGTGGCGGGGTGGTTTTACCAGGCCTCGGTTGTAGGCGGCTATGACTAGTTGGGCTCGGTCTCGGGCTTGGAGTTTGGCGAGTAGATTGCCGATGTGGGTTTTGGCGGTGCCCATGGAGATCGTCAGGGTGCGGGTGATTTCCTCGTTCGACAGGCCGCGGCCGATCAGGGTCAGCACTTCCGCCTCTCGGTCGGTCAGCTGCGCGGAGGTTGCCTTGGGCATCGAGCGGCCGAGGTAGTGCTCGACCAGGCGGTTGAGGATGCTGGGGGCGAAGAGCGATTCGCCAAAGTGGGTCCGCCGGACGGCGTCGACGAGCCGATCCGGTTCTGCGTCCTTCAGCAGGAAACCGCTGGCCCCGGCCTGCAGTGCGGCGTGGACGTACTCGTCCAGCTCGAACATGCTGAGAACGACGACGCGCGTCCCGGGCAGATCGCTGGTGATGCGCCGGGTGGCCTCGATCCCATCACCGCCGGGCATCCGGATGTCCATCAGTACGACGTCCGGCCGCAGCTCGGCCGCCTGAGCGACCGCGCCCTCCCCGGTATCGGCCTCGCCGACCACCTCGAGGTCGCTCGCCCCGTCGACGATGAGTCGCAAGCTGTGCCGCATCAGCGGCTGGTCGTCGACAACCAGCACCCGAACGGCGGTCATCGGCGATCCGGCAGCCGAGCGACGACCTGGTACCCCGAAGCGCGAGCCCCTGCCTCCAGCGTCCCGTCCAGTGCACCGACCCGCTCCCGCAGCCCAGCCAGCCCGGCACCGCCACCCGGATGCGGAACCCAGTCCGCCCCAGGCCCGTCATCAGTCACGGTGATCAGGATCGTGTCGCCCTCCCGCCGTACGGCGACCTCGGCGCGCGTCGGCCCGGCGTGCCGGGCGGTGTTGGCGAGGGCCTCGCGGACGATCGCGCACACCGTCAGCTGAACGCCCCCGGACACCTCGCCGATGCCGACGTCACCGACCGCAAGCTCCGCGCGGACCCCGCTGGTGCGAGCGACCTCGACGATCCGCGGAAGATCGGCCAGCGTCTCGGCCGGCTGCAGTGACGTGTCGTCGTCCGGAGACCGCAGTACGGCGAGCATCCGGCGTAGCTCGGTGGTTGCCTGGCGTCCGGCGTACTCGATGTCTGTCAGGGCGGCGATCCGTTCCGCGTCTCCGGTCGGCCCGGTCACCGTGCGCGCGGCGGCGGCGCGGACGGTGACGAGACCGAGCCCGTGCGAGGCGAGGTCGTGGAGGTCGCGGGCGATCCGCAACCGCTCGGCCTGGATCGCGCGCTCGGCGGCCCACGCGGTCAGCTCCTCTTCGTACCGCTGCCGTCTTCGTCGGGTGTGCAACAGGGCCCCGGCGACTACCGCCGCCGCACAGCCCACCACCGCGGCCGTGACAGCGATGGCGGCTGCGCGCGGACTGGCTCCGACGCTGACCAGGACGAGCAACAGAAAAGCCAGCAGGGCAAGCGCAATCGGCCATGCGCGGGTACGCAGTACGGGCCGATCGCTGGCTTCCATCTGGCCAGTCTAGAGAGCCAGCGCCACCCGCACATCGGACCTGGGTCTGACAGACCTCCGGCTGAGCAGGACCGGCCCCCGGGCCGATCCGGACGCGATCGACGGCGGCTGGGATGGGGACATGATCACGATCGACCAAGTCGTCAAACGCCGCCGTTCCCGAACCATCCTGGATCACGTCGGCTTCGAGGCCAGGCCGGGCCGGGTGACCGCGTTTCTCGGGCCGAACGGCGCAGGCAAGTCCTCCACGCTGCGGATCCTGCTCGGCCTCGACCACGCCGACAGCGGTACGGCGTTGTTCGACGGGCGCCCGTACCGATCGCTGTCCGATCCGTTGCGAACAGTCGGGTCGATGCTCGAGGGATCGGGCGCGCATCGGTCCCGGACCGCGCGGAACCATCTCGCCTGGGTTGCCCGGAGCAACGGAATCCCGCAGCGCCGGATCGACGAGGTGCTGGACGAGGTCGGCCTCACGAAGGACGGCAAGGTCCGGGTGGCGAAGTACTCGCTGGGGATGGGACAGCGGCTGGGAATCGCCGCCGCGTTACTCGGTGAACCCGAGGCGCTCGTGC
Source organism: Kribbella albertanoniae (assembly GCF_004348455.1). Classification (GTDB taxonomy): domain Bacteria; phylum Actinomycetota; class Actinomycetes; order Propionibacteriales; family Kribbellaceae; genus Kribbella; species Kribbella albertanoniae. Next base: position 2,947 of record NZ_SMKA01000354.1, read on the forward strand.
TCGACGAGCCGGTCAACGGTCTCGATCCGGAAGGCATCCGCTGGATCCGCGGCCTGCTGCGCGGGCTCGCCGACGCGGGCGGCACGGTGCTGCTCTCCAGCCACCTGATGACCGAGGTCGCGGATGTCGCCGACGATCTGGTGGTGATTGCGGGCGGCCGAATCGTGACGACCGGAACCGTCACCGACGTGACAGCCGGGTACGGCGACCTGGAGGAAGCCTTCTTCGCGCTCACCGGGGGCACCCGATGAACGCGCTCAGAGCCGAGCTGCGCAAGGCATTGTCGCTTCCGGCGGTCTGGGCCGGGCTCGCCGTCACGCTGTTCGGATCGACCGCCATCGCCGTCCTCAATTCGGGCCGCGGGAAGACGGCCTTCGAGACGGCGCTCGGCGGTATGCCGTTGGGGACGGTCGGCGCCGTCGTCATCGGAGTCGTTGCCTTCAGCCATGAATACACCGCGAACAACGCCGACGCCGGAGGTGGGCGGCAGATCACCACGACCCTCACGGTCACGCCGCAGCGGATCAGGATCCTGCTCGCGAAGGTGATGGCGATCGTGCTGCTGGTGGTCGGCTCCGCCGCCGTGACGCTGCCCGTGACCATCGGCATCACGCACCTGATCGTCGACACGACCGGACCCGGGGTCAGCTTCGGCGACGCCATCGCGCGCTGCCTCGGTGGAACGCTCTACTGGACTCTGATGGCACTCATCGCCTTCGCGATCACCGTCATCCTCCGCAACGGCGTGATCCCACTGATCGTGTTGATCGTGAACAGTTCGGTGGTCTCCGTCTCCTTCCTGCTGTCGAAGCTCACGTCGCTCGCATTCTGGCTGCCCGACGTGGCCGGTCTGCGCCTGTTCAGCGATGTCATGACGGTCGAGGGCGCGCTCGACGCAGGCCCGGGCGGTCTGGTGATGACTGGCTGGGCCGTCGTGTTCTGCGTCGCCGCCGGGTTCGTGTTCACCCGCCGGGACGCGTGATCATGCGGCTCGGGAACGTCGTCCTCTCCGAACTCGACAAGCTCCGCACCCTGCCGATCACCGTCCTCACGATGGCCGGAACGATCACGGTCGCCGCCGTCATCGGCGCTGCCCAACGCCGGGCCGCCGCACCCGTCGACGTCGTGCCGTATGTCCAAGCAGGCTTCCTCCTGCTCGGCATCCTCCCGGTGGGCAACGAGTACACGGGCCGTCAGTTCCGTACGTCGCTCATTGCGGTCCCGGCCCGCGGACTCCTGGCCGTCGGGAAGACCGCGGCCGCCGTCGTCGCCCTCATGCTGACGGCGGTGGCAGCGGCCGCGGTCCAGTACGCACTCGACACCGAGGCCGAGGGCATCGGACGGTACGTCGGCATGACGGCGTACCTGATGGTGATCGGTCTGCTCGCCTACGCCATCGCGCTGCTCGTCCGGCACCTCGTGCCCGCGCTGGTCGGCGCGCTGTGTCTGGTGCTGATCCTCTCGCCGCTGCTGGCCGGGCTCACCGAGCACGCCCGCTGGCTGCCCGATCGAGCGGCCGCCGAGCTTTACCAGCCGACCGATGCAGCCCTCACCGGCCCACTCGTTGCCGCAGCCTGGATCGCAGTCATCGGCGCCGTCGCCATCCGCCGATTCCACCGCAGCGACGGCTGACCTACTGCACCCGGAAGTTGGCCATCATCATCATGTCCTCGTGTTCCAGGTTGTGACAGTGGAAGACGTACTTGCCGCGGTACCCGTCGAAGCGGAGCAGGACCTCGGCCTCGTCACCACTGCTCAGATCGACGGTGTCCTTCCAGCCGGTCGCGGTCCGCCCGGGGTCCTGGACCTGGAACGGCGCGAGGTGGATGTGGATCGGATGCGGCACGTTCTGCGCCCGCAGTTTCCACAGCTCGACCGAGCCGAGGGCCGGCTCGGCAAGGATCGTGTCCGGCGCGAAAGCCTGGCCGTTGACCGCCCAGGTCGTGGTGCCGTGATGCGACGGGCCGTTGCGCGCAAAGACGAACTGACGCTGTACGACGGCCTGTGACCGGCTCAGCGGTTCGATCTCGGCGAGCTGATCTGGGATCCGGCTGTCGTCCGACCCCTTCCGGGCGACGACGAACCGCATCACGTTCTTGGTGCCGCCGGACCCCAGCCGGTTCGTCAGCGTCACCGACTGGCCGACGTCGTACCGGGAGAAGTCGATGACGACATCGAAGCGCTCGGCCTGCGCGATGGTCAGGTCGTCGTGCTCGACCGGCGCCGCGAGCAGCCCGAGGTCGCTGCCGATCTGGACGATCGGTGCGGGCGGGTCGAGCTTCAGCTTGTAGCGGCGGGCGTTGGAGGCGTTCAGGATCCGAAAGCGGTAGCGGGTCGCGCTGACCTCGAGCACTGGCCAGGGCGCGCCGTTCACGAGGATGCAGTCGCCCAGTACGCCGCTCATGAATTCGCTGGTGACGCCAGGCATCCCGTCCATCGACGGGTACAGGAACGCGCCGTCCTCGCCGAATGCCCGGTCGGCGATCATCAGCGGGATCTCCCGTTCACCGCGCGGCAGCGGCAGCCCGTCCTCGACGTCGTCGCGGATCAGGTGGAACCCGGCCAGCCCGCGGTAGACCTGCGGCCCGGTGAAGTCCATCGTGTGGTCGTGGTACCAGAGCGTTGTCGCCGGCTGGTCGAGCGGATACGTGTAGTCCCGGGACCGGCCGGGCGCAATCGTGTCGGTCGGGTAGCCGTCGGAATCGGCCGGCGTCCGTCCGCCGTGCAGGTGCACCACGACCGGTACGGCGAGCGCGTTGCGATGCCGCACGACGATCTGCTGACCGCGCCGGGACTCGATGGTCGGTCCCGGGAACGTGCCGTCGTACCCCCAGATCTGCGTTTTCAGCCCAGGCAGGATCTCGACCTGCGCGGCCCGCTGGGTGAGGTTGTGGCGATCGGTCGGTTTGAGGACGGCCGGTATCGGCAGCGGGACAGTGAACGGTTCGGGCAGCTTCGCCGTACTGCGCAGGAGCGACCCGGCACTCGACTCGGTCTCGATGTTGCCGCCGCCGCTCGGGCCGGCGCAACCGCTCAGCGCGAGACCAGCAGTTGCCTGCAGCAACCGTCGACGGCCGATCACTTGCTGCTGCCGGCCCGCCGCCGGCGATCGATGACGACGGCAACGACCGCACCCGCGATCGCCAGCCCCTGCTGCCCGAACCCGATGATGAAGGTCCATGGCGCTTCGACGGTTCCGTTGTTGTTCGCGACAACGATCCGGCCGATCAGTTCTCCGAAGATCAGTAGCCCGGCCAGTACGCCGAGGAACAGGCCGAGGACGGCAACTCCCACAGTTCTCATGGCTTCGACGCTAGGCATCCGGACGGCTGCGGACATCCGGCTGCTGTTGTCGATCCGGAGCGCCGATCGTCAACATTCGACGACTGCGGAGCCGGGGAACCCTGACCTATCCTCGAAGCTGTGGACCACACCGGTACGGCGGATGCAGCCTCGCTCACGCGGTTCGGGGTGACCCCGGATCGGCAGGCACTGCTCATCGACATCCTGCTCGGTCTGGTCACGTCGGCCGTGGTGGCCGTGGCGATCGCGATGGACCTCGGTGGGCACCGCGGACCCGACGTGATCGCGTACCTGTTCGCGGTCGGTCTTGGTGCGCTGATGCTGGTCCGCCGACCGTTCCCGGTGCTGGCTTTGGTGGCAACCGCGGTCGGACTACTGGCCTACTACGCCATCGGCTACCCGGCGGTGGGGCTCGCGTTACCTGTCGCAGCCGCGTTGTACTCCGCAGCCGAGGCCGGCAAGTTCCGGATCGCCGCGGCGACTGCGGTCGGACTGATCGTGGTCAGTACGGCGTTCCGGCTGGGGCAGGGGGAGAGCGTCGGCTACCTGATTGGGTTCGAACTGGCCTCGACCGCCGGGCTGATGCTGAGCGCGATCGCCCTCGGCGCGACCGTCCGTGCGACCAGGCTGCTGCGGGCCGAGCACCGCCGTACCGAGCAGCGGGCGGTGTCCGAGCGGGAGCGCGAAGCGCGGCGCCGGGTGGAGGCCGAGCGGTTGCGGATCGCCCACGACCTGCACGACGCGATCGGGCACACGATCGCGGTGGTCTCCGTCCAAACGAGTGTGGCGCTGGAGGCACTCGACGACGATCCGGAGGCGACGCGGGCGGCGCTCAGCACGATCAGGACCGCGAGCAGCGCGGCGGTCCGTGAGTTGCGGACGATGGTCGGGTTGCTGACGGATGCCGAGAGTCGTGCTCCGGTGGGTTCGCTGGAGCATGTGGAACTGTTGATCGAGGCAACGATCGCGAGTGGGCTGGCGGTCGGTCTGCGGGTCGAAGGGGAGCCGGAGGTGTTGCCGACGGTCGTCGACACGACGGCGTACCGGATCGTGCAGGAGGCGCTGACCAACTCGCTCAAGCACGCCGGGGCGAGCCGGGCGGACGTCGTACTGCGGTATCAGCCGGCCTGTCTGGAGATCACGGTGTCCGATGACGGGGTCGGCGCGGTGCTCGACGAGTCGCGCGGGCGCGGGCTGGCCGGGATGCGGGAGCGGGTCGGGCTGATCGGTGGCGAGGTGGACTTCAGCTCTGGGCCTGGGTTCCGGATCCACGCGGTGCTGCCGTTCCTGCGTTCGCCGGGGGAGGGGCCGCGGTGATCCGGGTTGTGATCGTGGACGACCAGCAACTGATGCGGTCCGGTCTGGCCGCGCTACTCGACCGCGACGAGCGCATCACCGTGGTCGGTCAGGCCGCGGACGGCGCGGCGGGGGTCTCGCTGGTACTCGCCGAGCGGCCGGATGTCGTCCTGCTGGACATCCGGATGCCGGGCGTCGACGGGATCGAGGCGGCCCGGCGGATCGTCGCCGACGAACGCTTGCGCGACACCCGGGTCGTCATGCTCACCACGTTCGACACCGACGACCACATCTTCGACGCGATCCAGGCCGGCGCGGCCGGCTTCCTGCTCAAGGACACCGACCCGGACGAGCTCCGGGCCGCCGTCCACACAGTCGCCGCCGGCGACAGCCTGCTCTCTCCGTCAGTGACCCGCCGCGTCCTGGAACGGTTCGCAAACGACCGCCGTACGCCGCCCGACTCCTCCCGCCTCGCGCCCCTCACCGACCGCGAACGCGAACTCCTCACCGAGATCGCGGCCGGCCGTTCCAACGCCGAGATCGCCGCCCGCCTCTACCTCACCCACGCCACCACCCGCACCTACGTCAGCCGCCTCCTCACCAAACTCAACGCCCGCGACCGAGCCCAACTAGTCCACATCGCCTACGAATCCGGCC
>NZ_SMKA01000355.1 GCF_004348455.1 Kribbella albertanoniae
GGGGGCGGATTAGCTCGGGGAGGTGGTTGTTGACCTCGGCTAGGTGGAGGTCGAAGGTCGCGCGCCAGAGGGCTCGGCGGAGGATCACCTCGGCTGCGGCAGAGCTTGCGCCGGCTACTGACGCGGCCCAGAGCGTGCTGAGGGCGCGCTCATCGAAGCCTTGGACGTCTAGCAGCATGGTGGCGATGAGGTCGCGGTCGGGTGCATCACCCAGCCGCCGCGGCCGTGGTTGCCGGGGACGGAGGGACCGCGACGGCTGGGTGGTTGTTGCGGGGTTTGTGAGAGCTGCGCGGATGTGGTTGGGCGTTAGAGGGACGGCGCTAGCTGATGGGGTACGGCGGCGGAGGGGTTCGGTCAGGTAGAAGTAGTCGAGCATGGTCGCGTCTTCGATGCCGCCTCGTACGGCGTCTCGGAGGACCTGCTCGATCTGGATGGCTACTGCGGCTCGGGCTGCTTCGGAGGGACCGGCGGCTGGGACCAGGGTGGTTTCCAGGTGCTGCGTGAAGATCTGCAGTTTCGTGTGCAGGGGAAGGGTGTCCACGGCAACCAGATCGGCCGGGTAGTAGTGGCCGTAGGCAACCGCCGGATCCTCGTCGACGGTTGGCGGCGTGTTGTACAGATCATCCGCTGGGTGGAGACCTTCGGCGTACCGGTGCCAGCTCAGGGCGCGTTCGACCAGGCTCTGCTGCTCCGGGCGGGTGTTCGGCGGGACCGGCGGCCCGGCCGGCCACAGGCGACGTACCGAGTTGGTCAAGTCCGGCAAGGGTTCCTCGAGTGCGTCCGTCAGCCAGAGGGTGCTGGGTTCGATCCGGCTGGTGGTCTGGCGGCGGAGCTTGCCGTCGGCCACGATGTGGGTCGCGCCGGGGACGGCGAGCACCCCTTCGTACGGCGTACTGTCGCCCATGAACCAGCCGCAAGCCGCAGCGAACGCCCAGCCCCGTGGTGAGGCTGCGGCGGCGACACCGGCGAACAGCAGTGCGGCGACCGGGCGGTTACTCCATACCCAGCCGTCCGGCAGCCGGACCTGGAAGAGCTGGCCCAGACCGGCAGAGTCGGTGAACAGCTCCAGGCGGTCATCGTCCAGCACTGCCATGGTGAACGGTGGGGCCAAGTCGATGAAGGCCTCCGGTGTACGACGTACTGCCTCGGCGAGCGGACCAGGTGCATCGGCCGGGTCGATGTCGCCGACCACTTGCTCGTAGCCGACCGGGGCGTGCAGGCTGGCGACGCGGACGGTCCCCGTCTGATGCCAGGACGGCCACAGCGTGTCGTCACTCCCCCACAGGTGCAGGCCGTGCGTGCTGCCGTCGTGGCCGCCGCGCTTGGGGATGCCTGCGTAATAGGCCTCCACCCGGGCTGCGCCCTCGGCCGCACGGGCGGCGGAGTCGGGCCGGTGAAAGGCGTAGGCGACCAGTGTTTCCACGCTCTACTCGATGCGATCCAGGCCACGAAAGTTATCCCCGGGTAGCTTCGGAGAACTATGCTGCCTGGGCGCCAAACATGAGGACGAGGGAGTGGTATGTCAGATCCGAAGACCGAGGTGCAGCACGGGCTGGAAGGCGTGATCGCGTTCGACACCCAGATCGCCGAGCCGGACAAGGAAGGGTCGGCGCTGCGCTACCGCGGCGTGGACATCGAGGACCTGGTCGGCCGGGTGCCGTTCGAGAACGTCTGGGGCCTCCTGGTCGACGGAACGTTCACCCCGGGTCTCCCGCCCGCGGAGCCGTTCCCGCTGCCGGTGCACACCGGCGACGTGCGGGTCGACGTCCAGTCGGCGCTGGCCATGCTCTCCCCCGCCTGGGGACTGCGCCCGCTGTACGACATCGACGACGTACAGGCTCGTGAGGACCTGTCCCGCGCCGCGGTGATGGCGTTGTCCTACGTGGCGCAGGCCGCGCGGGGTATCGGGCAGCCGATGGTGCCGCAGCGTGAGGTGGACAAGGCGACGACCATCACCGAGCGGTTCATGATCCGCTGGCGTGGTGAGCCCGACCCCAAGCATGTGAAGGCGGTTGACGCTTACTGGACGTCCGCGGCCGAGCACGGCATGAACGCCTCCACGTTCACCGCCCGGGTGATCGCTTCGACCGGCGCCGATGTCGCGGCTGCCCTGTCCGGTGCTGTGGGCGCGATGTCCGGCCCACTCCATGGTGGCGCACCGGCCCGGGTGCTGACGATGATCGAGGGTGTCGAGCGCAGCGGTGACGCCCGTGCGTACGTGAAGGGTCTGCTGGACGCCGGCGACCGGCTGATGGGCTTCGGCCACCGCGTGTACCGGGCCGAGGACCCGCGGGCCCGCGTGCTTCGTCGTACGGCGCGTGAGCTGGACGCACCGCGGTACCAGGTGGCCGAGGCGCTGGAGCAGGCCGCGCTGGCCGAGTTGCGCGAGCGGCGGCCGGACCGGGTGCTGGAGACCAACGTCGAGTTCTGGGCAGCCATCGTGCTGGACTTCGCCGAGGTCCCGCCGCCCATGTTCACGTCGATGTTCACCTGTGCGCGGACTGCCGGCTGGAGTGCGCACGTGCTGGAGCAGAAGCGCACCGGGCGGCTGATCCGTCCGTCGGCGATCTACTCCGGCCCAGGGACCCGTCCGGCCGACTCCATCGAGGGCTGGGACCCTGCCTGGGCCTAGTGCTCCTGGCTGGGGCTGCGGCCTGTGCGTTGCTTGTACTGGCGGCTGAAGTAAGGAACGTCTGTGTAGCCGAGAGCGGTGGCGGTCTGCGTGACCGTCATCCCGCTCTCGGTCAGCAGCTGGTGTGCGCGGTCGATGCGGGCCTGGATCAGGTACTGCGCCGGTGACATGCCGAACTGCCGGACGAAGCGTCTCGTGAACTGTGCCCGAGACAGTGCGGCTCTGTGAGCCATCTCTCCGACAGTCCAGTCCCGGCCCGGGTCCTGGCGGAGCTGGCGGGCCACCTCGTCGACCGCAGTGTCGGTCACCGGTCGACTGGGGTTGTGGACCGCGTCCCAGATCAGTCCGATCAGCTGCTCCAGACAGAGCTCGGCTTGTCTCCGTCCGAGTGCGTCACCACGCCGGTACGCCGAATCGCTCGTCCGCGCGAGCACATTCAGCAGCTCGCGGTCCATGACCTCGCCCCAGCGCGGTTCCGGGACGACGCCGTACTGGCTGGTCTCGAAGTGCATGCCGAACACGAGGAGCCGTCTCCGTGGATCGTGAGTTGCCCGGGGCGCGTCGCCTGGCTGGAAGACCGCGCAGACGCCAGGGCTGAGCTCTTGGTGCGCACCGTTGAGCTCTAGTTGGCCGCGACCGTCCAGCACGCACCACAGCAGGTGGTCTGGCAGTTTGAGCGACACCCAGGACCAGTTGGGCTCGCAGCGCCAGAAGGTCGGCGGGGACAGCTGGGTCAGCGGTAGTGGCTGCAACAAAAGTCCAACTCCTTGCATGGATCTTCCGTGGCTCAGCTCCATTGTGGACTGGACAATTGATTCATGGTGAGTGATTCGTACAAGCAGGAGTTCGAGCGGGACGGTTACACGCTGGTACGCGGGCTGTTCAGCGCCGACGAGGCCGAGCGGCTGCGGGAGCACTACATGGTGCTGCGGAAGCAGAGGTCGTACGCCAACGACGAGTCCGGCGTGAACTCCGGTAGTCGCGACCCACTGCGCAGATACCCGCGGATGGCTCAGATGCATCGCTGGGACGACGTGTCATTGCAGTGGCTCATCGACGCGCGCATCGACGAGGTGATGACCGGGCTGCTGGACAGGTCGCCGTACGCGGTGCAGACGATGCTGTACTTCAAGCCGCCGGGCTCCCGCGGGCAGGCGCTGCACCAAGACAACTTCTATCTGAAGGCCGAGCCGGGGACGTGTGTGGCGGCCTGGATGGCGCTCGACCGGGTCGACCAGGCGAACGGGTGTCTGGAGGTCGTGCCGGGTAGTCACCGCTGGCCGATCCTGTGCACGGAGAAGGCGGACACCACGGTGAGCTTCACCGACGTGACGGTGCCGCTGCCGACGCCGGATGCCGCCGTACCGGTCGTTATGGAGCCGGGAGACGTGCTGTTCTTCCATGGCGCACTGGTGCACGGGAGTGCACCGAACGTGACCACTGACCGCTTCCGGCGCGCTCTGATCGGCCACTACATCCAGGGCGAGGCCGAGAAGGTCGCCTCGTACTACCACCCGGCTCTGCGGATGGATGGGACCGAACTGACGCTGGATGTCGCCGAGGGCGGCGGGGCGTGTGGTGAGTGGACCGAGACGCCGGAGGGGCCGGTGGCCGTCCTGACCGGCACCCAGGTGATCGAGCGCAAACACGAGTGAGGTTGAGACCCGGAGCGGGCCGGGCATGGCAATGTGGGATGATGTGGATGCTGACAGCGTCGTCGGCGCAGAACTTGCCAGACGACGAAGGGAACCGCTGGTGACCAGCGACATCGTTCTTCCTGCTGAGCTCAAGCCCGTTGACGGCCGCTTCGGCGCCGGACCGTCCAAGGTGCGTCCGGAGGCCGTCGCCGCCCTCGCGACCGAGGGCGCCAAGCTGCTCGGCACCTCGCACCGCCAGGCCCCGGTGAAGAACCTGGTGGCCCGGGTGCAGCAGGGCGTCTCCGACCTCTTCCAGCTCCCCGAGGGCTACCAGGTGGTGCTCGGCAACGGTGGCTCGACCGCGTTCTGGGACATCGCGACGTTCGGGCTGATCCGCGAGCGTAGCCAGCACCTGAGCTTCGGTGAGTTCTCCTCGAAGTTCGCCAAGGCCGCGCAGCTCGCCCCGCACCTCGGCGACCCGACCGTGGTCAAGTCCGACCCGGGTACCCGTCCGACCGCCGTGGCCGAGGCCGGAATCGACCTGTACGCGTGGCCGCACAACGAGACCTCCACCGGCGTGATGGCGCCGGTCAAGCGGGTCGCGGGAGCGGACGCCGACGCGCTGGTCGCGATCGACGCCACCTCGGGCGCCGGCGGCCTGCCGGTCGACATCACCGAGACCGACGTCTACTACTTCGCTCCGCAGAAGTGCTTCGCCGCTGACGGTGGCCTGTGGATCGCTGTCATGTCGCCGGCCGCGCTCGCCCGGGTCGAGGAGATCACCGCCTCCGGCCGCTGGATCCCGGCGTTCCTGGACCTGGCCACTGCGGTCGACAACTCGAGCAAGAACCAGACCTACAACACGCCGTCGCTGGCCACGCTGTTCCTGATGGCCGAGCAGACCGACTGGATCAACGGCCAGGGCGGCCTCGAGTGGAGCGTCGCGCGGACGACCGACTCGAGTAACCGGCTCTACACCTGGGCCGAGAAGTCCGACTACGCGACGCCGTACGTCACCGACGCGGATTCCCGTTCGCTGGTGATCGGCACGATCGACCTCGACGACTCCATCGACGCCGCCGCGGTCGCCAAGACGCTGCGCGCCAACGGCATCGTCGACACCGAGCCCTACCGCAAGCTCGGCCGCAACCAGCTCCGGGTCGCCATGTTCCCGGCGGTCGACCCGGACGACGTCGAGAAGCTCACCCAGTCGATCGACTACATCGTCGACAAACTGCGCTGAGCTGCGGCTGTTTGTTGCCCTGTGCTCCTAGTGGTCCGTGTTCGAAGTTGCTTGACAGTAGGCGGTGTTCAGGTGCGTGCATCGTGGTGGCGGAGAAGCAGCCTCGATGCTCTTTATCGTGGCTGTTTCTCCGCTGCCGCGAGGTGCGTGCCTGGGCGCCGCATACGTCAAGGAACTTCGGACACGGACCACTAGCATGGCCGCATGCATTGGGGCGAGGAAGTCGCGGTTCGTGGGGCCCGGGTTCACAACCTGAAGAACGTCGATGTCGACATCCCGTTGCGCCAACTGGTGGCGCTGACCGGTGTCTCGGGGTCGGGCAAGTCCTCGCTGGCCCTCGGTGTCCTGTACGCCGAGGGCTCGCGGCGTTATCTGGAGGCGTTGTCGACGTACACGCGGCGGCGGTTGTCGCAGGCGGCTCGCGCGGATGTCGACGCGGTGGACGGGGTGCCTGCGGCGATCGCATTGCATCAGCGGCCTGCGGTGCCGGGGGTGCGGAGCACGTTCGGTACGGCGACGGAGCTGCTGAACTCGCTGCGGTTGATGTACTCGCGGTTGGGTGCGCATCTGTGTCCTCACGGGCATCGGGTTGCAGCGACGATCGAGATCGCATCGACCGCTTACCTGACTTGTCCGGTGGATGGGGATCGGTTCGCCGTACCGGGGGCTGAGGACTTCGCGTTCAACAGCGACGGGGCGTGCGAGACCTGCGGTGGGACAGGTGAGACTCGGCAGATCGACCAGCGCACGCTCGTGCCGGACGAGTCGCTCACGATCGACGACGGTGCGATCGCTGCCTGGGCGTCGTTCGGCGCCGGGCTGCTGCCGCAGGTAGTTGCCCAGTTGGGCGTGCGGACCGACGTACCGTTCGGGGAGCTGACGGAGGCTGAGCGGGAGATCGTCTATCACGGGGCCGAGACGAAGCGGCAGGTCGTTGTCACGAGCAAGAAAGGCAACGTCTTCGAGCTGAACGCGATGTACCGCAACGCGAATCGGGTCGTCCAGGACGCGTTGGACAACGCGCAGAGCGAGAAGACGGTGGCTCGGCTCGACCGGTTCGTACGGGTCGCCGAGTGCCCGACCTGTGGTGGCTCGCGGCTGAACGCCCGCGCGCGTTCCGTGCTGCTGAACGACGTGCCGCTCGATGTCTTGTCGACGTGGAGTCTTGCGGAGACCACGGAGTTTGTTCGAGGGCTGCCGGTGCCTGCGGAGCTTGAGCGGATGGCCCGTCAGATCGCGGCCGTGTTCATCACGACCGCTGAACACCTGCTGGGGCTGGGACTTGGGTACCTGTCGCTCGACCGCGCGTCCCGCACGCTCTCGACGGGTGAGCTGCAGCGGGTACAGCTCGCCCGGACCTTGCGAAGCAGCGCGACCGGCCTGCTGTACGTCCTGGACGAGCCGTCGGTCGGCCTGCATCCGAGCAACATCGACGCACTGATCGACGTCGTACGGCGATTGGTCGCGACCGGGAACTCCGTGGTGCTCGTGGATCACGACGTCCGCGTACTGCGGCACGCGGACTGGCTGGTGGAGATCGGGCCCGGCGCTGGTTCGCACGGTGGCGAGATCGTTGCTACCGGCACCGTTTCTGCGTTGGAGGCGTCTGATGCTTCGTTGATCGGAGGGTTCCTGAGTGGGGCGGAGCCGGTGGTGGTTCGGCCGCGGGTGCCTGCTGGGGAGACCTTTGCGCACGGGCGGATCCGGCTCGAGACCGAACCGCATTTCACGCTGAAGGCGCTGGAGGCCGAGTTCCCGCTGCGTCGGCTGACCGCGGTGACCGGGGTGTCGGGCTCGGGCAAGACCACGCTCGTGCTGGACAGCCTTGCCGAGGCTCTCCTCGGTCATGCCCCCGCACATGTACGAGGGCTGGATGCGGGCGGGATCGAACGAACCGTCGTCGTCGACGCGGCTCCGATCGGACGCAACGTGCGCTCGACAGTGGCGACGTACAGCGGAATCCTCGACGACCTCCGCCGTGCCTATGCGGCCACTCCGGAGGCTGGTGCGCTCGGTCTGACCGCGGCCGACTTCTCGTACAACACCGGCAGTCTGCGCTGCCCGCAATGCGAGGGCACCGGGGAGATCTCGCTGGACGTGCAGTTCCTGCCTGACGTCGACATCCCCTGTCCGCTGTGCGGCGGCACCCGCTACAGCCCCGCCGCCGATGCCGTGACGGTCGACAGTTTGACCATCCCGCAGGCGCTGGCGCTCACTATCGACGAGGCGCGGGCTGTCTTCCCGCGGCTGCGCAAGGTGCAGGCTCGTCTGCGTACCCTCGACGAGATCGGCCTCGGCTATCTCATCCTCGGCGAGGCCACGCCTGCCCTGTCCGGTGGCGAGGCCCAACGCCTCAAACTCGTCGCGGACCTCGAGAAGCCCCAGTCCGACACCCTCTTCATCTTCGACGAACCCAGCGTCGGCCTGCACCCCGCCGACATCCGCGTCCTGCTCACCGTCCTGGACCGCCTCATCACCGCCGGCGCCACCGTCATCGTGATCGAACACGACCTCGACCTGATCGCCAACGCCGACCACGTCATCGACCTAGGCCCCCAAGGCGGCACCGCCGGCGGCCGCATAGTCGCCGCCACCACCCCCAGCAACC
>NZ_SMKA01000356.1 GCF_004348455.1 Kribbella albertanoniae
CGTCGGTGGTGGCGCCGAGGAGGCGGCGGGTTAGGGCGTCTCGGGAGGAGAGGAGTTCGTCGGCTGCGGTGCGGATGTGGTCGGGGCCTGGGGTGGTGCCGGCTTGGGCAGCCAGGAGGACGGTGCGGCGGACTAGTTCCTTCATGAAGGAGGCGGTGGTGCCTTCGGTGCGGGCGACCACCTCGTCGACGATCTCGGTGGACAGGTCGAGGGCGGGACCGTAGAGGCGGAGCAGGCGGGCGCGGCCGTCGGCGTCGGGAAGCGGGACCTCGACGGCCATGTCGACGCGGCCGGGGCGCTGGGCCAGGGCTGGTTCGAGGAGATCGGCGCGGTTGGTGGTGAGCAGGAAGGCGACGTCCGCGTCCTGGGCCAGGCCGTCCATCTCGTTGAGCACCTGGAACAGCAACGGGTTCTCCATGCCGCGCGAGTAGTCGCGGGCCTCGGCGACCAGGTCGCAGTCCTCCAGTACGACGAGCGCCGGCGGCAGCATCCGGGCGAGCGCGCAGGCCTGCGAGATGAAGTGGATGCTCGTGCCGGCCAGCAGTACGACGGTGAACTCGGGCAGGCGGGACAGCAGATAGCGGACGGTGTGCGTCTTCCCGGTGCCGGGCGGACCGTAGAGCAGTACGCCGCGACGCAGGTGCTGACCGGCCTCCAGCAGCGTCTCCCGGTGATCCGCGATCCCGACCACCTCACGCTCGACGCGCTCGAGAACGCCGTCCGGCATGACCACGTCGTCGCGGGTGATCCCGGGTCGCGGGTGCAGCCGGAACGGCCCGACGCCCTGCCCGAACTCGCTGCCCTCGAACGACACCACCTTGCCGCGGAACACGTTGTGCTTCCGAATCAGCTCCGGCAGCGCGCTCAGGAACCGGTCCCCCGCACTCTTGTCGACCGTCAGCACCTCGAGATCGACCGACGAGCGGCCGTACTGCTGGTTCGGTGCGCGCAACAGAGCGACGTACCGGTCGGTGCCCTTGATGCCGAGGTAGAAGCCGAACGCGACACAGTCCATGTCCTCGTCGATGTCGATCGGCAGCCGCACGTAGTCGACGGCGCCGATCCCGAAGCGGTCGTAGACAGCCATCTCCAGCACTTCGCTCAGCGAGTGATGGCCGCGGTTCGAGCCGGCCAGGCCGACCACCTCGAAGGAGTCGAACCAGGCCTCGATCGCACGCTGCACGTTCGGCAGGTCGTACGGCGCGAAGCTCGCCGCCACCACCGGCACCTGCTCGGGCTCGGCGCCCAGGTGCTCCATCAGCTTGTCCCGCAGCCCGGTCCGGTTGATCCCCGGCCCGCGCTGGTTCTGCATCCGCTCCAGGAACCCGGTGAACAGGCGTGCGAACTCGTCGATCTCGTGCTCGTCCGGCATTGCGGCCGTCCCTCCCACTGTCCGTCCCCCGACCTGATCCGGAGGGTCCTCCGAAACGCCGGATAGACTCTCCACCATGACAGATTCCGAGTCCACCGACCGTCCGTACGCGGCCTTCCCCGTCCGGATCGGTTTCCAGATTCAGCCGCAGCATGCCGAGTACGCCGACATCCGGCGTACCGTCGCCGAGGCCGAGGAGATCGGCGTCGACATCGCCTTCAACTGGGACCATTTCTATCCGCTGTTCGGGGAGCCGGACGGCCTGCACTTCGAGTGCTGGACCATGCTGGCCGCGTGGGCCGAAGCGACCGAACGGGTCGAGATCGGCGCGCTGGTCACCTGCAACTCCTACCGCAACGCCGACCTGGTGGCCGATATGGCCCGCACCGTCGACCACATCAGCGAGGGCCGGCTCATCCTCGGCATCGGCTCGGGCTGGTTCGAGCGGGACTACGACGAGTACGGCTACGAGTTCGGTACGGCGGGCGGCCGCCTGAACGCCCTCGGTGAGGCGCTGCCGCGGATCGAGGCCCGCTGGGCCAAGCTGAACCCGAAGCCGACCCGCGACATCCCGGTCCTGATCGGTGGCGGCGGCGAGAAGAAGACGCTCAAGCTGGTCGCCCAGCACGCCAACATCTGGCACGGCTTCGGTGACGCGGAGACGATCGCGCACAAGCACGCCGTACTGGACGAGCACTGCAAGACCATCGGCCGCGACCCGGGTGAGATCGAGCGCTCGGCCGCGGTCGGCGACAAGTCGCCGGAGGATGCCGGCAAGGGCCTGCTCGACGTCGGCACCCGGCTGTTCACCGTCTCGGCCTCCGGCCCGGACTACGACACCGGCCTGCTCCGCGACTGGGTCGCGTGGCGCGACGAGGTCAACGGCAAGTAGCCCGTACGACGATGTGGCGGTCGGCCGGATAGGATTTCCCGCATGGTTTCGAAGTACGAGCGTGGTTCCGTCCGGCCGATCACCCGCTGGGGCACCGAGGTGATGCACCATCTGAACCAGCCGGTGACCGACTTCGGTCCCGAGCTGCAGACGCTGGTGGCCGACATGTTCTCGACGATGGACGCGGCCGAGGGCGTCGGTCTGGCCGCCAACCAGGTCGGGGTCGACCTGCAGCTGTTCATCTTCGACTGCCCCGACAAAGACGGGAACCGGGTCGAGGGTGTCGTCTGCAACCCGGTGATCGAGCTCCCCGAGGGCAAGGACCGCCGCCTCGACGAGGGTGACGAGGGCTGCCTGTCGCTGCCCGGCGCCTTCACCAAGTGCGCCCGCCCGGACTTCGCCAAGGTGACCGGTGTCGACGAGCACGGTGAGCCCGTCTCGTACGAGGGCACCGGCCTGCTGGCCCGCTGCCTGCAGCACGAGACCGACCACACCCAGGGCACGGTCTTCGGCGACCGGCTCTCCCGCAAGTACCGCAAGCGCCTCTTCAACGAGGCCGAGGAGCTCGCCGAGGACTACCCCGAGGACTGGCCCATCACCCCGATGGTCGTCCACGAGGACGAAGAGGTCTCGGCCAACTAGGCCGCTACCAGCGGGCCTGCTCCAGGTCCGTGAGGATCGCCTTGACCGTCTGCTCCGGGGTCTGACCGGTGGTGTCCAGCCACAGACCCCGGCGCGGGATCTCCTGCAGACCCGCCTGCAACACCCGTACGCCGTCGGCCAGCGACGCGCCTTCTTCCTGCCAGGCACGGTACGAGTTCTCGCCGCCGCGGCCGAGCTCGCGCTCCACGATCGACTCGACCGACGGGATCAGTACGACGAGGTAGGTTTCGACACCCTTCAGTCCGGCGAACCACCGCTCGACATGCTCACCGAGCATGATGTCGCTGCAGACGAAGTCGAATCCGTTGTCCGCGTAGTGCTGAGCGATCAGCTGGGTGGCGGCGTACCGGAGTTCTAGTTGGCGCACAGCTTCCGGCGACGGGTCCGGGGTCATCCCCTCCGCACCGGCGACCACACCGCGGTAGAAGACATCGCCGTCGAGGGTCGCGGCGGGCGGGCCGAGCTCGGCGGCCAGCAGCGGGGCGATCGTGGACTTGCCGGCGGCCTGCATGCCGGTGACGAGAACTACGTTGGGCATGGCGACATCAGATCATGCGGAAGGCCTCGGCCGTCATCGAATAAACGGTGGCATTGAAGGACTCACCGTCGAACTCGAGGTCGGTGGTGCGCTCGAACGTCATCCCGAGGCGGCGCATCACGGCGATGCTGCGCTCGTTGGGTGTGTCGGTGACCGAGTTGATGCGGGGCAGTTGCAGCTCGGTGAAGCCGTAGGCGAGCCAGTGCGCGGCGGCTTCGCTGGCGTAGCCGTGCCCCCAGTACGCGCGGTCCAGTCGCCAGCCGACCTCGAGCGTCTCGGGGTACCACTGCTCGCGCGACAGCCCGCCCGCGCCTAGAAAAGCACCGTCGGCGGCACGTTCGATGGCCAGGAAGCCGAAGCGTTCGGTCTTCCACTGCTGGTTGATTCCGGCCGCTTCCCGATCCGATTCGGCCCGGGTCAGTGGTCCGCCGATATAGCGCATGACCTCGGGGTCGCTGTTCAGCGCGGCCCAGGCCTCCAGGTCGGTGTCCTGAAACGGCCGCAGGATCAGGCGTTCAGTCGTACGCATCGTCTCCCCCAATCGATAAACTGCAACGATGAACGGGCCGGGGGAATCAGCACAGCAGAGGCGTCCTGTCACCTTGGACGACGTCGCGCGCGCCGCCGGGGTCTCCCAGCCGACCGCCTCGCGGGTGCTCAACGGAAGCTCCCGCCGGGTCGCTCCAAGTTATCGCGAGCGGGTGCTGAGCGCTGCCCAGGAGCTCGGTTACACGCCGAATCTGCCCGCACAGGCAATGGCCCGGGGCACCTCGCGCACGATCGCGCTGGTGCTCAGCCTGATCTCCGACCCGTACTTCTCCGCCATGGCCGCCGAGATCATGAAACAGGCCGAGGCGATCGGGCTGCACGTCTCGATCGCGGTCACCGAGCGGCAGGCCGAGCGCGAGCTCGACCTGATCCGCGAGCTGCGCGGTCAGCAGCCACGCGCAATCATCCTGGCGGGCACCGGGTACGTCGATCCCCCGTCGTCGCAGGCGCTGATCGACGAACTGCAGCGGTACGAACAGACCGGCGGCCGGGTCGTCCTGATCAGCCGGTCCGACCTGCCCTTCGAGACCGTCGACTTCGACAACCACGAGGGTGCGCGGCAGCTCGCTCGTGAGCTGGCCACCCTCGGCTACCGGAACTGCCTGGTCCTCGGCAGCGCCACTCCGCTGCTCTCGATGCAGCAGCGGGTCGAGGGCTTCGTGGCCGGCCTGACCGAGTCCGGCGGCACCAACGTGCGGGTGCAGCAGCCCGGGTTCAGCTGGGCCGGCGCTCGCGAGTTCGTACTCGGGCTCAGTGACGACGAGGCGGCTCAACTCGATCTGGTGTTCGCGGTGACCGACGATATGGCGCTCGGTGCGCTGGCCGGTCTCCGCGAGCGGGGTCTGCGCGTTCCGGAGGACATCGGCGTGGCCGGATTCGACGACATCAGCACGCTGCGCGACGTCGTACCGAAGTTGACCACCGTGCATGTCGCTCTGAACGCGGTCGCCCAGGAGGCGGTGTATCGCGCCACCACCACCGACGAGTCGTTGACTCGGCGGACGGTGCCCGCCTATCCGGTCATCCGGGCGAGCACGCCGCCGCTCTCGTCATAGCTCCCACCAGGTCAGGTGCGCCTGTGCTGAGGCGACCGGCTCGACGAGTTCCCACACCTCGGTGAACTGACCGTCCGCGATGCGCAGGATGTCGACGACGACAATGCCCGGCTTGCCGTCAGGCAGGCGACGGCGGGTGTGGATGACGACGTAGTCGCCGTCGGACAGGAGGTGCAGGATCTCGACCTGCATTCCTTCGAGCGAGAGCAGGGACCTGGAGATGTCGGCCAGCCATTCGCTCTTGGTGCGAACGAGGCCTTCCGGCCGATAGTGCCGGAAATCCTCGCTCACCAAATGTTCCACGGCGGCGACTCCGCCGTCGCCGATCAGTTGGGCCATCGTCTGCTGCACGAGTTGCTCGTTCTCGGTTGTCATGCCCAGAAGTGTTGTCAGGAAGGGCGGTCGCTGTCGATGACATCGCATTTCATCGACAGCCGGCTGGATCCGGGTAGGCTCGTTGACCATGGCAACAGTCGGGGAACTCCTGCGGCAGTGGCGGCACCGGCGGCAACTCAGCCAGCTCGATCTGTCGATCGCCGCTGACGTCTCGGCTCGGCACGTCAGCCTGGTCGAGACCGGGAAGTCGCAGCCGAGTGCGGAGATGGTGCTGCGGCTCGCGGAGCAACTCGACGTACCGCTGCGGGAGCGGAACGCACTCCTGCTCGCGGCCGGCTTCGCACCCCGGTACGCCGAAAGTTCGCTGGACAGTACGGCGCTGTCGATGGCGCGGGCCGCGGTCGATCGGGTGCTGCTGGCGCACGAGCCCTATCCGGCGATCGCCTTCGACCGGTACTGGGACGTCGTACTGACGAACCGTGCCGTCGCTCCCTTCCTGACGGGCGTCGCGCCGGAACTGCTGCAGCCGATGAACCTGATCCGGCTCGGCCTCGACCCCCGCGGGCTCGCCCCCCTCGTCGCCAACCTCGACGATGTGCGTTCCGTCTTCCGCGCCCGGGTACGGCGGCAACTGGCCGCCGCACCCAATCCCCGGCTCACCGCGCTGTACGCCGAACTGCTCGCTGACGGTGATACCGGCGAACCGATCGAGGCCGAGGTCGTGATCCCGATGATCATCCGCTTCGACGGTGCCGAGTTGCGGGTGTTCTCGACCATCACGACCTTCGGCACTCCGCTCGACATCACCCTCGCCGACCTCGCCGTCGAGTCCTACTACCCCGCGGACGCGGCCACCGCGGAGTACTTCGAGACCTAAAACTTCTGGGGTACTTGTCGAAATGAGCCGGGCGGCTTCGTAGCCAGGGTGAGGGACCGGCAACAGGCCGGCACCACCCGAGCCCGGAGGTCACCATGACCAGCACCGCCCCCGCCACGAACCTCGCCCGCTACCTGGGCCGGGAGCTGCTGGAGCCGCTCCACCTGGTCACCTACATGTCCGACGAGCCGAACGAGGCCATGGAGGCGATCGGCTTCGACTCCGCCAACTACTGGCCGCTCTACTTCGCCGGCCGGGCCGCACCGCTGGGCCAGGTACCGGCCGCAGTCGTGGACGCGATCTTCTACAACTTCGCTCCGGGCATGGCCGACGAGTTCTACACCGGCGTCTGGGACATCACCACTCCTGCAGAGGCCCTCGCCGCACGAGAGGCCGGCTGCGTCACAGCCCTCCGCCGCATCCTCGGCCCGCTCGCCGACTCCCCCGCCCTCGCTCGGGCTGCTGATCTCGCGCTCCGGCTGGCGATGAGCGCGCCGATCGAGGGCCGACCCCTGTACGCCGGTCTGCGGTCGATCGCCGTACCGTCCGAACCGCTGGCTCGGCTGTGGCACGCGGCAACGCTGCTGCGGGAGCACCGCGGTGACGGTCACAACGCCGCGCTCGTTGCCGCGGGCATCAATGGTCAGGAGGCGCATGTGTTCGCTGCGCTGGATGGTGGGATGAAGCCGCGCGACTACGGCCGACTCGACCCGCTGACGGATGCCGAGCTGGAGGCCGTCGTACAGGGTCTGCGGTCCCGCGGCCTGGTCGATTCTGGGGCCGGCTTCACTGCGGCCGGCCGCGAGCTCAAGGACCGCATCGAGGCGCAGACCGACGCCGCAGCCGCTCCCGCCTATGCCAGCTTGACGCCTGAGGAGCTCGACCAGTTCGTCGCCGACCTCCAGCCGCTCGCTGCGCGAATCGACTCGGTCGGCTACTGAGTGCGCGTCGCGTAGAACGTGACTGCTGCCGAACTGGCGACATTCAGCGAGTCCACTCCCCCGGCCATCGGGATCTTCACCGTCAGATCGGCCTGCTCGAGAACATGCGGCTTCAGCCCATGCCCCTCGGTCCCGAAGATCAGCGCCAGCCGCTCGTCGTTGCGCGCCGCCAACTCGTCCAGCGTGATGGACTCGTCGGTGAGCGCCAACGCGGCCGACACGAACCCGCGCTCCCTCAGGACACCCAGCGCCCCCGGCCAATTGTCGAGCCGGGTCCACGGCACCTGGAACACCGTCCCCATCGACACCTTGATCGACCGCCGGTACAGCGGGTCCGCACAGGTCGGCGTGACGAGTACCAGGTCCACCCCCATCGCAGCCGCGGCCCGGAATCCCGCCCCCACGTTCGTGTGATCCACGATGTCGTCGAAGATCGCGATCCGCCGTACTGCTGGTGTCAGCAGTTCGTCCAGCGGAGCGGCCGCCGTACGCCGATAGGACCCGAGCGCACCCCGGTGCACATGAAACCCGGTGACCTGCTCAGCCAACTCCTCCGACACCACATAGACCGGCGTCTCCGGCCACCTGGCCAGCACATCACTCAGCGACTCCAGCCACCGAGGCGCCAGCAGGAACGACCGCGGCACGAACCCACCCTCAGCCGCCCGCCGAATGACCTTGTCCCCCTCGGCGATGAACAGCCCATGCTCCTCCTCCAGCAACCGCCGAAGCGTCACCTCCCGCAACTGCACATAATCCCCCAATCGAGGATCCGCAGCATCCGTAACCTCAACCATCCGCCCAGTCACTCACCCATCTCATCACCTCCACCCAGCCCACACCCAAAGAAGGGCAGGGTGTCGCGGTCGGCTGAACCGTACCCAGAGTCCCCGCC
>NZ_SMKA01000357.1 GCF_004348455.1 Kribbella albertanoniae
GTACTGGGTTGCGTAGGCGCCGGCGTGGTGGGCTGCGAGGGCGGCGGTGTGGATGGGGGGTTGCTGGGGCAGAGCGGCTTCAGGTCGTTGCCGACTACCACCGGCAGGGTGGCGGTGTCGGTCAGGTGCTGGCCGGTCTTGGTGGTGGCTGAGTATGTGAAGGTGAGGCGGTAGAGGCCTTGTTTGGTGAAGGCCCAGTTGCCGTGGGCGTGGGTCGGTTCGGCGAGGGCGATCGACTGGGGCAGCTTCTTGCCGCTGTCGAAGGAGATCAGCGGGGCGCCGAACTGGTCGAACTGGTAGACCGCGAGCTTGCCCGGACCCTGCACTTTGTCGAGTGACCAGCGCACCGGGCCGTTCAGGGCGGTGTAGTCGACGGACTCGGTGTTCCAGCCGGCCCAGAGGAGGTTGTCGGCCTGGGTCTGGGGGATCTGCCAGATGGTTGCGCCGGGCGCGCCCAGAAAGCGGTACTTCGGATCGGCCGGGACGATCTCGTCACCCTCGGGCTTCACCTGGAACGCCACCGTCGCGGGGTCACGCCAGACCGGGGTGGTGCCGCGGGTGCCGTCCTTGACCTGGAAGCGCAGCCGGTCGCCGACAGTACGAGCTGCCACATCCACATGCCCGACGGAGAGCACCGTGGTGACGCAGGGCGGCGTACTCGGCCCAGGGGTGCTGGGCGCCGGCGTGCTCGGGCGCGGGCTCGACGGCGTCTCAGTCGGCGTCTCAGTCGGTGTGACCGTCGGCGTAGGGGTCGGTGTGGGGGTGGGCGTCGGCGTAGGGGTCGGCGTGACCGGCTCGTACGGACCGACGACCCACGTGTAGGTGACCGGGCCCGACGTGACGGGGGCGCCGGCTGCGGTGACCGCGGACGCCTGGAAGGTCAGGTGATAAGTGCCGAGCGCGGAGAAGGACCAGTTGGCGTGAACGTGCCGCCCCACTGGCTGGTGCAGTGTCTTGTACGCCGGATCGACCGAACTGAACACGCGGGGAACCGCACCGGTGAACTCGTCGTAGTTGAAGAACGCCTCGACCGCACCGGGACCTTCCGCGCTCACCAGGGTCAGGTCGACGTTGTCATCGCGCAGTGCACCCGCCGGAATCGTCTCCGTATCCCAGCCGGGCCAGATCAGCTCCGGGTCCTGGGACTCCGGCGCCATCCAAACTGTGCTTCCCGGTGCGCCGAGGAAGGCGAAGGCGGGCATGTCCGGCAGTTCGACGCGGGCCGGGCCGAGGTCTTCCAGGTTGAAGATCAGACCGGCCGGATCGGCCTCTCGGTACGTGCCGGTGCCGATCCGCGTGGCCAGCTTGAGCGCGGTTCCGTCGTACGTCGTGTGCAGGGCATCGGTGTGGACCGCGCGCAGCACCTCAGGGGCCGGAGCGGCACCAGCGGTCCAGGGCACGAGCAGGCAAAGGAGGCCGAGAGTGAGGCTCAGCAGGGCAGACAGCAGCGCAGGACGGGAGTGAGTGGCGGTCACATCCGCGCACTTTATCTGACTTGACAATCATTTTCAGTACGGCCGGACGTTTCCGGGCCGGATGACGCCCAAAAGTCGTGCTCTGTGGGCGGCCGGAGCTGATTTCTCGTCTGGGCGCAGACGTGGGTAGACTGTTGAGGTTGCCTCGGCGAGGGACGCCCCCCGAGAAGTACATGGGCGCGGCTCCGTGATCGACGCGGTGGTTCGTTGCTTGATGCCTTCTCGGTGTCAGCAGGTGCCCGCTGAGGCCGCAGCCGAGTTTCAGCCAGTCAACAGATCACCGCAACGCATCTGAGGAGTTCATCTCGTGGCCGAGGTCAAGATCCAAGCCGAATCACGCACGGAGTTCGGCAAGGGTGCTGCCCGCCGAATCCGCCGGGACAACAAGGTGCCCGCCGTTCTCTACGGCCACGGCACGGACCCGGTTCACATCACGCTGCCTGGTCACGACACCATGCTGGCGCTGAAGACCGCCAACGCCCTGCTGCTGATCGAGGTGACCGGCAGCGAGAGCCTGCTGGCGCTGCCGAAGCAGGTCCAGCGCGACCCGATCAAGGGCACCATCGAGCACGTCGACCTGGTCATCGTGAAGAGCGGTGAGAAGGTCGAGGTCGACATCGCCATCCACGTCGAGGGCGAGGCCGCCGGCGGCACCCTGGTGGTGCTGGAGAACGCCTCCATCCTGGTCGAGGCCGAGGCGACCCACATCCCCGACGGTGTGGTGCTGAACATCGAGGGCCTCGAGGCCGGTACGGCGATCCACGCCTCCGACCTGAAGCTCCCGGCCGGGACGACGCTGGCCGTCGACCCGGAGACCCTGATCGTGAACATCACCACCGCGAGCACCGCGGAGCAGGTCGAGGCCGAGATGGCCGACGCCGAGGCCGAGGCCGGGGTCGTCCGCGACGCCCCGACCGCCGCGCCTGCCTGACAGCGCTGCCGCAGTAAAGACACAGGAGGGCCGGGGATCCGTGGCGGACGACGTGTGGTTGGTCGTCGGGCTGGGGAATCCCGGCCCTTCGTATGCCCGGACCCGGCACAACATCGGGCACCTGGTGGCCGACGAGCTGGCGGCCCGGACGGGCAGCACGTTCAAGCAGCACAAGCAGGTCAAGTCCGAGGTGATCGAGACCCGGATCAGCGGGCTCCGGACCATCATCGCCAAACCCCGGTCGTACATGAACGAGTCCGGCGGACCGGTGGCCGGCCTGCTGAAGTTCTTCAAGGTGGACCCGGCCAACCTGATCGCCGTCCACGACGAGCTCGACATCGACTTCGGGGTGCTGCGCTGCAAGTTCGGCGGCGGCGACAACGGGCACAACGGGCTCAAGTCGCTGCGGAAATCGCTTGGCACCGGTGAGTACTATCGAGTGCGGTTCGGTGTGGGTCGTCCACCGGGCCGGCAGAGTCCCGCCGACTTCGTCCTCAACGAGTTCTCCTCGACCGAGCGCAAGGATCTTCCGTTCGCCGTGGACCGGACCGCGGACGCGGTCGAGTCGCTGATGACGGCCGGCCTCGAGACAACCCAAGGCCTGTACAACTCCTGAATGGACGCAACCTCGTGAAGCTCAGCGGTCTGATCGACACCCTGGTCACCGATCCAGTGGTGGCCGAGGCCGTGAGCGATGCCCGTGGCGACGTGGTCACCGCCCTCGACCTGGCGGCGCCCGGCCCGATCCGGCCGGTCCTGCTGGCTGCCCTGGCCGCCGAGCGTGGTGCTGATCGCCCGGTGCTCGCGGTCACCGCGACGTTCCGTGAGGCCGAGGAGCTGACCGAGGCGCTGCAGTGCCTGGTCGAGCCCGGTTCGGTCGCCTACTACCCGGCCTGGGAGACGCTGCCGCACGAGCGCCTGTCGCCGCGCTCGGACACAGTCGGCCGACGTCTCGCCGTACTGCGGCGTCTTGCGCACCCGGATCCGTCGGACGAGACGACCGGGCCGATCAAGATCCTGGTCGCGCCGGTGCGTTCAGTCCTGCAGCCGCAGGTCGCCGGGCTGGCCGACCTCAAGCCGGTGCAGCTGCACGTCGGCGACACGGTCGAGCTGGCCGATGTCACCGAGCGGCTGGCAGGTGCGGCGTACAACCGCGTTGACCTGGTCGAGCGGCGTGGTGAGTTCGCGGTTCGCGGCGGCATCATCGACGTGTTCCCGCCGACCGAGGAGCACCCACTACGGGTGGACTTCTTCGGTGACGACGTGGAAGAGATCCGGTACTTCGCAGTCGCCGACCAGCGGTCTCTGGAGATCGCTCAGCATGGGTTGTGGGCGCCGCCGTGCCGCGAGTTGCTGCTGACCGACGAGGTGCGGGCGCGCGCCGCCGTACTGGCCAAGGAGCACCCTGAGCTGGCCGAGCTGTTCGAGAAGCTCGCCGAAGGGCACGCGGTCGAGGGCATGGAGTCGTTGGCTCCGGTGCTGGTCGACCACATGGAGCTGCTGGTCGATTTGATGCCGGCCGGGACGCATGTGGTGGTGAGCGACCCGGAGCGGGTGCGGGCGCGGGCCCACGACCTGGTGGCGACCAGTCAGGAGTTCCTGGAGGCGTCCTGGGCGGCCGCGGCCGGTGGCGGTGACGCGCCGATCGATCTGGGCGCAGCGGCGTACATCTCGCTTGGTGACGTCCGGTCGCATGCGCTGGGCAAGGGCCTGGCGTGGTGGAGCATGTCGCCGTTCTCCGCGGCGCCGACCGACGCGCCCGAACTGCGCGACTCGATGGGTGCGCGGGTCTCGTTCGACATCGACACCGAGGCGGGCGCTGTGCGTAGCCGCGCGGTTGCCGCGCACGAGGTCGATCCGTACCGCGGTGAGACGGCTGCTGCGGTCGAGGACATCCGCGGCTGGCTGCGTGACGGCTGGCGCGTCGTCTGCGTGACCGAAGGACACGGCCCCGCGCAGCGATTGGCCGAGCTGCTGTCCGAGGCAGAGGTCCCGGCGCGCGCGGTCGAAGGGATCGACACGATCCCCGAGCCGGGCGTCGTGCTGATCTCGCAGGGACAGCTCGAGCACGGGTTCATTGCCGAGGGCATCAAGTTCGCCGTACTGACCGAGAACGACCTGGCCGGCCAGCGCTCCGCGGCCGAACGCCGTTCCCAGCAACGGATGCCGAGCCGGCGGAAGAAGGCGGTCGACCCGCTGGAGCTGCAGCCCGGCGACTTCGTCGTGCACGAGCAGCACGGCGTCGGCCGGTACGTCGAGATGATGCAGCGCACCGTCGGGACGGGGACGCAGAAGGCCACCCGCGAGTACGTCGTCATCGAGTTCGCACCGAGTAAGCGCGGTCAACCGGGCGACCGGCTGTATGTGCCGACCGACCAGCTCGACCAGGTCACGCGGTACGTCGGCGGTGAGCAGCCTTCGCTCGACAAGATGGGCGGCGGGGACTGGGCCAAGCGCAAGGGCCGCGCGCGCAAGGCGGTCAAGCAGATCGCCGGTGAGCTGATCAAGCTGTACGCCGCGCGCCAGGCGACCAAGGGCCACGCGTTCGCCAAGGACACCCCGTGGCAGCGTGAGCTCGAGGACGCGTTCCCGTTCGTGGAGACGCCGGACCAGCTCGCCACCATCGACGATGTGAAGCGCGACATGGAGCGCGTGATGCCGATGGACCGGATCGTGTGTGGCGATGTCGGCTACGGCAAGACCGAGATCGCCGTACGGGCTGCGTTCAAGGCGGTGCAGGACGGCAAGCAGGTCGCCGTACTGGTTCCGACCACGCTGCTCGTGCAGCAGCACTACGCGACCTTCGCCGAGCGGTACGCCGCCTTCCCGGTGGTTGTGGCCCCACTGTCGCGGTTCCAGACCGACAAGGAGGCCAAGGGCGCGCTGGACGGGCTGGCCGACGGGTCGATCGATGTCGTGATCGGGACGCACCGGTTGCTGTCGGGCGAGGTTGCGTTCAAGGACCTTGGGCTCGTCATCGTCGACGAGGAGCAGCGGTTCGGGGTCGAGGCCAAGGAGCAGCTCAAGCGGTTGCGGACGGCCGTCGACGTGCTGACGATGTCCGCGACGCCGATCCCGCGCACGCTGGAGATGTCGATCACCGGCATCCGCGAGATGTCGACGATCGCCACCCCGCCCGAGGAGCGGCACCCGGTGCTGACCTTCGTCGGCGCGTACGAGGAGGGCCAGGTGACCGCGGCGATCCGGCGCGAGTTGCTGCGTGAGGGCCAGGTCTTCGTGGTGCACAACCGGGTGAACACGATCGAGAAGGCGGCCGCGCGGATCCGGCAGCTCGTGCCCGAGGCACGGGTGACCGTCGCGCACGGCCAGATGAACGAGCACGCCCTCGAGCAGGTCATCCAGGGCTTCTGGGAGAAGCAGTCCGACGTCATCGTCTGTACGACGATCGTCGAGTCCGGCATCGACATCTCGAACGCGAACACGATGATCGTCGAGCGGTCCGACCTGCTCGGGCTGTCGCAGCTGCACCAGCTGCGCGGTCGCGTCGGTCGTGGCCGCGAGCGGGCGTACGCGTACTTCTTCTTCCCGCCGGAGAAGCCACTGACCGAGACCGCCCACGACCGGCTGGCGACGATCGCCCAGCACGCCGATCTGGGTGGCGGTATGGCGGTGGCGATGAAGGACCTGGAGATCCGTGGCGCCGGCAACCTGCTCGGCGGCGAGCAGTCCGGCCACATCGCGGATGTCGGGTTCGACCTGTACGTGCGGCTGGTCGGTGAGGCAGTCGCCGAGTACAAGGGCGATACGCCGGCCGAGGAGCCCGAGGTCAAGATCGAGCTGCCGATCGACGCGCATCTTCCGCACGACTACGTTCCGTCGCAGCGGCTGCGACTGGAGATGTACCAGCGACTGGCCGCCGTACGGGATGCTGCCGGGATCGCGGAGCTCGTCGAGGAGCTGCACGACCGGTACGGCGAGATCCCGGCGGCCGTGCTGAACCTGATCGAGGTGGCGAAGTTCCGCAACCACGCCCGGCAGGCGGGGTTGCAGGACGTCACCCTGCAGGGGAATCTGGTCCGGTTCGGGCCGGTGGATCTGCCGGATTCGAAGGTGCTGCGGCTGAACAGGCTGTACCCGAAGAGTCTGGTCAAGCCGCAACTGCGTACGATCCTGGTGCCGAGACCTGCCACCCGGCAGATCGGCGGCCAGCCGCTCCGCGACCAGGAGCTGCTGCAATGGTGTACCCGGTTGATCGACGACATCGTCGCCGAGCCGATCGTGGTACCGGCGTGACTTCGACTGGAGATGCGAGGAGATTTCGGTGAGCAGAGCGCTTAAGGCTCTCGGTGTGGCTGCGGCCACGGTGCTGCTGGCGAGCGGCTGCGCAGCCGGCACGCACCCGGGTGCGGCGGCCGTGGTCGGGGACACCGAGATCAGCGTCGGCGACGTCGACAAGGTCTCGCGCGCGGTCTCCGGCGCGCTCGGACAGCCCTTCGAGACCAAGGTGACGCTGAGCGAGCTGGTCAACAACGCTCTCGTCCGGCAGGTCCGCGACCAGCGCTCGGTGAACGTCAGTGACGCCGAGATCGCGGCCGCGATGAAGCTCGTGGTCCGCGACCCGGCGGCGTACCAGAAGTTCGAGGCCGACCCGGTGGCCAAGGAGTTCCTGTCCAACGTGGCCTCGACCGCGGTGGCGACCATCAAGCTCGGTGGCGGCACCGGCGTGACCGACCCGCAGGTGCAGGCGGCCCAGAAGGCCGGCCTGACCGTGGTCAAGGACGCCTCGAAGAACATCACCGTCGACATCTCGCCGCGGTTCGGCAAGTGGACCGACGGGGCCATCGACGGCGCGGTCTCCGGTTCGCTGTCCGACGAGTCGGCCCAGGCCAAGGCCAAGCGCGAGGCCGCCGAGGCCCAGCAGCAACAGCAGCAGCCGCAGGGCTGAGGTCCTGCCGATGTCCGGAGCACCCGGCGGGTCGATCACGGTCGTCCTGACCAGCCCCCGGGTCGCCCCGGGTCTCCTTACCCGAGTCGCCTGGACGGCCTTGTCGTCGGCCGACCTGCTCGGCGCCGCCGACGGCCCTGCCCGCGCCGATGTGCAGGCGATCGCGTCCTCCGGTTTTGTCGTCACCCCGGTCTCGGGTGCCGTCGCCGACCACTGGGCCTGGCTGTCCGCAGCCGCCGTGGCGGGTCAACGCGTCGCCTGGCTCGTCGGTGAGGACGGCGAACCAGGCCTGCTCCGGCTCGTCGCCGAGGAACTCAGTCGCGAGCCGCGGCCGCCGTACGAGGTCGAGATCTTGCACGGCTCGTACGACGTCCCTGGCGCCCGCCTGATCGACCTCGTGCGCGTCATGGACCGCCTCCGCCGCAAATGCCCCTGGGACCAGGAGCAGACCCACGAGAGCCTCGCGAAGTACCTCCTCGAGGAAACCTACGAGACCCTCGAAGCCATCGACCTCGGCGACCGCGACCACCTCCGCGAAGAGCTCGGCGACCTCCTGCTCCAGGTCGCCTTCCACTCCCGCATCGCCGAGGACGACGACGCCTTCACCATCGACGACGTGGCCGGCGGCATCGTCGAGAAGCTGATCCGCCGCCACCCCCACGTCTTCAGCACCGTGCACGCGGCCGACGCGGCCGCCGTCGAAGCCAACTGGGAATCCATCAAGGCCGCCGAAAAACAACGCTCCTCAGTCCTCGAAGGCATCCCCACCGCCCTCCCCGCCCTGGCCCTGGC
>NZ_SMKA01000358.1 GCF_004348455.1 Kribbella albertanoniae
GGTTTGTTGTCGGCGGTTGAGGTGGTTGAGCGGGCGGTGGAGGCAGCTCGGCGACTCGATCCGGTGCTGCACTTTGTGGACGAGCTTGATGCCGGTACGGCGTTGCGGCTGGCTCGGGAGGTGGATCCGGCGGGGGTGCTGGCCGGGGTGCCGTTCTTGGTGAAGGCTCGGACGCCGCCGGGGTCGCCGATTCTGGAGCGGTTGCTGGCGGCGGGGGCGATTCCGATCGGTACGGCGACGCGGGCGCGGCCGGGACCGGGGTCGCAAACGTATGGGTGGAACGGGCGTGAGTACACGCGGAACCCGTGGGATGTGACGCGGTCGCCGGGTGGGTCGACTGCTGGGGGAGCGGCGGCGGTTGCGGCGGGCGTCGTACCGCTGGCGACGGGAGGTGATAGTGGTGGGTCGCTCCGGATCCCGGCGTCGTTCTGTGGGTTGGTGGGGTTCAAGGGGACGTACGGCCGGGTGCCGCGGGCGGTGGGCCGGGCGTTCGGTGGGCTGACCACGGCCGGCGTGATCGGGGCGGATCTCGATGATGTGGTGCTGGCGACGAGTGTCGTGAGTGGACCGCACCGGCTGGATCCGACTGCGCTACCACACTGGCCGGTGCCGATACTTGCTGAGGGCCCCTTTCGGGTCGCGTATCTGTCCACCCTGAGCTACCCCGTTGATCCGGGCATCGACCAGCTCATTCGCGACCGGCTGTCGGTGGCTGAGGTGATCGACGTACCGCTGAAATTGCTTCCGACCGACGACGCCTGGCCGGTGTTGTCCGCACTGGACGCGGGGCGAGGTGTCGAGGCGGCGGACGTGCAGCGGGCGCGCGCCGTACGGGATCACAACAACACCGCGCTCGCCGATCTGTTCGACCGCGTTGACGCGCTGGTCACCCCGACCACGCTGACTGTTGCCCATGGCTACGATCAGTACAACTGATGGTGGAGTTGGAGCGGCCTTAGCTGGGGTGCTTGGCCCGCCATTCCTTCATGGTCTGCTCGAGATCGTTGTGCACGAAGGTGAAGAAGTCGGCAGCCTCGGACAGCCGGCGGCCGACGGTGGTGTCGGCGCCGAAGAGGTCGGCACCGTAAGCACTGCTCGCGGCCCACTCGGTCAGGGCCTGGTTGCGGCGCTCGAGGATCGCGGCGAAGACGTCCTCGCGGATCCGGTAGTGGTCCTTACGCGAGCCAGGCATCCGCTCCCGGGAGATGAATGACATCTGGATCAGCTGCCGGACCGCGCCGGAGACCGCGGGCTGGCTGATCTTCAACGTGTCCGCCAGTTCGGCCGCAGTCATGGTGCCGTTCGGGCTGACCAGCATCCGGCCCATCACCCGGGCAGACATCGTCGGTACGCCGCTGTTGGCCATCACACCCGCGAAGCGTTCGACGTACTGACTGATCTCTTCAGGGGTGGGCGCCATGATTGAACCTTACACAAACGAGCGCCCGTCCCCGGTTGCGGGAACGGGCGCTCGAAGGGTGATCAGCTGAGCTCGAGACCCGGGTAGAGCGGGTGCTTGTCGAGGATCTCCGCCGAGGCCGCGCGGGTCTTGTCGGCGACTCCCTCGGCCAGCACGTACTTGGCCTTGGACGGCGCACCGGCCGCGGTGGTGGTCGGCGTGGTCGAGGACAGGACGTCGACGATCAGCTCGGCCACGCGGTCGAACTCGTCGGCACCGAACCCGCGGGTGGTCAGCGCCGGCGTACCGATCCGGACGCCCGACGTGTACCAGGCGCCGTTCGGGTCGCGGGGGACCGCGTTGCGGTTGGTGACGATGCCCGCGTCGAGCAGCGCCGACTCGGCCTGACGGCCGGTGATGCCGTACGACGAGACGTCCAGCAGGACCAGGTGGTTCTCGGTGCCGTCGGTGACGAGCTTGACGCCACGCTTCATCAGCCCCTCGGCGAGGGTGACCGCGTTGTCGGCGACGGCCTGCGCGTAGGTCTGGAAGGACGGCTGGCGGGCCTCGGCCAGCGCGACCGCCTTGGCGGCCATCGTCTGGCTGAGCGGACCACCGAGCACCATCGGGCAGCCGCGGTCGACGGCGTCGGCGTACTCGGGCTGGCACAGCACCATGCCGCCGCGCGGTCCACGCAGCGACTTGTGCGTGGTGGTCGTGGTGACGTGGGCGTGCGGGACCGGGTCGAAGTCGCCGGTGAAGACCTTGCCCGCGACCAGGCCGGCGAAGTGCGCCATGTCGACCATCAGGGTCGCGCCGACCTCGTCGGCGATCTCGCGCATCTTGGCGAAGTCGACCTTGCGCGGGTACGCCGAGTAGCCCGCGATCAGGATCAGCGGCTTGAACTCACGGGCCTTACGGGCGACCTCGTCGTAGTCCAGCAGCCCGGTCTCCGGGTCGGTGCCGTAGGAGTGCTGGTTGAACATCTTGCCGGAGATGTTCGGGCGGAAGCCGTGCGTCAGGTGACCGCCGGCGTCCAGTGACATGCCGAGCATCTTCTGGTCGCCGAGCGCCTTGCGGAGCTTGATCCAGTCCTCGTCGGACAGGTCGTTGACGTGCTTGGCGCCGGCCTCGGCCAGCGTGGGGGACTCGATCCGCTGGGCCAGGATCGCCCAGAAGGCGACCAGGTTGGCGTCGATCCCGGAGTGCGGCTGGACGTAGGCGTGCGGGGCGCCGAACAGTTCACGGGCGTGGTCGGCGGCGGTCTGCTCGACGGTGTCGACGTTCTGGCAGCCCGCGTAGAAGCGGTGCCCGACGGTGCCCTCGGCGTACTTGTCCGAGAGCCAGTTGCCCATCGTGAGCAGGGTGGCGGGGGAGGCGTAGTTCTCGCTCGCGATCAGCTTCAGCGAGGAGCGCTGGTCGGCCAGCTCGGCCTTGATCGCACCGGCGATGGTCGGCTCGACGGAGGCGATCACCTGCAGGGCGTTGTTGTACGCGGCCGACGCTGCGGCGGCGTCGAAGGGCTGATGAGTCATCGATGTCTCTCCTGCGGTTGCAGTGGTTCGAGGCACCCAGGCGCACGGTGCCAACGCTTTTCGCTCCCCGGTGGTACTCCACCTCAGCGCGCCAGTCGCGACTCGCTCACCCTATCGTGCGCTCGACGATCTCCCGGAACGGTGTCGTGCGTGGCAGCGTCCCGAACACACCACCCCAGTCCCCGGCCAGCCGCGACGCCACGAACGCGTCCGCCACCGCGGGCGTCGAGTACCGCACCAGCAACGACGCCTGCAAGCACAACGCCATCCGCGCCGCCAACCGCCGCGCCCCGGCCTCGGCACCCTCGATATCCGACAACGCCTGCAGTACGTCGTTCACCGCCGCATCCAACCGGTGATCCGCTCCCTGCGCCGCCCCAACCTCCAGCAGCCAGGCCTCCAGCGACTCCGGCCTGCGCAACGCGCGCAGTACATCCAGCGCGTTCACGTTCCCCGACCCTTCCCAGATCGAGTTCAACGGCGACTCCCGAAACAGCAACGGCAGCCCCGAATCCTCCACAAATCCGTTCCCGCCCAAACACTCCAACGCCTCCGCCACCATGAACGAAGTCCGCTTACAAACCCAGAACTTGGCCAACGGCAACCCAATCCGCCTGAACGCAGCTGCCTGCTGGTCGCTTGAGTCAACAGCCGCTGCTAAGCGCATGGCCAGGGTGGTTGCTGCTTCGCTCTCGATGGCCAGGTCGGCCAGGACGTTGAGCATGGCGGGTTTGTCGGCAAGCAATCCTCCGAAGGCGGAGCGGTGTTGGGTGTGCCAGGTGGCTTCCACCAGGGCTCTTCTTTGGAGCGCGGCGGAGCCCAGTACGCAGTCGAGGCGGGTGGCGGCGACCATTTCGATGATGGTGCGGACGCCGGCGCCCTCGTCGCCCAGGCGGTAGCCGACGGTGCTGTGGAACTCGACCTCGCTGGAGGCGTTCGAGCGGTTGCCGAGTTTGTCCTTCAGCCGCTGCAGCGCGAACGTGTTCCGGTTGCCGTCAGCAAGCATCCGCGGAACCACGAAACAGCTCAGCCCGTCCGGCGCCTGGGCGAGCACGAGGAAGACATCGACCTGGGGTGCCGAGCAGAACCACTTGTGACCGTCGAGCAGATACGCATCGCCGGTGGGCGTGGCGGTGGTCAGGTTGGCCCGGACATCGGAACCACCCTGTTTCTCGGTCATCCCCATCCCGGCCAGCACGCCACGCTTGGCTGCCCCGGGCAACCGTCGTACGTCGTACTCGGTCGAAGCCAACTGCGGAATCCACTCGGCCGCGAGCCGCTCGTCGGCCCGCAGTGCCGGCACCGCGGCGTACGTCATCGAGATCGGGCAGCTGTGCCCCGGCTCGACCTGCGACCAGAGGTAGAAGCCCGCCGCGCGGGTCAAATGCGGGGAATCCTGGGAGCTCGTCCACGGCGCTGCCTGCAGCCCGAAGCCGACGGCCTGCTCCATCAGCCAGTGCCACGACGGGTGGAAGTCGACCTCGTCGACCCGGTTCCCGTAGCGGTCGTGGGTGCGCAGAACCGGTGGATTCTGGTTCGCCGGGAGCGCGTGGGAGCGGGCCTCCTCGGACCCCGCCACCTCCCCGATCCGGACCAGACCGGGGTCCGCGGCGAGGTCGCCGTACGGGCGCAAAGCGTCACCGAGGGCAGCATCCCGGGTGAAGAAGTTCACCCCCTGGAGTGGGGGAGCCTGGTTCGTTACCGCGAAAGGGTCCGCCATATCAGTACGGTAAGCGGTATGGCACGTTCAGGGGCAGGGCCCACGGGTGGGAGCTCGGTCTCCTTGGCATGGGTCCGCAAGATCCCCTCGACGATCTGGAAGCTGCTCACCCAGACGGTCGGAGAGTGTCTGCGCTACCGCGTCACCGGCCTGGCCGCCGAGGGCGCGTTCTTCGCGATCCTCTCGCTGCCGCCGCTGATCTTCGGGCTGGCCGGAAGCCTCGGCTACATCGCCGACCGCTGGCTGAACGTCGTCCAGATCGCACAGATCAAGCTCGAGATCGCGGAGCTCGCCGCGCGGGCGCTCACCGACGACTCCGTGAACAGCGTCATCGTGCCCACCCTGGACAAGGTGCTGAACGGCGGCCGTCCGGATGTCATCTCGATCGGTTTCGTGCTCGCCCTGTGGTCCGGCAGCCGTGCGCTGAACGTCTTCGTCGACACGATCACGATCATGTACGGGATGGGCGGCAAGCGCGGGATCGTCCGGACCCGCGCGCTCTCCTTCAGTCTGTACAGCATCGCGCTGGTGATCGGCGTGATCGTGCTCCCGCTGGTCCTGGCCGGGCCGGAGGCGGTGGACCAGCTCCTCCCACCTCGCCTCGACTTCCTCAACCAGCTGTACTGGCCGGTCGTCACGATCCTCTCCGCAGGCTTCCTGAACACGCTCTACCACGTGTCCGTGCCGGTCCGGACGCCCTGGGTCTCCGACCTGCCGGGGGCGTTCCTGGCGCTGTCGATCTGGATCCTGGGCAGCTTCGTGCTCCGGTGGATCCTGCAGAGCACAGTCGGCGGTACGTCGATCTACGGTCCGCTCGCGGCACCGATCGCCGTACTGATGTGGCTGTACATGACCACGATCGCCGTACTGATCGGTGCCGCCCTGAACGCTGTCGTGAACCGGCTCTGGCCGGCGAAGACCCGCGAACCGGCGCTGCCGAAGTTCGCCGACGAGGACGAGGTCGAGCCGGTGATGAAGGCCGAGCCGGATCCGCATCACCACGGCGAGCCGGATCTCGCGGAGCCGGACCATGCGGAGCCGGATCTGCAGCGGCCGGAGTTCCAGCGGCCGGAGCTGGCGGTGGCGCGCCGGATCGAGCGGCTCTCCGAACACGCGCCGGCGAAAGCCCCGGTTGCGGAGGCCCAGCCGCCTAAGGCCGAAGCCGAGCCCGCCGCTGAGGCTGAGGCGGCGGCTGAACCGGAGCCCGCGCCGGCGGTGACGGAAAACCCGGTGCGCACGACGAATCGGACGACATAGGCTGGTCGCGTCGCGATCACCGGTCCTCGATCAGGACCCGCCTGAACTGGAAGGGAGGCACCGCCGCCATGAGCCACCTAGAGGCCTACCACCGGGCCGTTGTCTCCCGTTCTGTCCGTCCGCTGAGCTGACCTCGCGGCCGGACCTTCCGAAAGGTTCGTCATGTCCGTGACACTGCAGGCTCTGGGACTCGACAGTTCCACGGCCGCTTTCTTCGAATCCGTCCCGACCGAGCTGGTGCCGGGACGCGTCGCCCGGGTCGACAAGGGCCTGGCGACAGTTCTCACCGAGGACGGCCCGGTCCGCGCCTCGTGGTCCGGCGGGCTCCTCGGCGCGATCGCCGGTGATGCCCACGCAGCGCCCTGCACCGGGGACTGGGTGGCGCTGCGCCATTGGCCAGACGACCGCATCACCGTTGAGTCGCTGGCCCCACGCCGTACGGCGATCGTCCGCGCCGAAGTCAGCGGTACGTCGAAAGGCCAGCTGCTGGCCGCGAACGTCGACGTGATCGCGATCGTGGTCGGCCTGCATCCCGAGCCGAACATCGGCCGGATCGAACGCTTCCTCACGCTCGCGTGGGAGAGCGGTGCCCGGCCGGTCGTCGTACTGACGAAGGCCGATCTGGTCGGTGATGCCGACGCCGTGGCCGAGGATGTCGCGGCGGCCGCGCCCGGGGCCGACGTACTGGTATGTAGTACTGCGACCGGCGCGGGCATGGATTCCGTGCGCGAACTGGTGGCGGGGGATGCGACGCTGGCGCTGCTCGGGTCGAGTGGCGCGGGCAAGTCGTCGCTGGTGAATGCGCTGGCCGGCGTGGAGCTGCTGGACGTCCAGGAGATCCGCGAGGACGGCAAGGGCCGGCACACCTCGGTACGGCGTGAGCTGGTCGTCCTGCCGGCTGGTGGCGTGGTGATCGACACGCCGGGGCTGCGGGGGATCGGTCTGCAGGAATCGGGTGAGGGGCTGGCGGCGGCCTTCCCGGATGTGACCGGGCTGGCTGAGAACTGCCGCTTCAAGGACTGCTCGCACGACGGCGAACCGGGGTGCGCGGTGAAGGCGGCGCTCGAGGACGGGACGCTGCCGCACCGGCGGTACGAGAGCTGGGTGCAGCTGCGTAAGGAGGCGGCGTACATGGCGCGGCGCTCGGATGTGCGAGCGCGTGCGTTGGCGAAGAAGGAGTGGGTGCGCGCGAGCAAGTCCTACCGCCGGGACATCAAGCCTCGGTAGGTCCTGACATGATCCTCGGTATGGATCGTGCCGTCTTGATCACCGGTGCCTCGCGTGGCATCGGTGCCGCCACTGCCCACGCCTTCGCCGCCGACGGCGACCGGGTTGCCGTCCACTACAGCTCGTCTCGCGAATCCGCCGAGAAAGTGCTCGCCGCTCTGCCAGGCAGCGGGCACGTCATGGTGCACGCCGACCTGGCCGACCCGGACGCCGTGCAACGCATGGTCGACGAGGCCGCGGCGGCGCTGGGGCGCATCGACGTACTGGTCAACAACGCCGGCGTCTATCACCCGCACAAGATCCGCGAGACGACGTACGAGGAATGGCAGCAGGCCTGGGCCGACACCCTCGCCGTCAACCTGATCGGCCCCGCGAACGCCACCTGGTGCGCAATCCGCCACATGGGGCGCGGCGGCCGCATCGTCAACGTCTCCTCCCGCGGCGCCTTCCGCGGCGAACCCAACCAACCCGCCTACGGCGCCTCCAAAGCAGCCCTCGTCTCCTTCACCCAGTCCCTCGCCAGAGCCCTGGGCCCCGAAGGAATCGCCGTCACCGCCATCGCCCCCGGCTGGACCACCACCGACATGGCCGCCGTCAACCTGGCCGGCGAAGGCTACAACCGCCGCCGCCTGGAAAGCCCCCTCGAACGAGTAGCCGCCCCCACCGAAGTAGCAGCCGCCATCCTCTACCTGGCCACCCCCGCCGCCGAATTCGCCACCGGCACAGTCCTCGACTTCAACGGCGCCTCCCACCTCAGGATGTAGCGCACCCTTCCGTGGGTCTGAACAGGAACTGGCGGCCGTGAACAAGCTATTACCTGTTTACGCCCACCCCGGAC
>NZ_SMKA01000359.1 GCF_004348455.1 Kribbella albertanoniae
GGTGGACAGTGGTGGCGGTCCGGCAAGCGGACCAACGGGTGGGTCTGCTGGGTGCGGTAGGAACACCGATCCAACGTGCGGTCAGCTGACTGTTAGCACCTTGGAGGGGGTTTGGGTGCCCTGGTGGTCGGCGTCGGCGAGCCAGACGACGCGGTAGGTGTAGGTACCCTTCGCGGTCGGCTTGATGACGAACGAGTACTTGCCGTTGGCCGACAGCAGGCCCGTGCCGGCCGCGACCCAACTCGTCCCTGACTTGCGCTGCAGGTAGGCCTTGGTGCCCTGGTGCGGCGGCGTGAGGTAGCCGTAGAAGTTGCTCGTGGCACCCAACTTGATCGCAGCCGGTGTCAGGTACGACGAGATCCCGGGCCGCACCTCGACCAGCGCCACCGCGCTCCGCGTACCGAGCAGACCGGCGGCACCGTTGTAGCCCCACTGGTAGTGCGTGGAGACGCCCGGCTTCTGCACCGAGGTCGCAACACCGTTCGCATCCGACGTCACCGTGGCGATCGCCGTGTACGCCGTCGCGTTCTTCGCCTTCGCGTAGAGCACGATCGGTGCACCACTCAGCGGTCCACCATCAAGCCGGGTGACGGTCGTCGCGACGCTGACCGATCCGCCGTACGTGATCCACGCGCCGCTCGCCGTCACCGTGGCCTTCGTCCCAACGAGCAGTACGTCGGCGCCCGGGCTGACCTTGCCCGTACTGTCCTTCACCCAGGCGCGGAACGCGTAGCTGGCCGAGTTCGCCAGCCGGCTGACGGTGTACAGACTCGCAACCCCGTTGTAGACCGACGAGCCCGACGTCACCAGCGGCGGCGGTGTGGAGCCGACGGCCGTGCGGATCATGATCTGCCCGAGCGTCACCCCGGCCGGCTTCGTCCAGCGCAGGGTCGCCGCAGAAGACGCACCCGTGACCGAGAAGTTCGTCACGGGAGGCGGCAGCGCGGTCAGATCGGCGTAGTTCCGGTCGATCTGCATCGATACGCCGCCATGCGTCTCGGTGACGTCACCGGCGTACTGATGGACGCGCTCGTGGTTGGTCCACGTGGTCGAAGGTACGAACCGGCTGGTCCCGACCGGCGTGGAGCCCCAGTGCGCGAACCACAGGTTGTCCGGCCGCGTGTACGCCGTACTGGTGAAGGCGCTCGCGAAGTCGGCGCCGACCGAGCTGGCCGAGCCGTAGACACCGCCCTGGTAGCCACGGGCGTGGAGCTCCTGCGTCCAACCGCTCACATACGACAGTACGGCGGCCTTGCACGCAGCCGTCGACGTGTAGTGCTCGATGTCGCTGTAGA
Organism: Kribbella albertanoniae; assembly: GCF_004348455.1. Lineage (GTDB taxonomy): Bacteria > Actinomycetota > Actinomycetes > Propionibacteriales > Kribbellaceae > Kribbella > Kribbella albertanoniae. The sequence goes on from NZ_SMKA01000359.1 coordinate 1,296, forward strand.
TCGCACTGCGCGGCGCGAACCCCAGCCCCTGCGCAGCCAGGACCGCCTGCGCCGCGGCGGTCTTGCCCTGGCCGAGCGCCGTCGCCGGCTCGGCCGACATCTTCTTCTCAGCGCTGAAGGTCGAGCACGGCGCCTGCAGGCCGACGTCGATCAGCAGGAACTGCCAGCCCTTGCCCGCGTTCGTGGTCACCCAGTCGGGCGTCAGGTTCGGCTGGTCGCAGCGCCGGACGCCACCGCTGATGTAGATACCGATCCCCTGGAAGTCCGGCTTCCAGGCGTCCATCGTGGCCTGCGGCGGCGCGGCACACGCGTCGAACGCCTCGCCCTTCAGGGTTCCGGTGGCAACAACCGACGGCGCGACGGCGGCCGGCTGGGCCACCTGGGCGACGCGCGACTTCGACACGACGCGCCCGGTCCCGAGGACCTCGGCTGCGGCGCGTTCCGCACCTGGTTCGTAGTACGCCGTCGCCAGCACGCCGGCATCCTGGACGACGCGGCGCAGCAAGCCCGGCATGGACGGGGTCGCGGTGACGAGCGGTTCAAGGACCAGGCCGTGACTGCGGCCGGCGGCATCCGCCGGGCAGTTCGACTGCGCCGTACTGCGGCCGAGATACACCGCCGGCCGGTCGAACCGGACGCACGCGGTCGGGTCGGCGGACAGGTCCACCACCGCCCAGTCGGACGGCACGGTCACCTGATAGCCGCGGTACGAGACGGTGCGGGTCTCCTGCGCAGCAGCTGGGCCGGCGGCGGCAACGCCACCGACCAATCCAAGGGCGAGAGCGACCACCCCAGGTCTGAACAACCTCACAACAGCTCCTCACTGATGACGGACGGCGGAGCCCCAGGCCCAATCCGTTCTTCCCCCAAGTCAAGCTGCCTCTGCACGCAACTGTCGAAGAGCATCCGGCACTCGACTCGATGCCCGGATGCTATCGGCGATCGGACCTCGCCACGCCGCCGTTGCACTAAGTGGCAAGCTCCCGCGCGATCACTTCAAGCGGTACGGCGCGGGCTTCAGCAACGACTGCGGTTGCCGCGATCCCCAACTGCCGGCGCGCTTCGGCCTCGGCACCTTCGCGGGCGTCGAGTTCATCGGGCACGATCTGCGGCGCCCCGATCCGGATCCGCTCCAGCCCGGCCACCGTCAGCAACCGCAGCGCCTGCACCGGACGGCCTTCGGCCAACTCGACCCCGGCGATCAGGTCCACCGCATCGATCACGCCTTCGGTGAGGTTGATCTCGCGATAGATCCGCAACGCCTCGAGCGACAGTTCGCGTACGTCGGCATAGTCGCCGAGCTGATGCCGGACCAGCGCCAGATTGCAGAGCGAGGCACCCAGCCCGCGGAGGTCGTGCTGCGCTCGCCAGACCGCACAGACCTCCAGAAACACCTCTTCTGCCTGGTGAGTCCGACCGAGTCCGCGGAGTGCGGCGCCGACCAGATTCTGCGCCGCCGCACACAACCGCTCGTTGGCCAGTTCGCGGAAGATCTCGACTGCCTCGGTCGCCTGCTTCAGGCACAGCTCGTAATCACGGCCGGCGAGGCTGGTGATCCCGAGTCCGATCAGGGAGGCGCCGTACCCGCGGTCGTCACCGAGCTCCCGGAACATCTGCAGGGCCTGTTCCCCGAGCACCCGCGCCTCGCCGTACTGGCCGCTGTTGCGGGTCAACGAAGCGGAGACCCGGATCGAGGTGGCTCGTTCGACGGTCGGCTCCGGATCGGCGGCCGCGAGTGCACGCCGCAGCCAGTCGCGGCCGCTCTCGATCGCGCCGTGACTCCACCAGTACCACCAGGTCGGTGTGACGAGCTGCAGCACCAGCGGCGGATCGTTCTCGAGGGCGAATTCGATCGCTCCCCGGAGATTCGCTTCCTCCAACCGGAGTTCGCGATCCAGTTCGGCATGGTCGGCACCGCCGTACCGCTCGGTCCGCCCGGCCAGGTCGGCACACCAGCGCGCATGCTCTCGCCGTACGGCGTCCTCGTCGCGACCGAGCCGATCCAGCGCGTAGTCGCGGATCGATTCCAGCAGCCGGTAGCGCCGACCGCCCTCGCCGATCGTGACCGTCAGCAGCGAGCGCTCGTGCAGGTCGGCCAGGATCACCGGGATCTCGGCGACGTTGATTCCGTTGCCGCCAGCAACTTGTTCGGCCGCCTCCAGGGTGCAGCCGCCGGCGAACACCGCGAGCCGGTTGAGTACCGTCCGGGCGGGCGGATCGAGGAGCGCGTGACTCCAGTCGATCGCGGCCCGCAGGCTCGAATGCCGGGCGCCCGAATCCCGGTTGCCGGCCACCAGGAGCCGGGTCCGCTGGTGGATGCGGGCGGCCAACTGGTCGAGCGTGAGGGTGCGAATCAGACCGGCAGCCAGCTCGATGCCCAGCGGAAGATGGTCGACCGCGGCACAGATCGCGGCGACTCGCTCGTCCCCCGGCAGCAGATCTTCGGAACGGCATCGGACGCGGAACAGCTCGGCCGCTGCCTCCGGATCAAGCTCGCCGAGCTGATGAGTCTGCTCGGAACGCAGACGCAGCGGTCGCTGGGACGTGACGAGGATCGACAGCCGCTCCGCCTTCCACTGCAGCGCTCTGACCACCTCGGCCACGCCGTCGACGACATGCTCGGCGTTGTCCAGAACCAGCAGCGCGCCAGCCAGATGCTCAGCGCATTCAGGCAGCGGATCACCGATGCCGGGGTCGACGCCGATGGCTGCCGCAAGCGCCGGCGCGACCGCTGAGTCGCTGGTCAACGCAGCCAGGTCGCACCACGCGATCGGCCGATTCCCACGCCGTACGGCGATCGCCACTTCACGCGCGAGCACCGTCTTGCCGGCGCCCGGACCGCCGACGATCGTCACCAGCCCCGGGCGGTCGAGCTCGTCGATCAGGGTGTGGACGTCGTCGGTTCGGCCGACGAAGTGAGCGCGTGGAGTCAGCCAGATCAGGTCGGGAAGGCGGCTCGGCACGGGTGCTTCAGGTGCCTGCAGCAACGGGTCCTGACGGAGGAGCCGCAGCTCCAGATCGGTGGTGGCTACCGACGGATCCACACCCAGCTCATCGGCCAGTCGGGCCCGCAGGTGCTGGATTCGTGCGAGCGCATCGGCCTGCCGGCCCGCGCGGTAGAGGGCAATCACGGCCAGGCCGGTGAGGCGTTCATCGAGCGGGTGAGCGATCACCAGGCGTTCCACGTCCGCGGTGACATCGATCCCGAGATCCAGCTCGAGCTCGACCCGCTGCACGAGCAGTTCGCGGTGCAGGGCATCGAGTTTGGTGGCCTCGACTGCGACGAACGGCACGTCCCGCAGGTCGGCGAAGGCCGGTCCCCGCCATTCGGCGAGCGACTCCGCGATCACGGCCAGCGCGCGCTTCGTTTCGCCGGTACGACGTAATGCGGCCGCGCGCGGTACCGCCTCCTCGACGGCTTCCACGTCCGGCATCCCCGCATCCAGTGCATAGCCGCCGGACTCCCGCCGTACCAGGGAGCTGTGCGAGCCCAACGCGCGGCGGAGCCGGTGGGACAGGACGCGCAGGCGCTCGGCGACACGCTCCGGCTCAAGCTCCTCGTCGCCCCAGAGATCGCGGGCGATCGCGTCACTGGGCACCGTCCGGCCGTGCGCGAGCGCGAGCCGCACCGCGAGGGTGCGCTCCATCCGCCGCGCGATCTCGAGCGACGCCTCCCCGACCCTGAACCCCACCGGTCCCAATACGTGCAGATCCAGCCGGTGATCCCCCGATCCCGTCATGCGCTCCATGATGTCAGCCCGACCGGTCGGCCCCGCAAGAAGCTTTCGGGCACTCAACCCGCGTCGGTCAGTGATCAGCCGGGTGATCCGGCCTAGGATTTCGCGGTGACTGATCTCGATCTGTTCGGCGACCTCGACGCGAATGCTCTGCCGGAGCGTCAGCAACGGATCCTGGTGGTGATCCGGGACTGGGTGCAGCGGCACGGGTACTCACCGAGCAGTCGCCAGATCGGTGACGCGGTCGGCCTGCGCTCGTCGTCGTCGGTCTCCAAGCACCTGACCAGCCTCGAGGACAAGGGCTTCCTGCGCCGCAGCCCCTCGGTCTCCCGGCCGATCGACGTCCGGATGTTCCTGCCCGAGTCGGCCGCCCGCGAGGACGACGGCACGAACGTCTCGGTCCCGGTCGTGGGCGACATCGCCGCCGGTACGCCGATCTCCGCGATCGAGCACCTGGACGACGTCATGCAGCTCCCCCGCGAGCTCACCGGCCGCGGCAACGTCTTCGGGCTCCGCGTCCGCGGTGAGTCGATGATCGACGCGGCCATCTGCGACGGCGACATCGTCGTGATCCGCCAGCAGCACGAGGCGCACTCGGGCCAGATCGTCGCGGCGATGATCGACGAGGAGGCCACCGTCAAGGTCTACAAGCGCCGCAACGGTCACGTCTTCCTCGAGCCGCGCAACCCCGCCTTCGAGGTCATCGACGGTGACAACGCGGCGATCCTCGGCGTCGTCGTCTCGGTGCTGCGCACCGTCTAATCGGCCTGCGGTACGACGGTGTAGCCGCGCGCCCGGATCGCGTCGAACCCACGCTCGCGGATCTCGGCGGACGGGAACACGGCGACCACCTTCTTGGTGACCAGGTCGAACTCCGGTGGCGCGACCCCGAGTTCACCGAGCACCTTGGTGATTGTGCGCGTGCAATGACTGCAGGTCATATCCGGCACCTCGAACACTTCGGCTTCGGCGTCGGGGGCCGGCTGGGCGTGCTCGACGACGGACGGCACGACCTCGATGTGGTCGAGCAGCTCCACGAACGTCTCCACGAAGGTGTCGGCGACGAGTGCGAGCACGCTCGTCCGGCCCTCGGCGTACAGCTGGGGACTGCGGGCGAGACAACGCGGTCGCTGGCCGGGCGCGAGCCGGCTGTACTGCGGCGTGCTCGGGAGCGGTTCGAGGGATTCGTCTTGCGCGTGGGCCAGCTGGGCGTCCTTCATTGCGCGGAGCGCGACCACAGTGTCGACGGAGTAGCGCACGCGGCCGGCGAACGTGACGAGCGACGCCGGGATCATCCCGCGCCGGTAGGTCGACGCCTGCAATCCCCAGTACCAGGTGGTCGCGACCGCGTCGAAGATACCGCTCTCTCCGAGTCCACGCGCCAGCTCCGCAGCATCGCCGTACGGGGTCTGGGCCACGAGAAACGCGTGCTGAGCGAGCGTTCTCGCGGCCGCGTCCACGCCGGTCCGGAAGATCTCGACCGGGGTCCGGTCGGTGGTGGTTGCCGCTAGCAACTTGATCGCGTTCTCAGGGAGTTCCGCCGTACGGCGCTCCAGCTCTGCGTCGTTCTCGAGCCGCGACCACAGCTCGAGCGTCGCCTCTCTCGCGACGACCGGGACGACCGCGCCGAGCGGTCCGGTGTGCGCGACGTTCACGATCCCGCGACTGTCGCGCCAGGTGATCCGATGCGTCGCCGAGGTGACCAGGTACGGCGGGCACGGGGACATGGACTTGGTCACGTACTCGAGTTGCGACCCGCTCAGCTGACCGCCGAGAACGCGCGCAACCGCCTCTTCGCGGTACTCGATCCGTTGCTCCTCGACGGGGTGTGCGGCGTTCTGCAGCAACCCCGGTACGGTGAGCTCGAACAAGATCCGCGCCACCTCGGAGCGATCGTCCGAGAGACGTGGTTCAGCGGTCATCGGCGCCTCCCGGGACTCCAACGGCACTCCCGAGTCTAGGAACTGCCGCCGCGTCGGGCCTTGTCGCGCGGCGTGTCCGGTCTACTGTCGACCAGTGAGCAGCACGCAGGCAGACAGCCCCAAGGCGAGCGAGAGCCTTCTCACCGTGATCGTCGCCCTGACCGCGAACATCCTGATCGCACTCGCCAAGAGCGTCGTCGCCGTCATCACCGCCTCCGCGTCGATGGTCGCCGAAGCCGCCCACTCCTGGGCCGACGCCGGCAACGAGGTGTTCCTGCTGATCGGCGAACGCCGCGCCGCCAAACCCGCCGATGCCAGTCACCCACTCGGTTACGGGCGGGTCGGCTACATCTGGTCGATGTTCGCGGCGTTTGGGTTGTTCGCCGTCGGTGCCGCGGTCTCGGTCTGGCACGGCATCCAGTCGCTCCGCAGCGGGGAGCCCGAAGAAGCGTCGTACACCTGGGCGTACGCCGTACTCGGGATCTCGTTCGTTCTCGAGAGCATCTCGTTCCTGCAGGCTCTTCGCCAGACCCGCTCGGCCGCCTCGCTGCGCCACGTCCGCCCCCTGCACTACGTCAAAGCCACCTCGAACCCGATCCTGCGCGCAGTCTTCGTCGAAGACCTGGTCGCCCTGATCGGCATCCTGGTAGCCGCCGCCGGCATCGCCCTGCATCAAATCACCGGCAACGCCGCTTGGGACGCCATCGGCTCGATCGTCGTCGGCCTCCTGCTCGGCTTCGTCGCCCTCTTCCTGATCAGCCGCAACACGGACTTCCTCACCGGCGAAGCCGTCAGCCCCGCCGCCCACAACCGCGCCCTCGACGCACTCCTCGAACACGAGGAGATCGAAGCCGTCAGCTTCCTGCACATGGAATGGGTAGGCGCCGACCGCATCTTCCTCGTCGCCGCCGTCGACCTCACCGGCAACGCCCCCGAATCCGACGTAGCCGCCCGCCTCACCACCATCGAAGACGCCCTCAACGCCCGCCCCGAAATCCAGCGCGCCCTCCTAACC
>NZ_SMKA01000035.1 GCF_004348455.1 Kribbella albertanoniae
GTGCCTAACTCGGCGATGTCGCCGACGTACTACGAGTTCTCGTCCGAGGACCTGCTCAAGGTGCACAAGGACCTGTGGGAGCGGGACGAGGAGATCGTGGTGACGTACCACTCGCACACGGCGACCGAGGCGTATCCGTCGCGGACGGACATCGCCCGGGCCGAGGAGCCGAACTCGCACTACGTGATCGTCTCGACCCGGGACGGGGCCGAGCAGCAGAGCTACGACGGGCCGGTGGAGTTCCGGTCGTACCGGATCGTCGACGGCGTGGTCACCGAAGAAGAAGTGAAGATCGTGGCGTCCTACACCGACTTAGACAGCAGCGAACTGGGAGACAACTGAGATGGCGATCGAGCTTCGCGTCCCGACCATTCTGCGGACCTTCACGGATGGCAAGAAGGCGGTCAACGGCGACGGCGGCACGCTGGCCGAGTTCATCGACAACGTGAACGGCGACCACCCGGGCCTCAAGGAGCGGATCGTCGAGGGTGAGCCGGAGGAGCTGCGCCGGTTCGTGAACGTGTACGTGAACGACGAGGACGTCCGGTTCACCGGTGGGCTGCAGACCGGGGTGAAGGACGGCGACGTGGTCGTGGTCCTGCCTGCGGTGGCCGGCGGCTGACGATGCGTTTCGACAGCCTGCTCGACTCGGTCGGAGGCACGCCGCTGGTCGGCCTGCCGAAGCTGTCGCCGTCGGCCGACGTCCGGTTGTGGGCCAAGCTGGAGGACCACAACCCGACCGGTTCGATCAAGGACCGGGCGGCGCTGCGGATGCTGCTGGACGCGGAGAAGGACGGTCGGCTGCGGCCGGGCAACACGATCCTGGAGCCGACCTCGGGCAACACCGGGATCTCACTGGCGATGGCGGCCAAGCTGCGCGGCTACCGGATGGTCTGCGTGATGCCGGAGAACACCTCCGAGGAGCGCCGGCAGATCCTGCGGATGTGGGGCGTCGAGATCATCTCGTCCCCGGCTGCCGGCGGCTCGAACGAGGCGGTCCGGGTGGCCAAGCAGGTCGCCGCGGAGCACCCGGACTGGGTGATGCTCTACCAGTACGGCAATCCCTCGAACGCGGCCGCCCACTACGACGGCACCGCCCGCGAGATCCTCGAAGACCTCCCGTCGGTGACGCACTTCGTCGCGGGCCTCGGCACGACCGGCACGCTGATGGGTGCCGGCCGCTTCTTCCGTGAGCACAAGCCGGACGTCCGGATCGTCGCCGCCGAGCCGCGGTACGGCGAGCTCGTCTACGGTCTGCGCAATCTCGAGGAAGGCTTCGTCCCGGAGCTGTACGACGCGACCCTGATCGACGCGCGGTTCTCGGTCGGCCCGCGGGACGCCGTCCGGCGGGTCCGCGAGCTGCTCGACAACGAGGGCATCTTCGCCGGCGTCTCGACCGGCGCGATCCTGCACGCCGCGCTCGGCCAGGCGGCCAAGTGCGTGCGTGACGGACAGCGAGCTGATATCGCCTTCGTGGTCCCCGACGGCGGCTGGAAGTACCTGTCGACGGGCGCCTACGAGGGCACGATCGACGAGGCGGAGGACCGCCTCGAGGGTCAGCTCTGGGCCTGAGAAGTCGTTATGTCATGAGGATTTGAACAGGATCCGGCGGCCGATGCGGGGATGCACGCCACGCCCCTTGCAACTCGAGCAGGGACGTTGTGCGTAGCTGAAGATGCCGCCGTGATGACGACCGGCGCCCTTGCAGCGATTGCACTTGGCATTCGGGTGCAGCGACAGCGAGACGACGTACATGAAGAACGTCGCCATCAGCAACAGCAACAGGATCCCGGTCGTCCCGAGGGACGCCGCGATGTCTGCGGCCGTGCTGTTGGGTTCGGCAACCTGATTCGCGGCCTGCCCGGAGGCGGCCACCTGGTCAGGGTGCGGATTCGGTCCGGCGGTGCTCAGCAGCACCGCGATGTGGTGCGCCACCTTCATGGCATCACGTTGGGCGGTAAGACGAACATCGACCCAGAGTGGCGCGGATCACGTCGGTTGGCAATTGCATAACGTAAAGATGTGGACAAGGTTCGGCGTGTCGTTTCTGGAGTTGGGACGGGGTGTCATCTAGAACGACCCGAATCCGGCCCTGGTTACGGGCGCCGGGGGACCGTCGGCGCGTCCCCGATAGAATGTGCGGCGTGACAGATGCGCCGGTGGGGATCTTCGATTCGGGGTTCGGCGGTCTGACTGTCGCTCGCGCGGTGCTGGATCAGTTGCCGCATGAGCCGATCCTGTATCTCGGTGACACCGCGCGGCAGCCTTACGGACCGAAGCCGATCGCCGAGGTTCGTGAGTATGCGCTGGAGTGTCTGGACCATTTGGTCGAGGCCGGCGTGAAGATGCTGGTCATCGCCTGCAACTCGGCCAGCGCCGCGATGCTCCGCGACGCCCGCGAGCGGTACGACGTACCGGTGGTCGAGGTGATCCTCCCGGCCGCCCGGCGGGCCGTTGCCGCGACGCGCAATCAGAAGGTCGGCGTGATCTGCACGCGCGCCACCGCGCAGTCGCTCGCGTACGACGATGCGTTCGCCGCGGCGCCGCAGGTTGAGCTGATCACGCGGCCCTGCCCCAAGTTCGTCGACTTCGTCGAGTCCGGCGTGACGTCCGGCCCGGAGCTGCTCGAGGCCGCCCACGAGTACCTCGATCCGCTGGTTGAAGCCGGCGTCGACACGCTCATCCTCGGCTGCACGCACTACCCGCTGCTCACCGGCGTGATCCAGTACGTCGTCGGCGACGCCGTGACCCTGGTCAGCAGCGCCGAGGAATGCGCCAAGGATGTGTACGGCGTCCTCACGAAGACCGGTCTGCTCCGGTCCGACTCGCTGGCCGAGCCCAAGCACCGTTTCGTCACGACCGGCACCCCGTCCGAGTTCGAGGTGATCGGCTCCCGCTTCCTCGGCCCGGTGCTCTCCGGGGTAGACCAGTTCGCCTGGGTTCGCTAGTTAGGCGTCGGCCCGCGCGCGACCTCCCTCCCAGATCCCGAAGAAGCCCACCGTCACCATCACCAGTCGATACATTCCCTCGTCCATGGATACGACCGTACCAACGGGATCGTGCGACTTTAGTCTTGAAATCTGCCATTACGTCACGAATAGACTGAGCCTGTGCGTGATGAAACCTGCCGGGTCTGCGGACAGCCGCTGAGCCGGCCTTCGCGAACTGGCCGGCGGCCGGTCTACTGCTCGCGGGCGTGCCAGGCCAGGGCGTACCGGGCGCGCCGCGGACCGGTGCGGCCGGTCGAGGTGCCGGAGAGCAGTCGCCGGGCGGAGCGTCGTACCGAGATCGCCCAGGTGGTGTGGCGGATCGCGGCCGAGCAAGGGCTGCATGCAGTCAGCATGCGGTCGGTGGCGGCCGCGGCCGGGGTGTCGGTGCGCGTTGTGCAATATCACTTCGGAACCAAGCACCAGCTGCTCGTGGACTCGCTGGAGTTGTTGCATCGCACCAACGAACAGCTCGCCGCCGGACGTATACAAGCCGACCTGACCGACCCGAAAGCCTTGCTACGCGCGATTCTGGACGAGTTCCTGCCGCTGGACGCGCACCGGCGGCTGAGCCTGCGCGCCCTGGCCGGCTACTACACGCGGAGTCTCACCGACCCAGCGCTGGCAGCCGTCTTCCTGAGCGGTGATCGGTCGCTGGAGGACTTCGTCGCCCTCGTCCTGCGGTACGCCGAAGAGCAAGGCGAACTGCGCCCCGGCGTCCATGTCACCTCGACCGCGGATGTGCTGGTCTCCGCCGTCGCCGGGCTCGCGCTGGATGTTGTCCATGGCACCAGATCTGCCCGTGATGTGCGCGAAATCATTGCCAGGCAACTCGATCAGCTGTTCCGCGACGCGACGAGTTTCCCTGCGAAGCCGGCAACCCGCCGGTAATCTTCAAGATATGAAGCTCACCGTGCTCGGCTGCTCCGGGTCCGTCCCCGGGCCGGACTCGGCCGCCTCGAGCTATCTGGTCACTGCCGAGGACTTCCACCTGGTCCTCGATCTCGGCAGTGGTGCACTCGGATCGCTCCAGCGGCACATCGCCGTCCCGCAGATCGGCGCGATCGGCCTGTCCCACTTGCATCCTGACCACTGTATGGACCTGTGCGGCCTCTATGTCGCGGCGAAGTACGCACCGGGTTCACCGATTCCCCGCATCCCCGTGTTCGCTCCGGCCGGTGCGGCGGAGCGGATGGCCCTGGCCTATGACCTCCCACTCGATCCAGGGATGGAGGAAGAGCTGGATTTCCATACCTGGCAGGACGTTCAGCAGATCGGCCCGTTCACGGTCCGGACCGCACCGATGGTGCACCCGGTCCCGGCGTACGCGATCAGAGTCGAGTACGGCGGCAAGGTGCTGGTGTATACCGGAGACACCGGGCCGAACGACGCACTGATCGAGCTCGCCCGTGGTGCCGACCTGCTGCTGTCCGAAGCGGCCTTGCAGGACGAGAATCCGAACAACCCGACCGACCTGCACCTGACCCCGTCCGACGCCGGCGAACATGCCAAGAAGGCCGGTGTGAAAAAGCTCGTGATCACGCACGTCCCACCGTGGTACAACCGGGTGACCCAGGCGGAGAACGCTCGCCGCACCTTCCCGGGACCGATCGAGGTTGCGACGCCCCATGCAGTTTTCGACATCTGACAACGTCCCGTTGTGGACAGCAACAACCGGTACGGCGACCTCTGCCGCCGCGCCGGTGATCATCTTGCACGGTGGTCCGGGTACATGGGACGACCACGCGCGGCTCGCGCAGATGATCGACGACCTGACCGTCGTGCACCGCTTCGACCAGCGGGGCTGCGGGCGGTCCGGCGCGTCCGACGAACTGTCGATGGCGCGATCGGCCCAGGACATCGACGAACTGCGGGAGTATTGGGGCCACGAGAAGATCGTTGTCATCGGCCACTCCTTCGGAGCCACCCTGGCCATCACCTATGCGGCCGCGTACCCCGATCGCGTGGCCGGAGTGGTCTACCTCGACGGTGTCGGCATCGGTGACTGGCGGGCGGGCGACCGTGTCGTCCGCGAGAGCCGGATGACCCCGGAGCAGGCCGCTCGCCTGGACGACCTTGGTGGGCGTCCCCGGACACGCGAGGAGGAGATCGAGTTCCGGGTGCTGGCGTGGTTCCCCGATTTCGCGGATCCCGAGCGCGCGATGGAGTGGGCCCTGGAGGACGCGTCCGTCGACCTGCCGATCAGCTGGACCGTGAACCGCGCCCTGAGCAACGAAATCAACAGCTGGCCGGACAGCCGCAAATCCGACGACGTCGCCGCGATCCCCGCGCCGATCACGTTCATCCACGGCGAAGGCGACCCGCGCCCGCACTCCGCCGTACAGGCTCTGGCCGAACACGCCCAGCAACCGTCGTTCCATCTGATCCCGGACGCCGGTCACTCACCGTGGCGCGAGCAGCCCGAAGCCGTCCGCGAGATCCTCCGCTCCGTGGTCCTCAAGACACCCTGACCGACATCGTCGCCCCAGGGATCGGCATCGACAGCGCCTCCGCCTCAACCTCAGCCCGTTCAGCCGCTGAGAGCGGACCCGCGACCCGCAGCTCGATCGCCCCCTGCCGCCGTCCCCAGGCTCCGCGGATCTGCCCGTCGAGCATCAGGCCGTGCGGGTGATGCCAGTCGTTCAGCTCGATCCGCGACTTCTGCCCAGGCCCCGCGAACAACCCGTACCGGTCAGCCCCGAACAACCTCAGATCCGAAGCCACCAGAAACCGCGCACCGCTCACAGCAGGCGCTGCCCGTACGACGTCCTCGTCGGAAGCCAGAATCGCCGCGGCCCGCCCCTCTAGCTCAACGGGCAGCAGCTCGTGCTCCAGCCAGCTCCACACTGTCCGCGCATCCGGCCGTGACAGCCCGGCCCACCACCCGAACGTCTCCGCAGTCGTCGGCCCGAACGCACGCACGTGCCGCCGACACAACTCCAAATGAGCCTCCCGAAAGTCGATCTCCGGGGCCGGCACCTCCCGCGCATACAACGCACTGGTCGTCCACCGCAGCACCACCCGCCCAGTAGCGCACGCACCCCGCAACTCCGGATGCCCATGCCGCCGCTCAGCCCCCGCGAACTCCCCGCAGATCCGCTCAGCCAGCTCCGCCACAGACCGCTGCTCGGCAGGATCAAGCGGCATCCGCCCGATCGTAAACACGCCGAAGTCCGCCTCCGGCAGCACGTACACCGCCGCCCGCGGACTGTACGTCTGCACCAGCCCCGGCGCCTCCCAAGCCGACGGCTCGCACTCCGCCACCCGCGCATGCAGCCCAACCAGCGCATCCCGAGGCGCCGTGTCCTGCAACCCGAACCGCGCCGCCTCCACATAACCCCCAGCCGCCAACCGCTCACCGAGGCGATTGACCGCCAACCGATACCGAACCGCCTGCCGATGATCGATCCGAAGCTGCGCCGCCATACCAGCTGTCTACCAGGCCGAGAACCCGGTTGGGCCGGACGCCCAGGCCATCACAATTGCGTGCGCACGCCGGGCCCACGCCTGGGCGGCGGCGATTCGGCCGATTGTGATGGCCTGCCGGTCCGCGATCCGGGCTAGCGGGCCCTGCGGAACTCCTTGCCCCACCGGACCGCCGGCTAGCAGGCCGCTCCGACGGCTTGCCGGGCTGGTATCGGGGCGTCACCCACCTGCAAGCCGAACTCCGCCGCGGCCGAGCCGCCCCGGATGACCAGTTCCGCGAAGCCCGTTCCAGAGCTTCCCGGGATCAGGCCGGCAGTGTTCCGCGGTACGGCGGTCAAATGCGGATAGCGACTGACCTCGACGTACTCGGTGCTGCCGTCGGCACCGCGCCGAGCAACCCGCACCGACGGGCCGAGGGTGAGCTCATCCGGCGGACAGTTGAACTTGCAGTTGCCGAAGTTGTCGATGACGCTCACGATCGGGCCGTCATCCGGCACCTCCGGAATCGCAGTCAGGCTGGAAGGAACCGCACGGCCGTCGACCACCCATCTTGCGAGCAGCGGCAAGTACCAGAGGCTGCGGAACTGCGTGGTGATGATCCGCTCCGCCTCGATCGGGTCGAAGTCGAGCGCCGCCAGCACCTCGGCGATATCGGTCACCTGGACCTCGGTGATCCCGAGCTCCCGCCGTACCAGGTCAAGCGCCCGCGGGGTGAACGTGCTCGCCACGAGATGCTCGCCGTACCAGAAGAAGCAGAACGGAACCCCGTTCGGCCAATGACCGTCGCGCGGCGCGAGGTTGAGCAGCGTGATGGTCGGGTGGCCGGGCCCGCCGAGGGATTCCGTCGATCTCAGACAGTCGAGCAAGGTGAGGCCGGCGAACGCCTCGGGATCGGGACCGTCGAGAGCGATGATCGTGGGGGACTGGCCGAAGAGGGCGCCGATGCGGGTGCTGAGGCGAGCGCGGGCGTTCCCGCCGACACAGTCGGTCAGGTAGGTGATCGGGTACATGCGAGGTCTCCTGGAGTGTGGTTGCAGACATAAGAAAGAGGCCCCCGACAAGGAGGCCTCTCGCTGCAAGCACACGTGCCTACGCCGCTGGTCCTCCTGATCGAGGGCTCAGCATTCGCATCGCGGCGTACCGGGTCACGTCGTCGATGTTAGCGCACCTGTCCGCCGTCGAAATAGCTGACCAGCGCCGGGTCCAAGGCCGGTACGTCGACCGGTACGCCGTCCGAGCGTAGGGACGTCGTGGCGGCGACGCCGGCGGCTACTGCGGCGCGGGCAGCGACCGGGGAGGTCAACGTTGTACCGCCGTCCCGGACGAAGTTCAGGAACTCGTTGACCAGGTGCGGGTCGGCGCCGCCGTGGTGGTCGCTCTCGCCGGCGATCTCGACGACCAGGTCGGCGTCCTCGCGGTAGCCGGAGCGACGGCTGTTCCAGACCTTGACCACGCCGCCCGCGGTGTCGCCGAAGTTCTCCAGGCGGCCGTGGGTGCCGATCACCGTGTAATTGCGCCAGTAGTCCGGCGTGTAGTGGCACTGCTCGTAGGTGACGAAAACCCCGTTGTCCAGCAGGAGATTCGCCATCGAGAGGTCCTCGACGTCCATCACCGGGGCGAGCCCCTTCTGCTCCAGCGGCGGCCAGTTGTCCGAGCTGACGAAGTCGGAGAACCGCTGGCCGGTCCGGTCGAGCCGGTCCTCGATCCCGCCGTACAGGGTGAGCGCGCCCATCGCGTTGACGCGCCGGGTGTACCCGTTCGCCAGCCAGTGCATCACGTCGATGTCATGGGCCCCCTTCTGCAGCAGCAGGCCGGTGGTCCGGCGGCGGTCGGCGTGCCAGTCCTTGAAGTAGAAGTCGCCACCGTGACCGACGAAGTGCCGGCACCAGATCGCCTTCACCTCGCCGATGGTGCCGTCCTGGATCAGCTGCCGCATGGTCTGTACGACGGGCATGTGGCGCATGTTGTGACCGACGTACAGCCGCGCGCCGGACTCGTAGGCCGCCTGCAGGACGCGGTCGCAACCCTCGGTGGTGATCGCCAGCGGCTTCTCCACGAAGACCGGGACGCCGGCCGTGAGAAAATCGATCGCCGGACCCTCGTGCAGGTCGTCCGGGGTGGTCAGGAAGACGCCGTCGAGCTTCTGGTCCAGCAGCTCGGTGTGATCGGCGTACGCGGTCGCCTCGGGGTACTTCTCCAGGGCCAGGTCCCGCTGCGCGGCGACCGGGTCGGCGACGGCGACGATCGCGCTGCCCTGCCCGGGAAGATGGGCGTGTCCCGCGAGGTAGCTCCGGGCGCCGAGTCCCACCACGCCGAGTCGAAGATCAGTCATCAGCCAGCAACTCCTGCACATAGTTGTTTGAATCACCCTAACTCCGAGCAGTTCTGTCCTTCAATCACCTGTCCTCTGTATGGAATTGCCTTCCTGGTCACCCAGCCGACAGCGGCACCTCGCCCCGTGTCGCCACCATGACGGAATGTGAGCCTCCACTACGTGGCACTCGGGGACTCGACCACCGTTGGTGTCGGGGACCCGATGAACGGCAGCAGTACGACCGACCTTTCCGGTGCCGGCGCGCGCCCGGGCGAAGGGTGGCGGGGCTGGGCCTCGCTGCTCGCTGACTCGTTGGGCAGCTCCCACCGTGTGACGTTCTCCAACTTCGCGACCAGTGGCGCGACCAGCGATCTGGTCGCGACCCAACAGCTTCCCGAGATCGGCAGCGGCCCGATCGACCTCGCCTCGCTGATCGTCGGGATCAACGACACCCTGCGGTCCACCTTCGACCCGGGCCGCGTCCGCGACCACCTGCACGTATGCGCCGAGGAGCTGACCGCGCGCGGCGCGCTGCTGCTCACCGTCCGGTTCCATGACCACGCCAAGATCTTCGGCCTGCCGAAGTGGATGGGCCGGCCGCTGTGGCAGCGGATCGAGCAGGTCAACCTCGCGTACGACGACCTGCACAGCCGGTACGGCGGGATCCGGCTCGACATGGCCGATTACCCCGAGGTGTACCGGCGCGACTTCTGGAGCATCGACCGGATGCATCCGGGGGAGCGTGGGCACCGCAAACTCGCCCGGATGTTCGCCGACGAACTGACCCGGCGGGGCGTGCGGATCGACGTACCGCCGAATCTCGATTGTGCCTACAAACCGCCGACCAAGTGGGCGGACACCGTCTGGATGGTGAAGGAGGGCGTCCCGTGGCTGGGCCGCCGGGCCGGCGACCTGCTCCCGTTCGCGGCCCGGATGGCCCTGTCTCAGCGACGCCCGGCGTCAGGTGCGTTGACCAATGCGGAGGTCCAGCGCCTGGAGGCTTAGGGTTGAACTCATGGCTCGCATCGACGGACGTACCCCTGACCAGCTTCGCCCGGTAACCCTGACGCGGAAGTGGCTCGACCACGCCGAAGGGTCGGTGCTGGTGGAGTTCGGCAAGACGCGGGTGCTGTGTGCGGCGAGTGTGACCGAGGGTGTGCCGCGGTGGCGGAAGGGTTCCGGGCTGGGCTGGGTCAGCGCGGAGTACGCGATGCTGCCGCGGTCGACGAACACGCGCTCGGACCGCGAGTCCGTGAAGGGCCGGATCGGTGGCCGGACGCACGAGATCTCGCGGCTGATCGGGCGTTCGCTGCGTGCGGTGATCGACTACAAGGCGCTCGGCGAGAACACCATCCTGCTGGACTGCGACGTACTCCAGGCCGACGGCGGGACCCGTACGGCGGCGATCACCGGCGCGTACGTCGCGCTCGCGGACGCGGTGTCGTACCTGCGTGACCGCAAGCTGCTGAAGAGTGAGCCGCTGACCGGGACCGTCTCCGCGGTGTCGGTCGGGATCATCGACGGCGCCCCGATGCTCGACCTTTGCTACGAGGAAGACGTCCGGGCCGAGACTGACATGAACCTGGTGATCACCGGCGACGGCAAGTTCATCGAGGTCCAGGGCACCGCCGAGGGCGCACCCTTCGACCGCGCCGAGCTGGACAGCCTGCTCTCGCTGGGTCTTGCCGGTTGTGCTGACCTGACGAAGCTGCAGCAGGAGGCCCTGGGATGACCAAGGTTTTACTTGCCTCGAACAACAAGAAGAAGCTCGTGGAGCTGCGCCGGATCCTGACGCCGATCGTGCCGGGGATCGAGGTGCTCGGGCTGGCCGACGTACCGCCGTACCCGGAGCCGCCGGAGACCGAGCCGACCTTCGAGGGCAACGCGCTGCTCAAGGCGCACGCCGCGCTGGCCGCGACCGGGCTGCCGTCGATCGCCGACGACAGCGGGATCTGCGTCGACGCGCTGAACGGCATGCCCGGCGTACTGTCCGCCCGCTGGTCCGGCCCAGCCAAGGACAACGACGCGAACAACCAGCTCCTGCTGGGTCAGCTCGAGGATGTCCCGGACGAGCGGCGGGGTGCGTCGTTCGTCGCGGCTGTCGCCTTCGTGCGGAAGGGCGCGGCCGACGAGCTGGTGCTCGGTGAGATGCGCGGCTCGGTGATCCACGAGGTCCGCGGTACCGGCGGTTTCGGGTACGACGTACTGTTCCAGGCCGACGGCTACGACCGGACCACGGCCGAGCTGTCGATCGAAGAGAAGGACGCGATCAGCCACCGCGGGAAGGCCCTGCGCGCCCTGGCTCCGATCGTCGCGAAAGCATTGGGGGCCTAGCGCATGTTGTTCGCAGGACGTGACAAGGAAGGCGTCGAGGACGGCTGGATCACCTCGGCCTACCGCCGCTGGTCCGAGCCCCGCGTGGTCGAGGGCCGGATCTACCGCACCAACGCCGGCCGGATCCAGATCGACAGCATCAGCCAGATCAACCCCGCGCTGATCGCCGACAACGACCCCGACGTGGCCCTCGCCGACCGCAGCAACGCCGGCGACATCCTCCGCCGCCTCCGCGGCGACGAGTCCTGGCCGACCTTCCTGATCCGCTTCCACCTGGTCAAAGGCCCCGACCCCCGCGAAGAGCTGGCCGCCCAGACAGACCTGTCGGACGAGGACATCGCCGACCTCACCGACCGCCTGGCCCGCTTCGACGCCGCCAACCCGCACGGCCCCTGGACCACCCAGACCCTCCGCCTCATCCAGTCCAAGCCGGCCACCCGAGCAGGCGACCTCGCCGCCGATCTCGGCCGCGAAACCGCCCCCTTCAAACTCGACGTCCGCAAACTCAAGAACCTCGGCCTGACCCACAGCCTCGAAACCGGCTACGAGCTGTCCCCCCGCGGAACGGCGTACCTCAAAACCCTCGACTAGCAGCCGTCGATGCTGCAGGAGCCTCCGAAGGCGGCGGCTACCTGCTGCTCGGCCTGGGTGTCGAGGATGGCTTTGCGGAGTTCGAAGGGGGTGGGGACGCCTTCGATGCGGGTGTTGCCGACCACGATGGTGGGGACCGACTGGATCTGGTGGGCCTGGGCTTCGCGGAGGGCTTCTTCGTGCTTGGCCTGGTAGGTGCGGTTGTCGAGGGCCTTGCGGAAATCGGGGCCGTCGAGGCCGATCTCTGAAGCTAGCGACTCGAGTACGGCGGGGTCGCCGAGGTCCTGGTCTTCTTGGAAGAAGGCGCGGAACATGCGGTGGGTGTACTCGGTTCCCTTGTCGTGGGCGGCGGCGTACTGGTAACCCTCGAAGGCCAGGTGGGTGTAGGGCTGGGGGGAGACAGTGGGGAGGGTGATGTCTACGCCCAGCTGGCGGGCCATCGGGTAGACGGCTCGGGCCCAGATGGCGGGCAGGTACTCGTCCTCGGGGCGCAGGGTGGGGTGCGGGTGCGGGCGGAGCTCGAACGGCATCCACTCGATGTCGACGTACAGATCCTTCGTCGCTTCCTCGATCGGGCCTTCGGCGAGCATGCAGAAGGGGCAGACGTAGTCGGAGAAGATCTTGATCTTGACCTTGTCAGTCATCGCTGGGCACCTTTCCTCACCGACATGAACTCTTCGAACGGCGCCTCGTGGCCCTCGATCGGGGCGTGCGTCACCTGGATCGGCCAGGTGGTGGGGTCACTGGCGAAGATCGAGTACGAGCTGGAGTAGTTGAAGCCGTACGCCTCGGCGGTCTTGCGGTCGGCGGCGTACACGATGTGCTCGATGTTGAAGTAGAGCGCGGCCATGTAGCACAGGGCGCAGGGCTCACCGGACGCGATCAGGGTGGCTCCCGCGACGCCGAACCGGCCGGACTTCTTGGCGGCGGCGCGCAGGGCGACGACCTCGGCGTGCGCGGTCGGGTCGTCGTCCTCGAGGACGCGGTTGAAACCGGTCCCCAGGACGTGGCCGTCGCGGACGACGATGCCGGAGAACGGGATACCGCCTTCGGCGACGTGGCTGCTGCTGATCCGGACGGCCTCCTCGATGTGAGGAGTCAGGTGGTCGAGAGGGTCAGTAGGCATCAGGCGCAGGTCCTTTGGGGGGAAGAGGAGGGTGAACACCCGGAGCGGCCCGTCGGCTCGGACGGGAGCGAGTTGCCGCTCCGGGTGCGTCGGTGGGGCCGTTCAGACGCCGGCGGGCTCCTGCGCAGGCTGCTCGACTGGGGTCTTGGGGGCGTCGAACTTGTCGGCGAGCTTGAGCCAGATGACACCGAGGACGATGAGGCCGAGCCACAGGGACTGGACGACGGTGAGGCTCTGGTCGAAGAAGACCGGGCCGAGCGCTGCCGCGCCGGCCGCGCCGATTCCTGCCCAGACCGCATAACCGATCCCCACCTCGATGGTGCGCAGTGCGGCGCTCAGCGCCCACAGGGTCAGCAGGAAGAAGACGACAGCGACCAGGGACCAGGTCAGTCGGGTGAATCCGTGGCTGCCGCCGACGGACAGCGCGTAGCCGATTTCGAACGCACCGGCGAGCAGGAGCATCAGCCAGGACTTGGCAGCGGAGGGGGACGTCGAGGACATCTGCGGAGTTCCTTTCGTTACGGGAGGGTGGGTTTACGCTGCGCCGCTGAGCTGCAGCCCGACGACGCCGGCGATGATCGCGGCGATGCCCAGGCCCTTGCGCCAGCTCAGCTTCTGGCCGAACACCAGGACGCCGAGCACGGTGATGCCGATCCCGGAGATCGAGGTCCACAGGGCGTAGCCGACGCCGACGTTGAAGGTCAGCAGCGCCCGGCTGAGGAAGAAGGTGCCGAACGCACCACTGACGAGGGTGATGATCGTCCACTTGCGGTTCTTGAAGCCTTCGGCCTTGCCGGCCGCGATCGCGACCACGACCTCGAAGACGACGGCGATGCCGAGTAGGAGCCAGTGCATGAGGAGTCCTCCGTAGAATTGCTTGTACATGCAAGCGTCTGGCCCAGACTGTACGCCAAACACTTGAGCAAGGGAAACCCCGAGAGGTTGCACGAGCATGTACTCTGATTCAAGAATCAACCGAGGAGGACCGCGCTCCATGACAACCTCGCAGCTGGCGCCCGTGCGCACATCTGACCGCAGCGCCTGGGATCGCGTGCTCACACTGCACGCCCAGGTCGAGCGCGAGCTCGCCGCCGCCCTGCAGAGCCGGCACGCTATCGGCCTGTCGGAGTACCGGTCGCTCGAGCACCTCGTCGGGTCCGAGACCAGTGAGCTGCGGATGCAGGATCTCGCCGACAAAGTAGGTCTCGGCCAGTCGTCGATCACCCGCCTGGTAGGGCGTTTGGAGGCGGCCGGCTTCGCCTTCAAGGACCTCTGCCCGTCGGACAAGCGAGGCGTCTACGCGGTCATCACCGACGAGGGCCGCAAGCGCTATCAGTCAGCCCATGCCACCTATGTCGAGGTCCTCTCGGCCGCCCTCAACGCTTTCGCCGCCGACCCTGACCTGGGCCCCACGGTTCAAGCGCTGCGCACCTCCTAGCCCGGCACGCCCGACCCCCGCTGCGCCCGATGGCGTCGCGGGGGTTTTTGTTTGCCCGCACAAGCACCAATGATCCTGCTCACTACTACTTCGCCAAGTAGATGCTTGACCAAGCATGTACCTCGCGGGATACCTTCGGGATCGCCGCCACCGGATTCGAACACTCGACCGAGTGGTGTGCGCGTCCAGAGTTCTCCCTACTGCGAGGAATTCCGCCGTGCCATCGCCCTGCCTGGCCGAAGCCGTCGCCGTTCACGGCCACCTACGACCCCACGAAACCGCCCTGGTCTCCGCTGACCGCACCGTCTCGTACGGCGAACTGGGCGAGCTCACGCAGACCTTCCGGCAGAGCCTGCTGGAGCTGAACCTGCCGGCCGGAAGCACGATCTGCGTCCCGGCGCACAAGTCACCGGAGACCATCGCGCTGCTGCTCGCCGCGTTCCTCGAGGGCCTCGTCGTACTGGCTCCGTCACCCGATCTCGGCGCGGCCGCACTGGCCCGCCTGGCGCAGCAGGCCCGCGCCACCCATGTCCTCACCGCGATCGATGCCCTGACCGCGGACGCGGTGCAGGCTAACGAGCAGGAGTCGGCGGGGTTCGCAGCAGCGGATCCGGCCCGCACGTGCCTCCTGCTCACCACCTCAGGCTCCACCGGTACGCCGAAGATCGTGCCCATCGCGGCCGCCGGTTTCGACGCCTTCGCCGCCTGGGCCACGCAAGAGTTTTCCCTTACCGACAACGAGGTTGCGCTCTCCTACGCGCCCCTCAACTTCGACCTCGCGCTCCTCGACATCTGGACCTTCCTGCAACTGGGAGCCCAGGTCGTGCTGGTGGACCAGGGCCGAGCGACGGACGCGCCGTACATCGAAAGCCTGGTCACGGACGTCACCTTCATCCAGGGCGTCCCGATGCTCTACCGCCTCCTGACAGAAGCCGGTACGACGTTCGCTCCAGTCCGCGAGGTGATCTTCACCGGCGACAGCGTGCCGGATTCGCTGCTCAAACCGGTCCACGACGCCTTCCCGAACGCCAAGTTCCACAACATCTTCGGCTGCACGGAAACCAACGACTCGTTCATCCACGAGGTCGACCCGGCCACGGTGACCGGCAAGATGCCGATCGGCCGCCCCATCGCCGGCACCGACGCCTTGATCCGCGACGGCGAACTGTTGGTGGCAACGCCCTTCCAGACCGACGGCTACCTCAACACGGCCTTGAACACGGAGGCTTTCGAAACCATCGACGGCCGCACGTTCTACCGCACCGGCGACCTCGTCACCCGTGACGACGACGGTCTGTACAGCCTGCAGGGCCGTGCGGACTGGCAGGTGAAGGTCCGCGGTGTGCGCACCAACCTGCAGGAGGTCGAGCGGGTGATCTCCGCGCATCCCGACGTGATCGAGGCAGTCGTCGTACCGCTGCCCGACGAACAGGCCGGCGTACGGCTGCACGCCCATGTCAGCAGGCGCCTCAGTAGTGCGCTGACCGGCCTGCGCCTGCGCACCCATGCAGGTCAGCACCTGCCCCGCCATGCCATTCCCACGTCCGTGCACATCACGGACGACCCGATGCCCCGCACCTCCACGGGCAAGCCCGACCGAAACCTGATCAAGAGCAACCGCCTGAAGGAGATCCACCCGTGAACAGCCAGGACATTGCCGCCGAGATCCGTGCCTACGTGGTCGCGGAGTACCTGGCCGGCGAGGACACCTCCGACCTGACCGGTGACTACGCGCTGATCGACTCCGGCGTCATCGACAGCCTCGGGCTGATCCGGCTCATCTCGCACCTCACCGAGACCTACCAGGTCTCCTTCGACGACATCGAGTTCGGCCCGGACAACTTCCGCAGCCTGGACACGATCGTCGCCCTCATCGAAACCCACTCCGTCACACCCGTCCAGTAGAAAGAGAAAGCAAGAACATGATCGTGCGCAGCATCGACACCATCGCCCCTGTCGAGTGGGGCAACGGCCTCAGCTACCGCGTCCTCACCGAGGCCGACGGCATGGGCTTTGCCATCTGCGACACCCTCGTCCGGCGCGGTACCACCAGCGCGCTGCAGTACCGCGCGCACCTCGAAGCCTGCTTCTGCATCGGCGGCTCGGGTGAGGTCGTCGAAAAGGACGGCACCCGGCACAAGATCGTCGAAGGCACCATGTACGCCCTCAACGAGCACGACCCGCACTACCTGGTCGCTTCCGAGGACGAGGACCTGCACCTGATCTCCGTGTTCAACCCGCCGATCAACGGCGACGAGAAGCACATGCTGTCCGCGGACGGCTTCTCGCAGTACTGAGTCACCCGGCCTGCCGGCTGTTGCCAAAAGCAACGGTCGGCAGGCTCCCCGCAGCCGACCCGAGGACACCTCTTGAACGACGACCTTTTCCACCTCGCCACCCCGTGGGCAGATCAGCTCAACGCCGACCTGCAGGAGTCGGACGCCGCCGGTGCCTTTCCGCTGGACAAGTGGAAGGCCATCCAGGAGTCCGGGATCCTGCGGACCCCGTTCGACACCGAGCTCGGCGGCAGCGGTCGCAGCCTGACCGAGACCATGCGTGCCCTGGAAGGCCTCGGGTACACGTCGCGTGACGCCGGACTGTCCTTCTCCACGTCCACGCAGATCGTCTCCGTCGGCATCCCGATGCAGCGGTTCGCGACACCGGAGCTCAAGTCCCGGTACCTCCCGCGGATCATGGCCGGTGACCTGATCACCGCGCACGCGATCACCGAGGAGACCGGCGGCTCGGACGCGACGAACGTGTCCACCGTCGCCCATCGCGATGGTGACGACTACGTCATCAACGGCACCAAGATGTTCATCACCAACGCCCCGATCGCCGACCTCTTCCTGCTCTACGTCCGCACCGGCAAGCCGGGCCCGTTCGGCCTGACCACGCTGCTGGTCGAAGCCGGTACGCCGGGTCTGTCCGTCGGACCGACGATGGACAAGCTCGGTCTGCGCACCAGCCCGATCGGCACGCTCGCGTTCGAGGACCTGCGCGTCCCGGTGGCCAACCGGATCGGTGCCCAGGGCGCGGGATTCCTGGTCCTGGACTACGTGATGAAGCGTGAGGTCCTCTTCGGCTTCTCCCTCACCCTCGGCGAGATGACCCGCCGGCTGGAGGAGACCGTCGAGTTCGCCAAGACCCGCACGCAGTTCGGGCAGCCGATCGGCAAGTACCAGGCCGTCTCGCACAAGCTCGCGGACATGAAGATGCGCGTCGAGACCGCCCGCAAGTGGCTGACCGACACCGGCGCCAAGGTCGAGGCCGGGCAGGACGCCGCCTTCGATCTGGCTGCCACCAAGACCATCGTCTCCGAGGCCAACGTGCAAACGGCCCTTGACGCTGTCCAGATCCATGGCGGTCGCGGGGTGCTCACCGAGTTCGGGATGGAGCGCGAGCTGCGCAACTCCATCGCCGGGACGATCTACTCCGGCAGTTCCGAGATCCAGCGCAACCGCATCGCCACTCTGATGGGCCTTTGAGGAGTTTCCATGACTGCTGACCTGAACGAGCTGACCCGGCCGACCGAGTTCCTCGACTACGAGACCGACGAGGTCCAGGCCTTCGTCGACCACGCCGTCAAGGACCGCTCGGCCGCCCCGACGACCAACGCGACCGAGCTGTACTACGCCGTACGCGACGGGATCTTCTACGAGGTGTACGACGCCGACCTGTCGCCCGAAGGCTTGAAGGCTTCGAGCACTGTCCGGGCCAAGTCCGGCTTCTGCCTGCACAAGTCCGCGGTCTACGCGGCGGCCGTCCGCGCCGTCGGTATCCCGTCGCGTCTTGTGTACGGCGATGTGCGCAACCACCTGGCCTCCCCGCGGCTGATCGAGCACATCGGTGGTGATGTCTTCTTCCACGGCCTCACCCAGGTCCACCTGAACGGCAAGTGGGTCAAGGCCACGCCGGTGTTCAACAAGATGCTCTGCAAGCTGTACGGCATGGAGGCCCTCGAGTTCGACGGCACCAGCGACAGCCTCTACCACCCGTACGCCGACGGCGGTGGGTCGATGGAGTTCCTTAAGGACCACGGCAGCTTCGACGACGTCCCGTACGACTTCGTCATCGCCACCATGCGCGCCAAGCACCCGAACTTCCTCTCGGGTACGGGCACAGTCGCCGGCGGCAGCCTCGCCGCGGAAGCACAGTAGGGAGACCTGATGAGCAACGCGCCACTCGACGGCTGGGATGCCAGCACCCGGATCGGAGTCGTCGTACCGCATGCCGACGTCGGTCCCGAAGCTGAGCTCCAGGCCATGGCTCCTGCGTCCGTGTCCATTCACGGATCGCGGATCCACTTCGCCGCGATGCGGGCCGGCGGCGAGATGGACGAGAAGATCCCGCACGACCCCGTCCGCGCGTTCGTCGAACCGCCGTTCCTGGACCAGGCCGTCGAGCTCGTGGCCGCGAGTCCGCTGCACGCCCTCGCGCTCGGCTTCACCTCGTCGAGCTATGTGCTGAAGGCGAAGGGGGAAGAGGAGCTCTACGAACGGCTCGCTCCCGTCACCCGCGGTTTCCCGATCACGGGAACGACCAAAGCCGCTCGTACGGCGTTCCACGCGCTCGGCGCACGCAAGATCGCGATCGTGAATCCGCCGTGGTTCGACGACGTCCTTTCGGAACAGGGTGCGGACTACTTCCGCGAGTTCGGGTTCGACGTCGTACACCACGCGCCATGCGGTCTGCCGTCGAATCAGAAGGCGATCACGCCGACCAACCTGT
The DNA here is from genome assembly GCF_004348455.1 of Kribbella albertanoniae. GTDB lineage: Bacteria > Actinomycetota > Actinomycetes > Propionibacteriales > Kribbellaceae > Kribbella > Kribbella albertanoniae. Next base: position 18,948 of record NZ_SMKA01000035.1, read on the forward strand.
CGGCCTGGATCCGCACCACGGTCGCCGCGCACCACCCTGACGCCGTACTCGTTGCTGGTAACGGTATTCGCGCCGTCGGCACCATCAAGCCCCTCGAGGAAGAGCTCGGCTTCAACGTGGTCACCGCGAACCAGGTGATCATGTGGCACGCCCTGCATCTTGCTGACGCCGCTGACGTCGCGGCCGGTATCACCGACTACGGGCACCTGTTCACGACCAAGCCGTGACAACAGCCAGGGCCGCGCTCTTCGGGTAGTGAAGAGCGCGGCCCTGCTGTGTTGTCAGGCGGCGCGACGCAATTGGCGCACTGCCAACTGCTGATAGGTGTACGCCGTGGAGACCAGCGTCATGTGGTGATGCCAGCCCGGGTAGGAGCGTCCCTCGAAGTCCCGCAGCCCGAAGTCGCGTTCCAGGCGGCCGATGGTGGTCGCTGTCGTTGTCTGCGCGTCCACCAGTGCGAGCAGTTCACCGAAGGGCCGGTTCGTCATGTTTGTCAGCCACAGCCCGCCGGACCGGCCGCGGTCGTCTGCGGGTCGCTCGAACAGACGATAGGTGCGCTGCAGACCCGGCCTGGTGTGGGTGCGCGGCAGATAGACGAGACCGGACGGGTGCGGGGCGTGGCTGGCACGTCCGTCGATGAACTGCGCAGCGCGCACCGGAGGGCCTTCGGCGCACTGCCGGGCGGCCAGATGGCTGCCGGGCTGGAGCAGCAGGTTGTCCGGTACGGCGACCACGAAGTCGTGACCGCGTTCGACGAGTCCGCGAATCATGGCGGATGTGTCCAGATAGCCGACCAGGTCAGCAACCACCGGCAGCGAATCCTCGGCCGCATGCGGGGCCAGTCCGTTGGTCAGCTTGACGGTGTTCTGGATCGCCGAGGCTGTCGTCGCGCTCTCCGGGATGCGGGCCTGCCGGCGCCGCGCGGTGTCCGACCATTCCTCGGGGAGCAGCAGGTTCCAGGCCACGGGCAGGTCCCCGGTGTTCGAAGACAGGAAGGCTCCGAGGCCGATCTGGCAGTTGACGGTCCGCCCGGTCTGCCGGATGAACCGGCGGTGCACACCACAGGACTGCCCACCGCGCTTCGGGAGCACGACGGGTGCGATGGTCCAGCACCGCGGCCGGGTGTGCCGCTCGACCCACTGGGTGAGCTCGGTCTGGATGGGCTCCCATTCCCAGGGGCTCGCATTGACGAACTGGTGCAGGGCCTGCGCGGCAGTGTCGGAATCGGTCACCGCGGCGGCCATCCGCCGTACCGACTTCTTGCCCGGTGTCGTGAGGAGGCCCTGCACGTACACCTCGGCCCAGCGCCGCTGGTCGGCCCTGGGTATTCGTCTGAACAACTGGTCGGTAAATCCGTCGAGGGTCGTCGATTGCGCAGCCATCACTGAAGTTCCTCCCCTGCGTCCACCGGGGCTGATGGACACGCTTAAGAGAATAAAGAACAACCGCTATGTTTTTTAGGTCTGAGCAGGCACCTCGCTGCAACTTCACCATGTTGCCAAGCGCTGTTCGGCAAAAGCTCGCCGGAGTTATCACCTGGGTAATTGCGTGATCACTGTGCGGCTATTCGGCCAAGCGTTTGGATGGATTGTTTCGACCTGAATTGAATAGTTTCCGGGCTAGCCCAGTTGATCGCGGCGGCGGGTCAGATAAGCGGCTTCGGCCGTATTGCCGGCCAGGCCGATCGCCTGGTCGTAGGCGGCCCGGGAGTCCTTGCTGCGACCCAGTCGCCGAAGCAGATCGGCCCGCGTCGCGTGGTAGGCGTGATAGCCCGACAGAGTCGGCTCCAGTTGGTCGATAGCACCCAGCGCTACCTCCGGCCCGTCCAGCTCGGCCATGGCGATCGCGCGGTTGAGTGCCACGATCGGTGAGGGGTCCACGCGGAACAGCTGGTTGTAGAGCGCGACGATTTGCGACCAGTCGGTGTCTCGGACATCGCGCGCCGAAGTGTGGACGGCGTTCACCGCGGCCAGGATCTGGTAGCGGCCGGGAGCGACGCCGGCGGCCAGGCGTTCGCGGACGAGTTGGTGCCCTTCGGCGATCAGGTCGGCATCCCAGGCGCCGCGGTTCTGCTCGCCGAGCGGCACCAATTCCCCGGTCGCCGAGACCCGCGCCGTACGGCGGGCTTCGGTCAGCAGCATCAATGCCAGCAACCCCGCCGCCTCGCCGTCGGCCGGTAACAGCCCGCGGATCAGGCGGGCCAGCCGGATCGCCTCGGCCGTGAGGTCCGCGCGGACCGGATCAGTATCGGGACCGGTCGCCAGGTAGCCCTCGTTGAAAACCAGGAACAGCACCGCGAGTACGCCGGTCACCCGCGTCGGCAGGTCCTCCGCGGCCGGCACCCGGTACGGGATCTTGGCCGCCTTGATCTTCGCCTTCGCCCGGGTGATCCGCTGACCCATCGTGGTCTCCTGCACCAGGAACGCCCGCGCGATCTCCGGCACGGTCAGCCCACCGACCATCCGCAACGTCAACGCCACCCGCGCCTCCGGTGCCAGCGCCGGATGGCAGCACGTGAAGATCAGCCGCAGCCGCTCGTCGTCGATCACCCCGAGAGGCTCGACAGGTTCGTCGTACGCCATCTGAGCCTCCTTCTGCCGATCGTCGCGCTTGCTCTCCCGCCGGAGCCGGTCGATGGCCTTCCGGTTCGCCGTCGTCGTCAGCCATGCACCTGGGTTAGGCGGTACGCCGTCATTCGGCCATCGCTCGACGGCCACCGCGAACGCCTCGGCCGCGGCCTCCTCGGCCACATCCAGATCCCCGAACCGCCGTACGAGCCCAGCGACCACCCGAGCCCACTCCTCGCGGTGGACTCTGGTGATCGCGTCGCTCACCGATGCGCTCATCCCCGCATCCCTACACCCCTGCAACGAAGCCCGCTGTCCACTTTCGACAAGCTAATGCACCGGCGGCGCGAATAAGCTGAGGGGATGGCAACGGTCAGGCAGTTTCAGGTGACATTCGACTGCGCGGATCCTGAGCGGGTTGCGCGGTTCTGGTGCGAGGTACTGGGCTACGAGGTGCCGCCCCCGCCGCCGGGGTTCGCGTCGTGGACCGAGTTCAACGACTCGCTCCCGGCGGAGAGCCAGGGGTCGGCGTTCGCATGCATCGATCCCACCGGCGTGGGACCACGGTTGTTCTTCCAGCGGGTCCCGGAGGGGAAGGTCGTCAAGAACCGTGTGCACCTGGACGTGCGCGCCGGGACCGGCCTCGTCGGCGACGAGCGGCTCGCCGCACTACAGGCCGAGTCCGACCGCCTGGTCGCGCTCGGCGCCGTACAAGGCCAGATCCTGTACGCCGACGGCATCAACGAGTCCTGCATCAACATGCAGGACGTCGAAGGCAACGAGTTCTGCCTCGACTAGTCGACAGCTGTGCCAGAGACGGGATTCGAACCCGCACACCCAAGGGCACCGGCACCTAAAGCCGGCGTGTCTGCCGTTCCACCACTCTGGCCGGGGAATGGCTCCCCTAGGACAGACATCCTAGGGGAGCGGGCGAGGTCAGCGACTCTGCAGGGCGTCGATGAAGACCTGACGGAGGTCGCTGGGGTTCTGGGCGACATAGTGGCGGCCGCCGGTGGCCTGGGCCAGTCGGCTGAGCTCGTCCGGGTTCGCGTCCGGGCCCATCCCGAGCGCGATGATGCGGACCGGGCGGTCGGGGTCGTTCAGGCTCTGCAGGCTGCGGATCGTCGCTTCGAGGTCGGCGCTGCCCGGGTCGTCGTTCTTGCCGTCGGTGAACAGCAGGATCGAGTTGACCGCGTTCGGGTCGTAGTCGCTCCGCACCGCGCGGACGGCGGCGATCGCGGTCTCGTAGAGGCCGGTGCCGCCGTTCGGGATCGGCTTCTGGACCTTCAGGACGTTGGTGATCGTCTTGCGCTGTTTCGGCGACAAGGGGGCGATCGGCACCAGCTTCTTGTAGTCGGCGCCGTCCGTGCCGTTGTTCGACGAGAACGTCCACAGGCCGAGCGATGCGGTGTCCGGGAACAGCGTGAGGCCGCCGATGGCCGCCTCGAGAGTGAGCTGCATCCGGGTCTTGTTGCCGACCTTCTCCGCCATCGAGCCGGAGACGTCGATCACCGCGAGCGAGTGGGTGGACAGCGAGAGCCGGCTCCAGCCACCGAGCGTGCGCTCGATCGCCTCGGCGTTCGGCTTCGGGAGCTGGTCGACCTCACCGACGCCACGGCCGCCGCTGAGCTGGCCGAGCAACTGGTCGCGGAAGCCGGCCTGGTCGCGGGCCTGGCCGGCGACGTCGCCGAGCATCTCCGCGCCGAGCGCCTTGCCGGCTTCAGTGGCCTTGGCGGTGTCGCCTTTGGCCGTGACCACGATCGGGTAGTCCAGCGAGAGCGTGCCGGTGGCGGGCATGACTGCCTTGAGTCCGCCCTCGGGGTGCTCTTCCTGGAACTTCACGAACGCCTGCTCCGAGGCGGGCACGACGACCGTGCTGCCCTCCGGTGCCGCGCGGCCGAAGAGTGCGTTCACATCGGTGTACGGCTTGGGCATCGAGCCGAGCCGCTGCGCGAGCGGTACGACGACGCTGTTCACCGTGGTGTCCGGCGTCGAGGTCTGCTGCCGCTCGGCCTGGATCGCCAGCAGTGCGAGCGCACCCGGCGAAGTCCCCAAGGGGTCGAGCAGGGCCGGCTGGGCACCGGCCATGGCCCGGAGCCAGGACGAGGTATCGGCGAAGTTCGAGCTGCGGCCGACCAGGACCATCGGCGAGCTGGCCACCGACGGTACGGCGACGGACGGAACGGTCTCGCCGTCGTCGGCCTGGGAAACCCAGAGTGAGGAGTCGGGGATCCACAGGTCGGGGCGGTCGGCGCCCCCGGTCGCGAGGCTCCGGGCGACCTTCGCCGCAGAGGCCCCGGTGATGGTGAACTGCAGGCACGGAACGCCGTCCTTGCCGCCCTTGGCGGCCAGCGACTTGGCCGCGGTCTCGATGGCCGGCTGCAACTCGGGCGCGGTGGTCAGCTTGACCTGGGCCGGATCGTCGCACGCTTTGCCGCCGAGGATCCCGTCCGCCCCGGCCTCCGAGCCGAAGGACCGGACCACAAAGACGCCGCCGATCGACAGCACCAGTAGTCCGACCGCGGTGATGTACACCGGCCGGCGGTTGTTGTTGCTCTTGTTACTTCGCGTTACCGCAGAGGAATGCTTTCCCATCGCGGTTGGTCCCTCCCTCCCAGAGGCTCACTGCGCGCGCAGAGTACCCGGTTTGGGCTGGTCAGGGCGAAGTTCGCAATGAACCGAAACGGCTTCTCCGGAAGACTGCAACGGCCTCCGGAGTACTGCTCGTTCACAGGAAAGCGGGAAATCTCACGGTGGGTAACACCCTAGCTGCGGTCCGCTGAACTACTGGTGTGATCCAAATCACAGCGGCATGCTCGGGACTTGGACCGCTCACATGAAACGGTCGGAGGTTTTCCTCCGCGGAAGACCTCCGGCCGGTGAATCAGCAACCCGCGCCCTACAGCCCCAGATCGCGCCGCAGCTTGGCCACGTGCCCGGTCGCCTTCACGTTGTACTGCGCCACCGCGACCTTGCCGTCCGGGTCGATCACGAACGTCGACCGGATCACCCCGGTCACCTTCTTCCCGTACATGGTCTTCTCACCGAAGGCGCCGTACGCGGTCAGCGTCTCCTTCTCCGGGTCGCTCAGCAGCGGGAACGTCACGCCGTCGCGCTCCCGGAATTTGGCCAGCTTCGCGGGCTTGTCGGGGGAGATCCCCAGTACGGCGTACCCGGCGGCCTGCAGGGAGTCCAGCGAGTCGCGGAAGTCGCAGGCCTGCTTGGTGCAGCCCGGGGTCATCGCGGCCGGGTAGAAGTAGACGATCACGTTCTGGCCGCGCAGGTCCTTCAGCGCGACGTCGTTGCCGTCGGCATCCTGGAGGGTGAAATCAGGTGCGGCATCGCCGACGGACAAACGCTCGGACATCAGGCCCTCCACGGATCGAGTGAGATGCCCGCAATGTTACGTGCGTGAAAACTCTGGCCACGCCTCAGGGGGCACGCCTCTCGTTCCAGGTGCGGACATGGCTTTCGTGAGTGAGGATGCGGAGATGAGCCGCGTACCTCCCCGCCCCGCGGAACCACAGTTGTTTGCCGGATACCTCGATCCGCGGCGGCCGCATGCCGATGCGTACGACGAGATGTTCGATCCGGTCGATGGCGTCCGGACGGCGTACAAGCGGCTGCACGATTCCCTCAGTCCGCTGCAGCCGGCGGACCTGACGACGCGGTCCGAGGCACTGGACCGGGCTCTGGTCGATCAGGGCATCACCTTCAGCCTGTCTGGCCAGGAGCGGCCGTTTCCGCTTGACCTGGTGCCGCGGGTCATCACGGCCTCGGAGTGGGCCCGGCTGGAGCGTGGGATCGTGCAGCGGGTTCGCGGGCTGGAGGCGTTCCTGGCTGACATCTACGGCGACCAGCAGATCGTGAAGGACGGCGTACTGCCGCGCCGGCTGATCACCTCGTGCGAGCACTTCCACCGGCAGGCCGCCGGCATCGTCCCGCCGAACGGCGTCCGGATCCACGTGGCCGGGATCGACGTGGTCCGCGACGAGCAGGGCGACTTCCGGGTACTGGAGGACAACCTGCGCAGCCCGTCCGGGGTGTCCTACGTGATGGAGAACCGCCGGACCATGGCGCGAGTCTTCCCGGACCTGTTCGCCAAGCACCGGGTGCGTCCGGTCGGCGACTATGCGGTCCACCTGCTCAGATCACTCCGCGCTGCGGCCCCACCAGGAGCCACTGATCCGAACGTCGTCGTACTGACACCAGGTGTCTTCAACTCGGCGTACTTCGAGCACTCGCTGCTGGCCCGGCAGATGGGCGTCGAGCTGGTCGAGGGCCGCGACCTGTTTGCCCGGAACAACGTGATCTACCTGCGGACCACCGAGGGCGAGCAGCGGGTCGATGTGATCTACCGGCGGATCGACGACGAGTTCCTCGACCCGGTGCACTTCGAACCGGACTCCGTGCTCGGGGTCGCGGGCCTGGTGAACGCGGCGCGCGCAGGCAACCTGGTGATCGCCAACGCGATCGGCAACGGTGTCGGTGACGACAAGCTCGTCTACACGTATCTGCCGGAGATCCTCAAGTACTACCTGGGTGAAGCGCCGCTGCTGCCCAATGTGGACACCTACCGCTGCTGGCTGCCCGCGGAACACGACGAGGTGCTGGACCGGCTCGACGAGCTGGTCACCAAGCCCGTGGAGGGTTCTGGCGGCTATGGCATCGTCTTCGGACCAGACGCCTCGCCCAAGGAGCTGCAAGCCCAGCGGCGCCGGATCAAGGCGAATCCACGGGGGTGGATCGCGCAGCCCGTCGTACAGCTGTCGACTGTGCCGACCAAGGTCGGTGGACGGCTCAAACCGCGTCACGTCGACCTGCGGCCGTTTGCGGTGAATGACGGCGACTCCGTCTTCGTACTGCCGGGCGGACTGACCAGAGTGGCGATTCCCGAGGGCAGTCTGATCGTCAACTCGTCGCAGGGTGGTGGCTCCAAGGACACCTGGGTCCTGGCGCCACGTGCTTCGGCGGCGGTCTCCGAGCTCAGCGGTCCGGGGCTCGGCGTGACCTCAGAAGAGGCGTCCACTCCGGAGCGCGGTCCGGAACTCAATATCGCCCAGCAGCAGCAACAGTGATGGGGAGGTGCTGACGATGCTCGCACGCAACGCCGAATCGCTGTACTGGATCGGCCGGTACGTCGAACGCGCGGACGACACCGCGCGGATCCTCGACGTCTCGGTGCACCAGCTGCTCGAGGATGCCTCGGTCGATGCCGATACGGCCAGCCGGACCCTGCTCCACGTCCTCGGTATCAACCCGCCGGACGGCGCACCGCTGGACGTGTGGGGGCTGACCGAGCTGGTCGCCATGTCACCGGAGACCGGCTCGATCATCTCGTCGATCTCCAGTGCCCGGGAGAACACCCGCGTCGCCCGGGAGGTGGTGTCGAGTGAGCTCTGGGAGTGCATCAACGCGACGTACAACGCCGTACCGGAGCGGCAGCGTGCTGCGCGCCGGATGGGGCCGCACGGGTTCCTGAGCTTCGTGGAGGACCGGGCGGCGACGTTCGCCGGACTGGCCGACTCCACGATGAGCCGCGACGACGGATGGCGGTTCCTGGTGCTGGGGCGCTCGGTGGAGCGGGTCGACATGATCGTCCGGCTGCTGATGTCCCGGGTGGGCGACAAGCCGACGTCTCCCGGGTGGGTGACGGTACTGCGTTCTGCTGGTGCCCATGACACGTACCTGCGCACGTATCGGGGTGCACTCGATGCCTCCCGGGTGGTGCAGTTCCTCCTGCTCGACAGGCTGTTCCCGCGGTCGGCGTTCCACGCGCTGCTGCAGGCCGAGGCGTGTCTGGAGGAGCTCGACCGCGGTCCGGCGGCCCGCATTGGTACCGGCGCGGAGGCGTCCCGGTTGCTGGGGAAGGCGCGGAGCGATCTGGAGTTCCTGCGCCCTGCTGAGCTGCTGGACAACCTCACCGGCCGACTGCAGGCGCTGCAGACGACAGTGCGCGAGGTCGGCGAGGCAGTGTCCCGGCAGTACTTCCACACCGTGCCCTGGATCGAGTGGAACAACGCGGAGGTGAACCTGTGAGGTGGCGTCTCCGGGTGGTGCACACCACCGGCTACCGGTACGACGGTCCGGTCGCCCAGTCCTACAACGAGGCTCGGCTCACCCCGCGCAGTGACGACCGGCAGAACTTGATGGTTGCGCGGCTGGAGACTGTCCCCGCGACCCGTGCCTACAAGTACACGGACTACTGGGGCACTGAGGTCAACGCCTTCGACCTGTTCACCCCGCACACCGAGCTCAAGGTCGTCGCGTCCTCCGTGGTCGAAACGACCGGACAGCCGCTCCCTGCGGTCGATGCGTCCTGGAACGACGTGCGGTCGTCGGAGTCCGTCGACCTGTACGCCGAGTACCTCGAATGGACCAGCTACGTTCCGAAGCACCGCGAGCTGACCGCTGTGGCCCGCGGGCTGCGCAAGGGTCGGACTCCCCAGGAGACCGTGCTCGCAGTGTCCAAGTGGGTGCACGACACCCTCAAGTACCAGCGCGGCACCACAGGTGTGCACTCGTCGGCCATCGACGCGTGGCAGGCCGGTGAGGGCGTCTGCCAGGACTACGCACACCTCACGCTCGCCATGCTGCGTGCTGTCGGTATCCCGAGCCGCTACGTCTCCGGCTACCTACACACCAAGCCGAACGCAGCAGTGGGTGAAACAGTCGTCGGTGAGAGCCATGCGTGGATCGAAGCCTGGACCGGTGAGTGGTGGGGCTTCGACCCGACCAACGACCTTCCGATCGCACACCGGCACGTCTGGGTCGCCACTGGTCGCGACTACGCCGACGTGTCCCCGTTGAAGGGCATCTACTCGGGCGGCGCGGCCACAGCAATCGAGGTGACAGTGGACATGACCCGGCTAGCCTGAGGCCATGCGGGCGATGACCATCACACCGGGCAAGGCGGACTCCGCGCGGTTGGGTGAGGTGGCAGAGCCGCCGGTCACTGACGGATCAATCCTGGTAGAAGCCCTGCTGACAGGCATCTGCGGGACCGATCTAGAGCTGGTGTCCGCACACTTCGGAACCGGTCGGCCGGGCTCAGACCAGCTGGTCATCGGCCATGAGTCGCTAGGACGGGTCCTCGAGGCACCTGCGGGTTCCGGCTTCGCACCGGGTGACCTGGTCGCCGGAGTGGTCCGCCGGCCGGACCCGGTGCCCTGTCCGGCCTGTGCACGCGGTGAGTGGGACTTCTGCCGCAACGGCCGCTACACCGAGCGCGGAATCAAGGAGCTGGACGGGTACGGCGCCGAGCGCTGGCGCGTCGACCCCTACTTCGCCGTACCGGTTCCCGCCGAGCTCGGAAACCTCGGCGTACTCGTGGAACCGGCCAGTGTGCTCACCAAGAGCTGGGAACAGATCGATGCGGTCGGACAGCGGTCCTGGTACGGCCCCGAACACGTCCTCATCACAGGGGCCGGGCCGATCGGGCTCCTGGCCGCCATGGTCGCGCGACAGCGTGGGTACGACGTCCATGTGCTCGACCGGATGTCCGACGGGCCGAAGCCGGACCTGGTCCGCGCACTCGGGGCCAGCTATCTGACGGACCTCAGCCAGCTCCCCGTCGTACCGGACGTGATCATCGAAGCGACCGGTGTCGGCCAGGTCGTCTTCGACTGCGCCAAGCTGCTCGGACCGGCCGGGGTGATGTGTCTGATCGGCATCTCGCCGGGGCCCGCCTCGATCGACGTACAGCTCGATGCACTGATCCGGCAGCTCGTCGTGCGCAACGTCTCGGTGATCGGCGTGGTCAACGCCGCCAAGCGGCACTACGCCGACGCCGTGGACGTGTTGCAGGCGGCGGATCCGGACTGGCTGACGCGCCTGATCACCAGGACCGTCCCGTTGTCCGACTGGACGTCGGCGCTGGCCCGGGAGCCCGACGACATCAAGGTGGTCGTGGACATGCAGGGCTGACCTGCGAGGATGGGGGTATGTCGGAGACGAAAGCTCGCACCGCCGAGCAGATCGAAGCGGACATCGCCGCCACCCGGGCCCGGCTGGCCTCGACCGTGGACGAGCTGGTCGACCGCGCGCACCCGAAGAACGTGGCCCTGCGGCAGGTCGAGCAGGCCAAGTCCCAGGTGTTCGACGAGACCGGGCAGCTCCGCACCCAGAAGCTCGTCGCGGTCGCCGGTGCTGCCGTCGGTGTCGTCGCCGTGCTGCTGCTGATCCGTCGCCTGGTGGGACGCCGGTGACTGTTCGCAAGAAGCTCACCGACGACAAGCTGCCGGTCCGGATGCTGCACGACCGCGTCCTGGTCTCGGTGGAGGCCGAGGGTGAGCGCAAGTCGTCGGCCGGCATCCTGATCCCCGCCACCGCCCAGATGGGCCGCCGGCTGGCTTGGGCGAAGGTCGTCGCGATCGGCGCCAACGTCCGGACCGTCGAGGTCGGCGACCGCGTCCTGTTCGACCCGGAGGACCGGGCCGAGGTCGAGGTCCGAGGCGACGACTACATCCTGCTGCGTGAGCGCGACCTGCACGCCGTCGCCTCCAACCGCCTCGAGGACGGGCAGACCGGCCTCTACCTCTGAGTGCTCAGAAGCTGTTCGGGCCGAACCGGAAGATCGCGAGCACGACGGCGAGCACCAGGACCACCGCGTTGATGATGATCGGTTGGTACTCCTTGCGGCGGCCGTGGGTGATGATCGCGCCGAGCATGATCACGGCCAGCCCGACCGCGGCCAGCGGGGTCAGGATCGGGGCGATGTCGAGGACGGCCGGCAGGATCAGGCCGATCGCGCCGAGCACCTCGGCGGCCCCGATCAGCTTCAGGGTGCCGGGCGAGAAGTCCTCGACCCACTTCATGTTCGGGGTCGCGAGCAGCTTGGCGTGCGACTGAGCCAGCTTGTTCGCGCCCGCGGCCAGGAAGAAGGCGGCCAGAACTCCGGCCAGGATCCACAGAAAGACGTTCATGGCTCACTCTCGGTTATCAGTTGATGTATCAACTCAAGGTAGACCCTCGGGACTTGAAGCGTCAACAAATCACGTAAACTAGCGGCGTGGCGGAGCGGAACGAGGACACCCGATGGCTGGAGCGCGATGAGCTCGCGGCCTGGATGTCGCTGGCCGGGCTGATGTTCAAGCTGCCCGGAGCGCTCGACTACCAGCTGCAGCGGGACTCCGGTCTGACCCATTTTGAGTACCTGGTGCTCGCCGGGCTCTCCGAATCACCGGACCGGTCCCGGCGGATGAGTGATCTGGCCGGATTCGCCAACGGCTCGCTGTCGCGGCTGTCGCACGTGGTCAAACGGCTCGAGCGCCGCAGCTTCGTCGTACGGCGTCCCGCTGAGGATGACGGCCGGATCACCGTCGCCACCCTGACGGATGCCGGCTACGCCTTCCTGGTGGACGCTGCACCCGGACATGTCCGTACCGTCCGCGAGTACGTGATCGATGCGCTCACGCCGGAGCAACTCGCTCAGCTGAAGGTGATCGCCGACCAGATCCTCCAGAGAGTGGACCCAGGCAAGCCCTGCAGTGAATGAGCGGGGGAGAATGGCGGAGTGAAATTCGAGACCTCCAGCCGGCTGCCCGACTTCCCGTGGGACAAGCTCGCCCCATACAAGGCCAAGGCGGCCGCCCATCCGGACGGCATCGTCGACCTGTCCGTGGGTAGTCCCGTCGACCCAGTGCCCGCACTGGTGCAGAAGGCGCTGGCTGACGCGGCGGACGCACCGGCGTACCCGACCACACTCGGTACGGCGTCGGCCCGCCAAGCTGCGGTCGACTGGCTGGCCCGTCGTCTCGGAGTGGTCGGCGTGGACCCGCAGCACGGCGTACTGCCGGTCATCGGGACCAAAGAGTTGATCATGATGCTGCCGACGCTGCTCGGCGTGGGCGCTGGGGACATGGTGCTGATCCCCGACCTGGCCTACCCGACCTACGAGGCCGGTGCGGCCCTGGCACGCGCAACCAGCGTGCCGGTGGCGGACCCGACGGCGTACGACGGTGGTCCGGTCCGGATCGCCTACCTGAACTCGCCCCGCAATCCGTCTGGCCAGATCACGCCCCCGGACGACCTGCGGCGGGCTGTCGAGTGGGCGCGGGCGAACGACGTACTGCTGGTGAGTGACGAGTGCTATGCCGAGTTCGGCTGGGACGAGAAGCCGATGTCCGTGCTGCACCCCGACATCTGCGGTGGGACCTTCGACAACCTGCTCGCGGTGCACTCGCTCTCCAAGCGCTCCAACCTGGCCGGCTACCGGGGCGGATTCGTCGCTGGCGACGAGACGGTGGTCGCGGAACTGCTTGCAGTACGCAAGCACGCCGGACTGATGGTGCCTTCACCGATCCAGGCAGCCATGGCTGCTGCGTTCGCTGATGACACCCATGTGGATGAGCAGCGCGAGCGCTACCTCCGCCGCCGCACCCTCCTCCGCGACGCCCTCACCGGCGCCGGCTGGAACATCACGCTCTCCAACGGCGGCCTCTACCTGTGGGCGGACCACCTGACGTACGACTCCTATGCCTCGGTGGCCGCCCTGGCTGAGCACGGCATCCTCGTCGCGCCCGGCACCTTCTACAGCCCCGACGCCGATCACCACATCCGGGTCGCGCTGACCGGAACCGACGAGCGCGTGGAGGCGGCAGCTGCCCGGCTCAAGGGCTAACTCGCAAAGATGTATTACCTTTCAGTATTTCTTCGCTTACACTCCCAGAATGGGTGAGTTCGAGCGGTACGGACGGCTGACCGCGGGCTTGGATGCGCCGTTCGCCGTGGTGGATCTGGCCGCGTTCCGGCGGAACGCGGACGATTTGGTACGGCGGGCCGCGGGGACTCCGATCCGGATCGCCTCCAAGTCGGTGCGCTGCCGCCAGCTGCTCGCGGCCGCGCTGGAGCGGCCCGGGTTCCACGGGGTGATGGGCTACTCGCTGCTGGAGGCCCTCTGGCTCGCTGAGAACGGTGTCGACGACATCCTGCTCGGCTACCCGACCACGCACCGCACTGCGCTGCGCGAGCTGGCCGCCAACCCCGAGGCGGCCGCGAAGATCACGCTGATGATCGACTCCCCAGAGCACTTGGCCTTCATCCGCGCCGCGACTACTGGTGGCGCGAAGATCCAGGTAGCACTCGACGTCGACGCGTCCCTGCGGGTCTTCGGCCAGCATCTCGGCGTACGGCGCTCGCCGCTCCGCACCCCGGATGACGTGGCCGCACTGGCTCGGCAGGTTGTCGCGGACGACGCGTTCGAGCTGACCGGAGTCATGTTCTACGAGGCGCAGATCGCCGGTCTGCCCGACACGTCCCCGGCTGTGCGCTGGGTGAAGCGCCGCTCCGCCGCTGAGCTCGCGGACCGGCGCGGTGCGGTCGTCGACGCGGTCAAGCAGCTCGGTCCGCTGCGGATCGTCAACAGTGGTGGCACCGGCAGCCTGGAGATCAGCAGCGCCGACCCGGTCGTCACCGAAGTCACCGCCGGCTCCGGCCTCTACGGTCCGACGCTGTTCGACAAGTACGACGTCTTCCAGCCCGAGCCCGCGGTCGCGTACGCCCTGGACGTCGTACGCCGCCCAGCCCCGCGGATCGCCACCCTCTTCGGTGGCGGCTACGTCGCCTCCGGCCCCGCGAAGAAGTCCCGCCTGCCCTCACCCGCCTGGCCGGCCGGCCTGAAGCTGTTGGGCACAGAAGGTGCCGGAGAAGTGCAGACTCCGGTCCTTGGAAAGTCCGCCGACGCCCTGCATCTTGGAGATCGAGTCTGGATGCGCTACGCAAAGGCGGGGGAAATGTTCGAACGCTTCGAGTCCGTCCACGCAATCGACGGCGAAACCTTGACCGAGCTGGCAACCTACCGAGGTGAGGGACGGAACTTCGGATGAGCACGTGGCGAAACTGGGCCGGGACTGAAGCTGCGACCGGCGTTGAGATCCTGGCGCCGACCTCGGTCGACGAGCTGGCCGCATCGGTCAAAGCTGCGGCCGAGCAAGGCAAGAAGCTCAAGGCTGTCGGTTCCGGCCACTCGTTCACCGGTTGTGCCGCGCCTGAGCAGGTGATGGTCCGACTCGACAACCTGTCCGCGATCACCAACGCCGACCAGGAATCCGGTCGCGTCACCGTCGGCGCCGGGACCGGTCTGCGCAAGCTCAACGCCGGCCTGGCCGCCTTCGACCTCGCGATGGCGAACCTCGGCGACATCGACAAACAGACGATCTCCGGAGCGATCTCCACCGGCACCCACGGGACCGGCGCTCGCCTCGGCGGGATCGCCACCCAGATCGCCGCACTCGACCTGGTCACGGCCGACGGCTCGATCTTGCACTGCTCCCCGGAGGAGAACGCGGACGTCTTCAACGCGGCCCGGGTCTCGGTCGGCGCGCTCGGCGTGATCAGCGCGGTCACCCTGCAGACCGTCCCGGCGTTCCTGCTGCGCGCCCAGGAGATGCCCCTCCCGCTGGCCGAAGTGCTCGACGGTTTCGATCAGCTTGCCGACGGCAACGATCACTTCGAGTTCTACTGGTTCCCGCACACCGAGCTCGCGCTGACCCTGCGCAACAACCGGGTTGCCGAAGGAGTGACCGCGTCGCCCGTCGGCACGATCCGCGGCTGGATCGACGACGAACTGCTGTCCAACCGTGTCTTCGAGCTCACCAACCGCCTGGCGACCCGACGCCCGGCGCTGGTGCCCCGGATCAACCGGCTCGCATCCCGCGCCCTCTCCGCCCGCGAGTACGTCGACGCGTCGTACAAGGTGTTCGTCTCCGAGCGCAACGTCGTCTTCCGCGAGTCCGAGTACGCCGTACCGCGCGAGCACGTGGTCGAGGTGCTGCACCGCCTCCGGGACTGGATCGACAAGTCGGGCCACCATTTCCCGTTCCCGATCGAGGTCCGGGTGGCCGCGGCCGACGACATCTGGCTGTCGACCGCGTCCGGCCGCGACACGGCGTACATCGCGATCCACCAGTACCACCGGCTACCGCACGACATCTACTTCCAGGCCTTCGAGCGAATCGTCGCCGAGTACCAAGGGCGTCCGCACTGGGGCAAGCTGCACACCCTCGGCGCCGACGACCTCCGTGCCCGCTACCCGCATTTCGACGACTTCCTCGCAGTGCGCGATCGGGTCGATCCCAACCGCACGTTCAGTAACCCGTACACACGCAAGGTCTTCGGCGACTAGCCTGCACAGCATGAGTGCTTCGGAAGGATTGCAGCCGGTCGACGAGGACTGGCAGAAGGCGCTGGCCGTGGTCGCGCATCCGGACGACCTGGAGTTCGGGTCGTCGGCGGCGATCGCGCGCTGGACCGCGCAGGGCAAGGAGATCGTGTACGTCCTGCTGACCTCGGGCGAGGCAGGGATCGACGGGATCGCCCCCGACGAGTGCGGCCCACTGCGCGAGGCCGAGCAGATCGAGTCCTCGCGGATCGTGGGGGTGTCGGCAGTTGAGTTCCTCGGTCAACCCGACGGCACGATCGAGTACGGCGTACCGCTGCGCCGCGTGATCGCCGAGGTGATCCGCCGGCACCAGCCGGAGATCGTGATCACGAACAACTTCCGCGACACGTGGGACGGCGACGTACTGATGAACCAGGCCGATCACATCAGCACCGGTCGCGCCACGCTGGACGCCGTCCGCGACGCGGCCAACCGCTGGATCTTCCCCGACGCCGGTGAGCGCTGGGGTGGCGTCAAGCAGGTCTGGGCAGCCGGCTCGCCCAACTCACGGCACGCTGCTGACACCACCGACACGTTCAGCATCGGCGTCGAGTCCCTGAAGGCCCACAAGGCCTACATCGACGGCCTCAACTGGCCGCACTTCGACGCCGAGGAATTCCTCGAAGGGAATTCCCGGCCCACCGGCACCCTCCTGGGCACCAAGTACGCGACCCGCTTCGAGGTCTTCACCCCCTAGTCAGTCGGCAGCTCCCGGGCAGCCCGCAGCGAAGGCAGCGTCGGCTTCGGCCGGCGCGGCTCGCGGTCACCGGCGGGATCACCGGGACCCTGCGGACCGATCCACGAACGCACCAAGGCGCGGCCGTGCTTGCGCGTGACCCGATGCAGATCGACGCGCTCCACCTCGGTCATTGGAATGCCGAGCTGGAACAGCGTCCGCTGGGCCATCGCGTAGGCCTGGTCCTGTTTGCGGGCCGAGGTCTTGTGCTGGAGAACGATCGCGACCTTCCCGTCGGGCAGCTCGTCGAGTCGCTGGAACCGCAGACCCCGGTCGAGCGGGTACGAGGTGAGCGACAGGGCGACGTACTCGGGCTCGGTCAGACGGCGTACCGGCTTGGCGTGAGCAATCACTTCGTACCTGGACATGCTCCGATCATGCGTCGCCGAACGACGGAATTCCAGGAACGCGGGTCAGAGCTGCAGAATCCGCTGCGCATCGGCCAGCACGGCCGGCGAGGCCAGCGACTGCCAGCGCGGGATCTGCTCCTGCAGGAACGGGCGCAGCTTGGGCTCGAGCTTCGGTGCGTGGTCGAGAACGTCGAGCTCGTTGACGATGGTGAGATCGACGAACTCCCGCAACTGCTCGCCACTCACCTCCTCCGAGGTGCCGGTGAAGCGGTCGGTGACCGTGCGGTGCTCGGCCAGATCGCGCCAGCTGGTCTCCCGGTCGCAGGCGCCGTACCGATAGACCAGCAGCTCCGCCTCCGGCCCGATCACCGACTCGAGCACCGGGCGCTCGGTCTGCCAGTCGAACAGATGGGTCGGGAAACCATCCGTGCCGTACGACGCGTGCGCCAGCCCGGCCAGGATCAGCGTCTCGGACGCGCCCAGCGTGGTGAGCCGCTTGGCGACGCGATGCAGATGCACGTAGAGGCTGCCGCCGGCGTGGTCGATCTCATCCGCGCCGCGGACCAGCAACAACGAACCCAAGTCCTCGAAAGTGCTCATCTGACCCCTTCTCGGCGCCGGCCCAGGCACCAACCGTAAAGCCGTGCACGGCAGATCGCCCACCACCTCGGCGTGCCGATTCGGTCACACCTCGTTCACCCGGCGTTCCCGCACAAGGGAACCCCCGGAGCGCACCCCGGACCGGCCCCTGAAACCGTCGCTGCACCCTTCCGCAGGGCACCCGCCGCACGCCACGATTTCCTCATGAGCAACACCGCAGCCCGCTGGACCCTGATCGCGGCCCTCGCCGTCCTCACGCTCCTCACGATCACCATCACGACGCGCCTCGACGGCGCCCTCGACAAGCCGGCCCAATCCACCTCAGTTGGCAGGTAGCAGCACCCGGCTGGTCTCCTGCAGCAGCAACGGCAGATACGGGTTCGGGTTGTGCACAGCCCACATGAGCGCCAGCTGATTCGGCGGCGCGTCGACCAGGGGCAGCCACACCAGCCGCGGATGCGCGAAGTAGGTCACCGTCGACGCAGGCGCGATCCAGCAGCCGTGCCCCGCGGCCACCAGATGCAGGCACTCCTCTGGGGTCCGACCCTCTGGCCCGAAAACAGCCCGCGAACCGTCAGGCCGCGGATCGATGAACCAGAAGCTGACGACCGCTTCGGGCATCCCCTCGCGCGGCCCAACCACCGGTACGTCGGCCAGGTCGGCAATCGTCAAGCTGTTCCGCTCGGACAACGGGTGCCCGGGCGGTAGCGCGACCCAGCGGTCCTCGGCGAGCAGCGGATGAATGACGAACCGGGGATCATCGCCGATCGGCAACCACAGAAACGCAGCGTCCGCCCGGCCCTCGACCAGCGCCTCGATCTCCTCGGGCAGCGTGTGCGAGGAGATCGGCTGCACCTCGAGATCCGGTGCCTGCCGCCGCAGCGCCGCCTCGACCGCAGGCATGAAGTGCGCGGTGCTCTGCGCCTTGAACGCGATCCGCAGTGGCTCGGACCGCGCGGCCCCGACCATCCGAGCCTCGGACATCATCGCTTCCGCCGACGACAGCAACGCCTCGCCCTGCTTCAGAACGACTTGGCCGGCCGCGGTCAGCTCGATTCCGGACGACAGCCGCACGACGAGCGGCGTACCGACAATGCGCTCCAGTTGGCGGATCTGCCCGCTGACCGCTTGCTGGGTCAGATTGAGCCGCCGGGCCGCCCGCGTCATGCTGCCGTCCTCGGCCACGGCGGCCAGCGCCTGCAGGAGACGCAAGCTCAGATCCACACCAGCATCCTGCCACAACGATTCCTTGTGCCCTCCCCAAAAAAGCTCTGTTTCCGTTCCGTCCGATCACGCCGGACGATCGGAGCAGGGCGACTTGATGGGAGAAAGTAAGTATGACGCTGCAGGGGAGAACCGCGCTCGTCACCGGCTCGTCCAAGGGGCTGGGCCGGGCGATCCTGCTCCGGCTCGCCGGGCAAGGGGCGAACGTGGTGGTCAACTATTCGCGCGACGAGAACGCCGCGGCCGAGGTTCAGGCGGCGGCCGAAGCGCTCGGGGTCCGCGCGATCACGGTCGCGGCCGACGTGTCCCAGCTGGACGGGATCCAGAAGGTCTTCGATGCCACCATCGCGGCGTTCGGGCGGATCGACATCGTGGTCGCGAACGCGGGCATGGAGAAGGTGAACGTCGCGGTCACCGACGTGACCGAGGAGGACTTCGACCTGCTCTTCCGGGTCAACACCAAGGGCCCGTACTTCGTCCTGCGCGAGGCCGCCCGCCGGATCGCCGACAACGGCCGGATCGTCACGATCTCGTCGAACACCACCACCGTCCCGCAGTTGGGCGTCGGTCTCTACGGCACGAGCAAGGTGGCCACCGGGTACCTGGCCCGAGTGCTCGCCCTCGAACTCGGACCACGTGGCGTGACGGTCAACACCGTCGTACCGGGTCCGATCGACGGCGCGGGCATCTTCACCGACCCGGCGAACGACGAGTACAAGCAGAGCCTGGTCGCGATGGTGCCGATCGGGCGCCTCGGTACGACGGAGGACGTGGCGGCGGTGGTGGCGTTCCTGACCAGTGACGACGCCGGCCTGATCACCGGACAGCAACTGGTCGCCGACGGCGGAATGCACTGAAAGGGTTTCTGATGACTATGCGAGCAGCTCAGGTACAGCAGGCCGGCGGGCCCTTCGTGGTAACGGATGTAGCGATTCCCGACCCGGCGCCCGGACAGATTCGGGTCAAGGTCCACGCCTGCGGAATCTGCGGCGGTGACGCGATCCCGCGCAACGCCTTGTTCGGCACGGTCCTGCCCCGGATCCCGGGCCACGAGATCGCCGGCGTGGTCGACGCGGTCGGCGAGGGCGTGACGCTGTGGACGGTCGGCGAGAAGGTCGGTGTCGGCTGGTCCGGCGGCGTCGACTTCACCTGCGAGCACTGCCGCCGCGGTGACTTCACGAACTGCGTGAACCGGACGATCGTCGGTACGTCGTACGACGGTGGTTACGCCGAATACATGGTCGCCCCGCAAGACGCGGTCGCCCGGATCCCTTCAGGACTCACGTTCGAGGAAGCGGCCCCGCTGATGTGCGGCGGGATCACCGCCTTCAACGCCCTGCGCCATTCCAAGGCCGGACCCGGTGATCTGGTGGCGGTCCAGGGCGTCGGCGGTGTCGGGCACCTGGCGATCCAGTTCGCCGACAAGATGGGCTTCCGGACCGTCGCGATCAACCGCGGCCGCGACAAGGACGCCTTGGCCCGGCAGCTCGGCGCCGACGAATACATCGACAGCACGGAAGGCGACGCGGGTGAGGCCCTGAAGGCCCTCGGAGGCGCGTCCGCCGTACTGGCCACCGTCTCTCGCGCCGAACTCCAGACCGACCTGATCAAAGGCCTCCGCCCCAACGGCCAACTGATCGTCCTGGAAGGCTCCGACCCCATCCAGGTCACCGGCCACGAACTCGCCGACAGCCGGATCAGCGTCTCCGGCTGGTACTCCGGCGTGGCCCAGGACTCCGAGGACACCCTCAACTTCGCCGTCCTCAAAGGCATCCGCCCCATCATCGAGACCTACCCCCTGGAAGAAGCCAAAGCCGCCTGGCAACACCAACCCAAGGCCAACCTCCGCATCGTGCTGACCACCCCCTGACAGACTGGGCGGGTGGCGACCAAGCGGAGATCCGGGCCGGCCGGGAGGGCCGGCCCGCTGAGCCGTGCCCGCATCATCGCGGCGGCGCAGCAGTTGGTCGAACGCGACGGCGTAGAGCGGTTGACCATGCGTGGCGTGGCCGACGAGATCGGTACGTCGCCGATGTCGCTCTACCGTCACGTCGCGGACAAGCGCTCGCTGCTGATCGGCCTGCTCGAAAACGTCGCGGAGGAGATCGCCCGGCAGCCCCTGCCGACTGGGTCTGATCCACGGCAGCGGATCATCGATACGCTGACGCAGACGTACGACGTACTCGCAGCCAACCCGTGGACCGTGCAAGCCCTGCTCGCCGTCCAGGAGCTGCCGCCCGGCGCACTGCCGATCTCGGAGCATCTGGTCGAGGCGCTGCGGGAGACCGGGCTCGATGACGCGACCGCTGTCGTCGCGCACGCGGCGATGTGGCACTTCGTCTGGGGTCAGCTGACCTTCGGCCACCTCGACGAGCTCACGCTGACCGCGTTCCGGCGGCAGGGTTCCGCAGCTGGCACCGCCTACACCCAACTCGCGAAAATCGCCGGTACGGCGCCAATCGTGGCGCCTCGGGAGGCCCTCGTCAGCGGCGTGACCGCCCTGGTGAACGGCTTCCTGCCGCGCGACTGAAGCTCTCCCTAAATTGAAATGGTTGTCATTAAGCTGTCCCTGTGTGTACGTTGTACGCATCCGTCAGACAGGGAGCGCCGCACTGATGAAAGCCGACCGCAAAGCCACCGCGAAACCGCCTACACCGAGCCTGTTCCACGCTGTCCGCGGACGGCTGCTGTTCGGCGCCGGTCTATCGCTGGTCAGCTCGGCGCTCGGCCTCCTGCCGTACGTCGCAGTCGCCGAGATCGCGAAGACGCTGCTGACCGTGGACACCCCGGGGCGCGCGGTCGTCGGCTGGCTGGCAGTCGGCGTGGCCGGAGCAGCTGGGCGTCTCGGTCTGCTGGTGGCCGGCAATCTGCTGACGCACTACGTCGACGCGGATCTGCAGCGCCAGCTCCGAGCCCGCCTGGCGCGCCACCTCTCCACCGTCCCGCTGGGCTGGTTCAGCAAGAAGGGATCAGGCGAACTGAAGAAGGTCCTCGACGACGACATCGAGGACATGCACCACCTGGTCGCCCATGCCGGGCTCGACGTGGCGAGCGCGGTCGGACTACCCCTCGCAGCCATCGTCTATCTGGTGACGGTCGACTGGCGGATGACCCTGGTAACGCTAGCGCTCCTGCCATTGGCCATGCTCACGATCAGCAGGGCGCATCGCACGTTGCCGGTCCGGATGCAGCAGCTCGTCACCGCCCAGCAATCCATCAACAACGCGACGGTCGAGTACGTCGACGGCATCCAGGTGATCAAGGCCTATCGCCTGACCGGGCGGGCGTGGCGGCGGTTCTCGGGTGCGGTCGACGAGTTCTGTGATGCGTTGGCGGCCTGGAGCGCCGAGAGCGGCCGCGCGCTGTTCGCCAGTATGGCGCTGCTGTCTCCGGCAGCCGTCCTGGTCGTCGTGATCGGAGCCGGCTCGGCCATGATCTCGGCCGGCTGGCTGGCACCGGTCGACCTGCTGCCGTTCATCCTGGTCGGCGTCGGCCTGCCCGCGCCGTACATGACGTTGGTGCAAGGCACCCAACTGCTCCGCAAGGGCAAAGCTGCTGCGGGCAATGTCTCTGCGGTTCTCGATGAGCCCTCGCTGCCGACAGTGCGTGAGCCTCGAATGCCGTCGCAGTGGGACATCCGGTTCGCGGCCGTCGATTTCGGCTACGACGAGCACCACCAGGTGCTGCATCACGTCGATCTGCACTGCCCACAAGGGTCGGTGACCGCGCTGGTCGGGCCGTCGGGTTCCGGCAAGACGACCTTGACGCGCCTCGTCCCGCGGTTCTTCGACGTCACCGGCGGCGCGATCCGGATCGGCGAGGTCGACGTCCGCGAGCTGGCGCCCGGCGTACTGCTGCGGATGGTCGCGGTGGTCTTCCAGGACGTCGTACTGGTGCGCGACACCATCCGCGAGAACATCCGCCTGGGCGACCCGACTGCCGGCGACGACGAGGTGGAGGCGGCGGCACGGGCGGCGCAACTCCACGAGACGATCCTCGCGTTACCGGACGGCTACGACACAGTCGTCACCAGTCGCGGTGGCGTGTTGTCGGGCGGGGAGAGACAGCGACTGACCATTGCCCGGGCGATCCTGCAGGACGCGCCGATCGTGCTGCTGGACGAGGCGACCGCGTCCGTCGACCCGGACAACGAGGCTGCGATCCAGCAGGCGCTGGCCGAACTCACCAAGGGCCGCACGCTGCTCGTCGTCGCACATCGCCTGCACACCATCGCGCGCGCCGACCAGATTGTGGTGCTGGACGACGGCCACGTCGTCGGGCGCGGCACGCACGACGAACTCCTCAACAGTGCCGGGAAATACGCCCGGATGTGGGCGGCGCAGTACCAGCTCCCCAGGACGGAGGCTGCACGATGATCAACCGGCTGCTCGCTCTCTGGCCGCACCCGGCCATGCTTCGGACACTGACCATCCGGTACGCCGTCCTCGGCGTACTGCAAGGTGGAATGCTGCTGGGCCTGATCCCGTTGTTGCAGGCCCTGCTCCAGTCGCCACCCGATCTGAACCTCGCCGCCCGATGGACCGGGATCATCGCCGTACTGGGCGTCGCATACCTGG
Organism: Kribbella albertanoniae; assembly: GCF_004348455.1. Lineage (GTDB taxonomy): Bacteria > Actinomycetota > Actinomycetes > Propionibacteriales > Kribbellaceae > Kribbella > Kribbella albertanoniae. The sequence goes on from NZ_SMKA01000035.1 coordinate 42,161, forward strand.
GCGCGTTGTGGTGGGCGAAGTCGCTCGGCTACCGCATCGCCCACCTGATCATGCGCGACCTGCAGCACGGACTCGGCCGGCACTTACTCACCTTGCCGCTGGGCTGGTTCGTCGGCGACCGAGCCGGCCGCACGGCCCGAACGGTCGCGCAGTCGACGCCGTCGGCCGCGAGTATCGTCTCGCATGTCTGGCCCGAGCTGGTGCAGTCCATCGCAACCCCGCTGACGGTCGTCGCCGGTGTGTTCCTGATCGACTGGCGGATGGGACTGGCCTTCCTGGTCACCCTGCCGGCCGCAATGGTGATCCTGCGCTGGTCGGCGCCGATCGTCCGCGAGACCCAGGTGGTGATGGACGACGCGTCCTCCGAGGCCGCCGGTCGCGCCATCGAGTTCGCCCAGGCCCAGCCGGTCCTGCGCGCCACCGGCCGTGCCCAGGAAGGGTTCGCTCCGATGGAACGCGCACTGGACCAGCAACGAGTGGCCTTCCGCGCCGCGCTGAACCGGCACACCATGCCGCAGATCGCCTACATCGCCGTCGTCCAAGTGGGCTTCACGATCGTGCTTGTCTCTGGCGCGCTACTAGCCCTGGCCGGTGAACTCTCGCTCGCCGAAACCATTGCCCTGCTGGTCCTCGCAGCACGTTTCGTCGAACCGCTCGCGCAGGTCGGCAACCTGTTCGGCACGATCCGGGTCGCCGAGGTCGCGATCGACCGCGTAGCCGAAGTACTCGACGCCGCCCCGCTGCCCGAGCCCGCGCAACCGAAGCCCAGCGGCGACAGCACGGTGGAGTTCGACAACGTCACCTTCGGGTACGGCGGACGCCCCGTTCTGAACGACTTCGGGATCCGGGTCCCGGCCGGCACCATGACCGCGCTGGTCGGTCCGTCCGGCTCCGGTAAGACCACGGTGCTGCGGCTGATCTGCCGGTTCTGGGACGTCAATGGGGGATCGGTGCGCGTCGGCGGGGTCGACGTCCGTGAACTGACGACGGACAGCTTGATGAGTCAGCTGGCGATCGTGTTCCAGGACACCTATTTGTTCGACGGCACGCTGGCCGAGAACCTGCGGCTCGCCGCACCCGACGCCACCGACGACGAGTTGGCCGACGCCGCGGCCGCCTCCCGGCTGGACGAGGTGGTCGCGCGGATGCCGGACGGGTGGGACACCCGAGTCGGTGAAGGCGGTCTCTCCCTGTCCGGCGGAGAGCGGCAGCGGGTGGCGATCGCGCGGGCGTTGCTGAAGGAAGCACCGATCGTGCTGCTCGACGAGGCCACCGCGGCGCTGGATCCGGAGAACGATGCGGCCGTGACCGCCGGCCTGACCGCCCTGACGAGCAGAGGCCGCACGGTTGTGGTCATCGCCCACCGCCTGACCACGATTGAGCAGGCCGATCAGATCGTCGTCATCGACGGTGGCCGGACGGCAGAGGTCGGCAGCCATGACGAGCTGATGGCTCGCGGCGCGACGTACGCGCGCTTCTACCGGGAGCGCCTGACTGCGGCGAGCTGGCAGGTGGGGGGCCGATGACGACGCAGTCAGCTGAGTTGGGCGTCGCGCGGCCGATCCCGACGTACCGGCTGTTGGCGGCGCTGCACGCGGGGCAGTACATCGCGATCAGCTTCCTCCATGTCGCCCTGGTTGTGATCCTGCGTGATCGCGGTGCGTCCTTGAGTCAGCTCGCCGCGCTCAACCTGACCGGCATGGTGCTTGCGGTGAAGTTCTTGTGGGCGCCACTGCTGGATCGGTTCGGAGCTCGCAGGGGTCACTTCCGTTCGTGGCTGCTGGTCCTGCAACCGACACTCGCTCTGGGACTGGCCGCGCTGCTCCCGATCGATCCCGTCAGGCAGTTCGGCCTCCTGCTGGTGATCGTGCTCCTCATCGTCCAGGCCGCCGCGATGCAAGACGTGGCTGCGGATGCGCTGTCAGTGCGAGCACTGAGGTACGCCGACCGCGGTGCCGGGAGTGGCATCCGCCTGGGCGGGGGCTACCTGGGACATGTTGTCGGGGGTGGTCTGGCGCTGCTGATCTATTCGAGGTGGGGATGGCACGCGGCTGTGCTCACCGTGGTCGTCGTCACGCTCGCGCCGCTGAGGCAGCTCGTGTCGTATCGCGAGCAGGCCCTCTTCCCGGCAGAGACCCTCACCACGCTCCCTGCTGACAGTCTTCCGCGCGCCCGGCGTCGTCCGCTGGACTCTGGTGCTGCTGCCATTGAGCTGGGTCGGCGTGGCCGGCGGGTACGCGCTGGTGATGCCGATGCTGGTTGATGCCGGCTGGCCGCCGGACCGGATCGGCATCGTCGTGGGGATCGTCGCAAGTACGGCGGGTATCGCCGGCGCGGTCGGTGGGGGACTACTCACCAGACGGTACGGACGTAGCCGGGTGCTCGCGCTGTCCTGCGCGGCACAAGCCGTTGCCTTGAGCGCCTTTCTGCCGCTGAGCTCGGGGTTCGCGCCACTCGTTTTCACAGTCACCGTGCTCGGCCTGTTCGGTGGTGTGTACGCCGCAGGCTCAGTAGCCGCCACCACCGTGATCATGGACCTCAGCCGCCGCGAACTCGCGGCCGGCGACTTCACCATCCTGACCAGTCTGGGCTTCTTCGTCTCCCTGGCGGCCGGTGCCATCAGCGTCACCCTCGCCAACCACCTCGGCTACCGACCAGTCCTGCTGGCGGCCATCACCCTGGTTGTCACCGCCGCAATCGCCAACAGCCGCCAACCCGATCCGGCCGGCCGTTCCTTGTCGACACGCTGATCCACCCAAGTCACCTCCTCCGCTACGAGACCCAGGCCGCGGTATCCCTTGTCTGCAAGGCCGATTTGCCCCGTTATCGTTTCGTGACTATATTAGAACACATGTTCGAGACGGAGCTGTCAATGCTGTCGACGGCCGACTTGCTGGAGTCGGCCGCCGAGGAACGCGCGACCGAGCAACGGTCGGCCACACGCTCCCTCGTTCATGCTGTCGTGTACGCCGACCGCTTCCATCCCGATGTGTGCCCGGTGCGTCCGGGGCGTCGTGCGAGTGATGGCCGGGAGCGTGTGGTGGTGCTGGGCGGGGACGGCTGCCCACCGATCCTGGAGTTCTGTGTCTCGGAGTACGGCGCGGTCGTGGGAATGTCGCCCGGTGTGGCGCGGGACTATCTGGCGAACGCGCTGGCGTTGCGGCACCGGTTCCCGTTCGTCTGGGCGAGGGTGCTGAGCGAGGAGGTCACGGCCTGGAAGGCGCGCAACCTCGCCCGTGACTGCGAGAAACTGTCACTCGCGGCCGCGCTGTACGTCGACAAGCGCGTCGCGCACCTGCTTGACACGATCTCACCGACCCGGCTGGCCAAGATCATCAAAGCCGCCAAGATGCACGCCGACCCCGACCTGGCCAAGGCCGAGGCGGCCGAGAAGACCGACGAGCGCGGCGTCTGGGTCGGCCGCTCCGACGAGCACGGCACCAAAACCTGCGTGATCAAGGCGTCCTCGGGGGCGGTCCGGCGGCACAAGGCAAAGATCGACGAGATCGCCGACGCCCTGCTGGCCCTCGGCGACAAGCGCAGCG